>JAKFDH010000042.1:0-40252 GCA_036676245.1 Massilia sp. | reverse complement strand
CATCATCGCCCACATCGATCACGGCAAATCGACGCTGGCCGACCGCATCATCCAGATCTGCGGCGGCCTGTCCGACCGCGACATGGAGGCGCAGGTGCTCGATTCGATGGACCTGGAGCGCGAACGCGGCATCACCATCAAGGCCCAGACCGCCGCGCTGCACTACAAGGCGCGCGACGGCGTGGTCTACAACCTGAACCTGATCGACACCCCCGGCCACGTCGACTTCTCGTATGAAGTGTCGCGCTCGCTGTCGGCCTGCGAAGGCGCGCTGCTGGTGGTCGACGCGTCGCAGGGCGTCGAAGCCCAGACCGTGGCCAACTGCTACACCGCGCTCGACCTGGGCGTCGAAGTGGTGCCGGTGCTGAACAAGATCGACTTGCCGCACGCCGATCCGGCCAATGCCATCGCCGAGATCGAGGACGTGATCGGCATCCACGCGGCCGACGCCGTCAAGTGCTCGGCCAAGAGCGGCCTCGGGGTCGAGGACGTGCTCGAGTCGCTGATCGCGCGCGTGCCGCCGCCCAAGGGCGCCCCCGATGCGCCGCTGCAAGCCCTGATCGTCGACTCCTGGTTCGACAACTACGTCGGCGTCGTCATGCTGGTGCGCGTCATCAACGGTACCCTGAAGCCGAAGGAAAGGATCATGCTGATGGCGACCGAGTCGAACCAGCTGGTCGAGTCGGTCGGCGTGTTCAGTCCCAAATCCCAGCCGCTGCCGCAAATTTCCGCCGGCCAGGTCGGCTTCGTCATCGCCGGCATCAAGGAGATCAAGGCGGCCAAGGTGGGCGACACGGTCACCCACGCCGCCAGGCCGGCGGCCGCGCCGCTGCCGGGCTTCAAGGAAGTCCAGCCGCAGGTGTTCGCCGGCCTGTTCCCGGTCGACTCGCACCAGTACGACGCGCTGCGCGACTCGCTGGAAAAACTGAAGCTGAACGACGCCGCCCTGATGTACGAGCCGGAAGTGTCGCAGGCGCTGGGCTTCGGCTTCCGCTGCGGCTTCCTCGGCCTGCTGCACATGGAAATCGTGCAGGAGCGCCTCGAGCGCGAATTCGACATGGACCTGATCACCACCGCGCCGACCGTGGTGTACGAGGTGGTCATGAAGGACGGCAGCATCGTCAAGGTCGATAACCCGTCCAAGATGCCCGAGACCACCAAGGTCGAGGAAATCCGCGAGCCGATCGTCACCGTCAACCTGTACATGCCGCAGGAGTATGTCGGCTCCGTCATCACCCTGTGCATCGGCAAGCGCGGCGTGCAGATGGACATGAGCTACCACGGCCGCCAAGTCAAGCTGGTCTACGAGATGCCGATGGCCGAGATCGTCCTCGACTTCTTCGACAAGCTCAAGTCGACCTCGCGCGGCTATGCCTCGATGGACTACGAGTTCAAGGAAAACCGGCCGTCGGACGTGGTCAAGGTCGACATGCTGATCAACGGCGAAAAGGTCGATGCGCTGGCGATCATCGTGCACCGCGCCAATGCGACCTACCGCGGGCGCCAGGTGGCGGCCAAGATGCGCGAACTGATCCCGCGCCAGATGTTCGACGTCGCGATCCAGGCCGCGATCGGCGTCAATGTCATTTCGCGCGAGAACGTCAAGGCGCTGCGCAAGAACGTGCTGGCCAAGTGCTACGGCGGCGACATCAGCCGCAAGAAGAAGCTGCTCGAGAAGCAGAAGGCCGGCAAGAAGCGGATGAAGCAGGTGGGCTCGGTGGAGATCCCGCAAGAAGCATTCCTGGCAATTTTACAAGTGGACGATAAATGAACTTGCAAGTGATCTTGGGTAATTTTGCGCTGATCCTGTTCGTGGCGATGGTGATCACGGGGATCATCTGGTTCCTCGATATTTTTTACTTCGCCAAGAAGCGCCGCGCCGCCGCCGATGCGGCGCTGGCCACCTTCGACGCCCACAATGCCAAGCTGACGGCCGAAGGCGTCAAGGCCGACACCACCAGCCGCCATGCGATCGAAGCGGCGCTGCTGCGCCAGCCGACCTGGATCGAGTATTCGGGCAGCTTCTTCCCGGTCATCGCCCTGGTGTTCGTGCTGCGCTCCTTCCTGTACGAGCCATTCAAGATCCCGTCGACCTCGATGGTCCCGACCCTGCTGGTCGGCGACCTGATCCTGGTCAATAAATACACCTACGGCGTGCGCCTGCCGATCCTGAACAAGAAAATCATCGACGTCGGCGATCCCCAGCGCGGCGACGTGATGGTGTTCAAATACCCGAAGGATATGACGCAGGATTACATCAAGCGCGTGATCGGCGTGCCAGGTGATAAAATCGCCTATGAAAACAAGCGCTTAACGGTCAATGGTAAAGCGGTGTCTTACACCCCGCTGGACGATTACCTGGATGACGAGCGTCCTGTTTACCATAAGCAATATGTGGAGAACCTGGCCGAACAGCCGCACCGCATCCTGAACCAGGAAAACAAGCCGTCCATCGAGGTGAGCAATGTCGACAATTTCCCGCAGCGGGAGCAATGCGATTTCTCATACGAAAAATTTAGCTGTATCGTACCTCCAGGCAATTACTTTATGATGGGCGATAATCGAGACAATAGCCTGGACAGCCGTTACTGGGGCTTCGTGCCCAACAAGAACATTGTCGGCAAGGCATTTTTTGTCTGGATGAATCTGGGTAACCCTAAACGCATCGGCGGCATACACTAAGTCTTGAAGGGACAACACATGCAAGGTTCGAAACAGGTATTCATCAACGCCGAGCGCGGCGTTTCGCTGACCGGCTTGATCTTTGTGCTGGCGGTGATCGGCTTCGTCGGCGTGTTCGCGGCCAAGGTCTTCCCGACCTTCATGGAGTACCGGGCGATCCAGAGCGCCATCGAGGCGGCCAGGGCGACCAAGGGATCGGTGCAGGAGATGCGCCAGACCTTCGACAAGAACGCCGACATCAACGCGGTCGAGTCGATCACCTCGAAGGACCTGGACTTTGCCAGCGAGGACGGGGAAACCCATATCTCGTACGCCTACGAGAAGCGGATCCCGATCGTCGCCAACGCCACCTTGCTGATCGCGTATTCGGGCACGACGCACAGGAGCGGCAAGGCCCCCGTGAAATCAGAAATAACGAAGCCTTAAGGGCGCACCACCGCAAAGTTCAGACATGAATCTCCAGTTATTGCAAACTCGCTTAGGTTACACGTTCCAGGATGCTGGCCTGTTGCAGCAAGCCTTGACGCACCGTAGCCACAGCAGCGTGCATAACGAGCGCCTCGAGTTCCTCGGCGATTCGATCCTGAACTGCGTGGTGGCCTCGGTGCTGTACGAGCGCTTCGCCGCGATCGACGAGGGCGACCTGTCGCGCCTGCGCGCCAACCTGGTCAAGCAGCAGTCGCTGTACGAGATCGCCCAAAAGCTCGAGCTGTCGCAGTTCCTGCGGCTGGGCGAGGGCGAGCTCAAGTCGGGCGGCTTCCGCCGGCCGTCGATCCTGGCCGACACCCTCGAGGCGCTGCTGGGCGCGATCTTCCTCGACGCCGGCTTCAACGCCGCGCGCGACGTGATCCGCGCCTTCTACATCCCGATCCTCGATTCGGTCGACCCGCGCACCCTGGGCAAGGACGCCAAGACCCTGCTGCAGGAATTCTTACAGAGCAAGAAGATCTCGCTGCCGACCTACAACGTGGTCGCCACCCATGGCGCGGCGCACAGCCAGGAGTTCGAGATCGAGTGCCTGGTGCCCAAGCTCGGCATCCAGGTCTACGGGCGCGGCGGCAGCCGCCGCGCCGGGGAGCAGGCCGCCGCCAAGCTGGCGCTGGAAGTGGCCGAAGCTGCGCTGCAAAAGACGCCGGCGGCGCGGCGCAAGGCCAAGCCGCGCGCCGCCCAGCTCAAGCTGGCCGGCATCGCCACCATCCAGAGCGATGGCGACGGCGAGGGCGGGCTTGACGCCGACGGCGCCGGCGCCCCGGCCCCGAAACCCTCCAAACTCCCGCACACTGAAACGATTTAGCATGAACACCACGACCATTCCAGACCACTTCCGCTGCGGCTATATCGCCATCGTCGGCCGCCCGAACGTGGGCAAATCGACCTTGATGAACCAGCTGATCGGCGCCAAGGTCAGCATCACCTCGCGCAAGGCGCAGACCACGCGCCACCGCATCACCGGCATCCAGACCGTGGACGACGCCCAGTTCATCTACGTCGACACCCCAGGCTTCCAGACGCGCCATTCGAATGCGCTCAACAACACGCTCAACAAGACCGTCACCAACACGCTCATTTCAGCCGACGTGATCCTGTTCCTGGTCGAGGCGGGCACCTTCGGCCCGGCCGACCAGCAAGTGGTCGACCTGCTGCCGAAGGATGTGCCGGTGCTGCTCGTGATTAACAAGTCGGACCGGGTCAAGGACAAGGCGGCGCTGATGCCCTTCGCCCAGGCCACCGCGGCCAGGCACAACTTCGCGGCCATCGTGCCGGTGTCGGCCAAGCTGCGCTTCCAGCTCGACGCGCTCGAAAACGAGATCAAGCGCTTCCTGCCGGAGAACGCCCCGATCTTCGGGCCGGACGACATCACCGACCGCAGCGAGAAATTCCTCGCCTCCGAGATCGTGCGCGAAAAGCTGTTCCGCCTGGTCGGCGACGAGCTGCCGTACACCAGCACCGTGCTGATCGAGAAATTCGAGCAGGAAGGCGACCTGCGGCGCGTGTTCGCCGCCATCCTGGTCGAGCGCGACACCCACAAGTCGATGGTCATCGGGAACAAGGGGGCGCGCCTGAAGGAAGTATCGACCCAGTCGCGGCTGGACATGGAAAAGCTGTTCGGCGGCCCGGTCTACCTGGAAATCTGGGTCAAGGTCAAATCCGGCTGGGCCGACAACGAAGCGGGCCTGCGCGCCTACGGCTACGAGTAGGCGAGGGCGGTCCCCACGCGCGCATGGCCATCATCGACGCCGATCTTGACACGCCAACGCAGGCCGCAGCGCCTGCGCCGGCCCCGAGGCGCAGCCGCGCCCTGCCGCGCGACAAGATCGCCGGCCAGCCCGGGTTTGTACTGCACAGCTACCCCTACAAGGAAACCAGCCTGATCGTCGACATGTTCACGCGCGACTACGGGCGCATCGGCCTGGTCGCCAAGGGCGCCAAGCGCCCGCATTCGAAGCTGCGCGGGGTGCTGCAGACCTTCCAGCCGCTGTCGACCTCGTGGAGCGGGCGCGCCGAGCTGCGCACCCTGATCGACGCCGAATGGGTGGGCGGCATGCTGCCGCTCGAACGCACGGCCCTGCTGTGCGGCTTCTACCTGAACGAACTGCTGGTCAAGCTGCTGGCGCGCGACGACCCCCATCCGGCGCTGTTCGACCACTACGTGGCAACCTTGAACCAATTGGCGCACAATGAACCGGCGCAGATTGTCTTGCGAAAATTCGAACGGGCCCTGCTTAAGGAGACGGGCGTGGCCGCCGACCTGACCCGCTGCACCAGCACCCGCGCGCCGGTCGACCCCGGGGCCGACTACGTGGTCGATCCGGAGCGCGGGCCGCGCCTGGTCAGGGCGGCCGACAGCTGGCCCGTGGTGGCCGGCAAGACCCTGCTCGACATCGAGCGCGAGGATTACAGCGACGCGCTGACGCAGGCGCAAAGCAAACACCTGATGCGCTTCTTGCTGGCGCATCAACTGGGCGGCGCGCCGCTGAACACGCGCCAGATACTGATCGACCTGATGCAGCTTTAACCCGAGAATACGAATGAGCTTCCTCCAACCTACCGGCCAGGTAATCGACCTGGGTGTCAACATCGACCACGTGGCGACCCTGCGCAATGCGCGCGGCACCATCTATCCAGACCCGCTGCGCGCGGCGCTGCTGGCCGAGCAGGCCGGCGCCGACGTCATCACGCTGCACCTGCGCGAGGACCGCCGCCACATCAAGGATGCCGACGTGGTCGCGATCCGCCCGCAGCTGATGACGCGCATGAACCTGGAGGCGGCCGTGACCCAGGAAATGATCGACTTCGCCTGCAGGATCGCCCCGCAGGACGTATGCCTGGTGCCGGAACGGCGCGAGGAAGTGACCACCGAGGGCGGCCTGGACGTGATCCGCTACTTCAAGGAGGTGCAGGCGGCGGTCAGGCAGCTGCAGGGCGAGGGCATCCGCGTGAGCCTGTTCATCGACGCCGATGCGGCCCAGATCAGGGCCGCCGCGGAAGCCGGCGCACCGGTCATCGAACTGCATACGGGCCGCTATGCCGAGGCCGAAGGCGCCGGGCTGGCGCAGGAGCTCGACCGGATCCGCGCCGGCGCGCGCTTCGGCGTCGAGAACGGCCTGAAGGTCAATGCCGGCCACGGCCTGCACTACACCAATGTGCAGGCGGTCGCCGCGCTGGCCGACATCGGCGAACTCAATATCGGCCACGCGATCGTCGCCCATTCGGTGTTCGCCGGCTGGGAAAACGCGGTGCGCGAGATGAAGGCCATCATGGTCGCCGCACGCCTTGGCACGACGCTGGCAAGATGATCTACGGGATCGGCACCGACATCGTCCAGATCTCGCGCGTGGCGGCGGCGCTGGCGCGCAGCGGGCCGCGCTTCGCCGAGAAGATCCTGGGGCCGGAGGAACTGCTCAAGTATCACGCGCGCAGCGCCAAGAACGAAGTGCGCGGCCTGCGCTTCCTGGCCACGCGCTTCTCGGCCAAGGAAGCGTTTTCGAAGGCGATCGGCTTGGGCATGCGCATGCCGATGACCTGGCGCTCGGCGCAGATGCTCAATGACCCGAGCGGCAAGCCGGTCATCGTGTGCAGCGGGGCGCTGGGCGAATTCATGCGCGCCAACCGGCTGCAGGCGCAGGTGACCATCAGCGACGAAGCCGACTATGGCGTGGCCTTCGTGATCGTGACGCAAGAGGCGTAGGCATGACAGAAGCAGTGACAGCAGGCGCGGCGCCGGCGGCGCCCGATCCGCGCGAACAGGTGCTGGCCACCGTGGCCAAGCTGCCCAACATGCCGGGCGTGTACCGCTATTTCGACGCCCAGGACGCGGTGCTCTACGTGGGCAAGGCGCGCGACCTCAAGAAGCGCGTGTCGAGCTACTTCCAGAAGAATCTGTCCAGCCCGCGCATCGCGATGATGGTCGAGCGCATCGCGCGCCTCGAGACCACTGTCACGCACAGCGAGGCCGAAGCGCTGATCCTCGAGAATAACCTGATCAAGACGCTCAAGCCGCGCTTCAACATCCTGTTCCGCGACGACAAGTCCTATCCCTACCTGAAGATCACCGGGCAGGAGGTGCCGCGCATGGCCTACTACCGCGGCGCGGTCGACAAGAAGAACCAGTACTTCGGCCCGTTCCCGAGCGCGTGGGCGGTCAAGGAATCGATGCAGATCCTGCAGAAGGTGTTCATGCTGCGCACCTGCGAGGACAGCGTGTACTCGAACCGCACGCGGCCCTGCCTGCTGCACCAGATCGGCCGCTGCAGCGGGCCCTGCGTCAACCTGATCGCCCCGGACGACTACAAGGTCGACGTCGACAACGCGGCGCGCTTCCTGCGCGGGCGCCAGAGCGAGGTGATGGCCGACCTGGAGGCGAAGATGCACGCCTTCGCCGGCGAACTCAAATTCGAACAGGCGGCGGCGGTGCGCAACCAGATCCAGTCGCTGTCGCGCGTGCTGCACCAGCAAAGCATGGAAACGACCGGCGACGCCGACGTCGACATCATCGCCGTGGTGGTGCAGGGCGGGCGCGCCTGCGTCAACCTGGCCATGGTGCGCGGCGGACGCCACCTCGGCGACCGCGCCTACTTCCCGACCCAGGTGGGCGACGCCGCGGCGATCGCCGAAGCGCCGATCGAAGTCGAAGTGCTGGCCGCCTTCATGGCGCAGCACTACAGTGAAAAATTCATTCCCGGCACCCTGATCCTGAACATGGAGTTCGACCAGCCGGCGCTGATGATGGCGCTGACCGAGCAGTGCGGCCACCGCATCAACCTGATCTTCCAGCCGCAGGGGCAGCGCCGCCAGTGGCTCGAGCTGGCGCAGAAGGGCGCCGAGATCTCGCTGGCGCGCCTGCTGTCGGAGCAGGGTTCGCAGCAATCGCGCACCCGGGCCCTGGCCGAGGCGCTCTCGCTCGATGTCGAGGACCTCGACACCCTGCGCGTCGAGTGCTTCGACATCAGCCACACCCAGGGCGAGGCGACCCAGGCCTCGTGCGTGGTGTTCCACCACCACGCCATGCAGAACGGCGAGTACCGGCGCTACAACATCAACGGCATCACGCCGGGCGACGACTACGCCGCGATGCGCCAGGTCCTGATGCGGCGCTACGAGAAGGTCGCCAGCGGCGACGGCGTGATGCCGGACGTGGTGCTGGTGGACGGCGGCAAGGGCCAGGTCGAGATGGCGCGCCAGGTGTTCGCCGAGCTGGGGCTCGATATCTCGCTGATCGTCGGCGTGGCCAAGGGCGAGGGCAGGCGGGTCGGGCTGGAGACGCTGATATTCGTGGACGGGCGCGCGCCGCAGGAGCTGGGCAAGGAATCGGCGGCGCTGATGCTGGTCGCCCTGATCCGGGACGAGGCGCACCGTTTCGCCATCACCGGCATGCGCGCCAAGCGCGCCAAGACGCGCCAGACCTCGCGCCTGGAGGAGATCGAGGGTATCGGCGCCAAACGCCGCCAGAAGCTGCTGGCGCGCTTCGGCGGCCTGCGCGGCGTGGTCGACGCCAGCATCGAGGACCTGATGTCGGTGGAAGGCATCTCGACCCAGCTGGCCGAGGAAATCTACAAGCAGCTCCACTGAGCTGGTGGGTAGCGTCCTGCGGACTCACCGGCGTCGCCACAAGCCCCCCCAATTCTGGCCATATGCACATAAGCAAGGTAGACTAGCGCCCAAGCCAGCACCACTACGAAACCAGTCACCCCGAGCCCTATGCCTTTTAACATCCCGATTCTCCTGACATGGTTGCGTGTCGCCCTGATCCCGCTGGTGGTGGGCGTGTACTACCTGCCGATCCACTGGCTGCCCCGTTCCGACCAGGACCTGGCCGCCACCCTGGTGTTCGTCATCGCCGCCGTCACCGACTGGTTCGACGGCTTCCTGGCGCGCCGCTGGAACCAGACCTCGGCCTTCGGCGCCTTCCTGGACCCGGTGGCCGACAAGCTGATGGTGGCCGGCGCGCTGCTGGTGCTGGTGCACCTGAACCGCGTCGACCACTTCATCGCCTTCATCATCATCGGCCGCGAGATCACCATTTCGGCGCTGCGCGAATGGATGGCGAAGATCGGCGCATCGAGCTCGGTGGCGGTCAGCTCGCTCGGCAAGATCAAGACGGCGGCCCAGATGACCGCGATCCCGCTGCTGCTGTGGCACGACATGCTGTGGGGCGTCATTGATACCCAGCAGTGGGGTACTTACCTGATGGTCATCGCCGCCGTGCTGACCGTGTGGTCGATGTTCTATTACATGCGCCTGGCCTGGCCGCTGATCAAGGAAAAGGCAGAGCTGCACTAGCAAGGTTTCTCGGGCAAGCGACCTTGACATCCGGTCCAGATCGTCTATAATGCCTGCCTGTTGTGACGAAGCGGGAGTAGCTCAGTTGGTAGAGCGCAACCTTGCCAAGGTTGAGGTCGAGAGTTCGAGACTCTTCTCCCGCTCCAAATGTCCGGCATGTTATAATTTTTGTTTGGCAGTAAAAGAAGTGCAAATGCGGGAGTAGCTCAGTTGGTAGAGCGCAACCTTGCCAAGGTTGAGGTCGAGAGTTCGAGACTCTTCTCCCGCTCCAGTTTCACTGGACAGGCTTCGTAGTAGAATAGCAGGACTCCAATGCGGGAGTAGCTCAGTTGGTAGAGCGCAACCTTGCCAAGGTTGAGGTCGAGAGTTCGAGACTCTTCTCCCGCTCCAGAATATGTAAAGGGAAGCCTGGCTTCCTTTTTTTTCCCCCAAGGGGGAAGCAGCACTGTCTCTGGCGAGGTAGCAAAGAGGTTATGCAGCGGCCTGCAAAGCCGTTTAGACGGGTTCGATTCCCGTCCTCGCCTCCAGAATATCATGCTCAAGTTTGTGTCAATTGAGCAGTATCAAACGAAGCCAGCATCTTCCGGGATGCTGGCTTTTTTTGTGGCCGAATCATATTTCCCATACGCCGGTTTGCAGCTTTTTGCTACCGCGGTTCCCTTTTCACACTGTCAGTACCAAGTTGTGCACAGCTGCTGTGGACAACGTTGTTAACAAGGTCCCTGCGATGCCGATAAGTCATTGAACGGAATGACATTTCTTTACCTGAACAATAAAATGGTATGTGGGAAATTTCGGGGAGCAAAGTCGTTATACGGAACAGCGATAATTCCGTATAACCCGTAAAACTCCTCGTCATAAGATTTTGTTTCATCGCGTTCTGATACGGCTCTTGGAGCCGCTTAAGGAGGGCGCTATTGATAACATACATTATCAAAGCTTGTACTTCGGGAGCGCCTGGCGTTTGCTGCGCCCCATCGCCACGTTCCAAGTCACTGTCGTCCCAAGATTTTCTTCGCGTTTCTTGACGCCCTGGTAACCGTCAGCGGCAATCAGTCGGCGTTAGCGACGTGACTGGCTCATCGTGCCTGCCTTGATGTGCGTCGCGTCCTCGCCGCCCTCATGGTTTTCGCCCCTTCCGCTACTACGGGAAGGGGCTGCCCGACGATCACCAGAGATGATGCACGTGGGGTGCGATCCGCTCGCGGTACAGCGCGCGCAGCTGTTCCATCGCCTCCGGCGAAATGGCATCCAGCGCGCTGGCTTGGCTGTTCGCGAACGCCTGCGCGGCATTCTTGGCGCCCGGGATCACCGTGCTGACGCTTTGCTCCATCAGGATCCAGCGCAGCGCGAATTGCGCCATCGTCGCGCCGCCCGGCACCAGTCCGCGGATCTGTTCGACGGCCTCTAGCGCGAGGTCGTACGGGACGCCGGCAAACGTCTCGCCCTTGTCGAACGATTCCCCCTCGCGGTTGAACGCGCGGTGATCGTCCGCGGCGAACGTCGTGCTGGCGCTCATCTTCCCGGTCAGCAGGCCCGACGCGAGCGGGACGCGCACGATCACGCCGACGTCGCGCCGCGCCGCTTCCGCGAAGAACAGCGTGGCCGGACGCTGGCGGAAGATGTTGTAGATGATCTGCACGGTGGCGACATTCGGGTACTCAATGGCCTTCAGGCCCTCTTCGACCTTCTCGACGGAGACGCCGTAGTGGCGGATCTTGCCGGCCGCGACCAGGTCGTCCATGGCGGCGAAGACGTCCGGCTGATAAAAGACCGGCGTCGGCGGGCAATGCAGCTGCACGAGGTCCAGGCAGCCGACGCGCAGGTTGCGCAGCGACCGCTCGACGAATGCCGTCAGATTGGCCTTCGTATAGCCTTCCGCCACGTGGGGCGACAGGAGGCGCCCGGCCTTGGTGGCCACGAACGGCCGCTCGCCGCCGCGTTCCGCGAGCACGTCCGCGATGATCTGTTCGGAGCGGCCGTCGCCATACACGTCGGCGGTATCGATGAACGTGACGCCATTGTCGAGGGCCGCATGCAGCGCACCCTTGGCGTCCTGCACGCTGACATCGCCCCAGGAGCCGCCGATCGCCCAGGCGCCGAAGCCGATTTCCGAGACTGCCGCACCGGTGCGGCCCAGTTTTCTTTGTTGCATGTTTTTTTCCTTAAACCATCAGTTGTACACCATTGACTTCGATGACCTGGCCAGTGAGATAGCCGGACAGTTCTTTCGAAGCGAGAAACAGGTATGCGCCCACGCACGCTTCCGGGGTGCCGGCGCGCGCCATCGGGATCGTGCCGACCTGGGCCGACAGCAGGCCGGCGGGCGGGTAGCGGTCATGGAAGGCCGTCTGTATCACCCCGGGCGCGACGGCGTTGACGCGGATACCGTCGGCCACGAACTCCTTCGCATGCCCGCGCGTGAGAAAGCGCAACCGCTGCGCCGATGCCGGCCGAGGCCCCCGTGACGAGGATGCGCTTGCCGGCAAGGTCCGGGATGTTGAGTTCGCTGCGAGATGACATGGGCATGGTCGAATGAGTTGTCGAGCCATCTTTATACCGCCCAGCCGTGCCGCAGTGCTATCATTCGAAGATGAGCCGCATTCATCGCGGCGATGATTCTCTCTCAACCATGTCCCTGATCGATCGCGTCGATTTCGCCGACCTGCGCCTGTTCCTCGCCATCGTGCGCACGCGCAGCTTCAAGGCGGCCGCCATCCAGCTGGGCCTGTCGCCCTCTGCAGCCAGCCACGCCATGCGCCGGCTGGAAGCGCGCCTCGCCGTGAAGCTGCTGAACCGTTCCGCGCGTTCCGTCACCCCGACCGATATCGGCCTCGAGCTTGCAAAGCGCCTGGGGGACGGCTTCGACGCGATCGGTGCGGCGCTCGGGTTCATCGACTCGGCCATGCCGGCCCATGGCGAACTGCGCATCAACGTGTTCGCGGACGCGGCCCATCTGTTGATCGAACCGGCGATCGTGGCGTTTGCCCGTATCTTTCCCGACGTACGGCTGACCGTCGTCGTGGAAGACCGGCCCATCGATATCGTCGAAGAAGGCTACGCTGCCGGCGTCCGGTATGGGGATTACGTTCCGGAAGATATGGTCGCCGTGCCCCTGAGCGGCCCCCAGCGCTGGGTCGTGGCGGCGGCCCCGGCGTATCTGGCTAACTACGGCGAGCCGGCGCATCCCGACGACCTGGCGCAACACCGGTGCCTGCAGCTGCTGCTCGGCGACAACTCGGCCTACAAGTGGGAATTCGACATCGACGGCGAACGGCGACGGATCCGTGTGCCGGGACCGATCACGATCAACGATACCGCCACGACGATCGCCGTGGCGAAATCCGGCGCGGGCCTGGCCTATCTTCTCGAATCCAGGATCGTGGGCGAACTGGCCGAGGGCAGCCTGCGCATCGTGCTGGATGCGTTCGCCGCGCGCGGCGAGCCTTTCCACATGTACTACAGCAGCCGGCGCCACAGTCATCCGGCGCTGCGCACCCTGATTAACGTCATCCGTGCCCGGCAGTCCCTGCCGCCCGTCGGCTGAAAGCCTGTTATCCAGGTACATGATAAGTAGCGCCACAAATGTATATTGGACGAAGCAAACGGCCTCGCCAGGCGGGCTCCTTCAAACTTTGCGATTCCAGCTTGTTATGTCCGGCTCCGTGTTGTTGAAGTCGGACGGGATTGTACCGGTCTGCGAAACCGAAAGATACAAGGCCGCTCATTAACCGCTTTCCGGTAACCGGCACAGCTATCAGGCGTGCGGCCTGCACCAACACCGCGCCGGGCGAGCGCTGGATGTACTCATATTTGATGATTTGTGATAAGGCTTAATCAAATATGATTATTCTATGCTAGCATACAGAAACTGATCATATTTGATTACTTATGGCAATATCTCATCAAATAAGAGTGTTGTATGCAAAAACAAGAAGTAAGCTTTGCCACGCCCGCCACCCTGGCAGCGGCGCGTAAGTTAGGCAATGCCATACGCCAGGCACGGCTGGCACGAAACAGGACGCGTGAAGACTTCGCCCAGCGTGCGCGCATCAGTGCGCCCACGCTGGATCGCCTCGAGCGCGGCGATGTGGCCGTGCGCATGGGCGCCTGGCTCTCCGCTCTGGAGACCTCGAATCTGCTGCATTTGCTCGGCAGCGTCTCGAATCCTGAATCCGACACGCTTGGAGAGGTCGAGCGGGAGCGCCAGATCGAACGTGGCCTGCGCAAACGGGCATCTGGGCGGAAGATAGCCGGCCAGGACGGCGACGACTATGACTTCTAATTTATGGAGCACCACCATATTTATCTTCCTCGCGGGCGAGATGGAAGAGGTGCCCGCTGGACGGCTGACGCTTGAAGAAGAGGGCAGTCGAGTGAGGTCCTCCACCTTCGGCTACGGCAAGCGCTATCTGCAGCGGCGCAATGCCGCGCTAGTTGATCCGGCCAGTTTGCCGCTGTCGAATGCCAGGCCAGGTAGCGAGCAGCTTTACCAGCCAATCAATGGCCTCGAGATGTTCGGCGCGGTACGCGATGCGATGCCCGACGCCTGGGGGCGCCGCGTCATTGAAAATAAGCTCAGGGCCGAGCCAAACAGCCTGCGCGAGTCGGAATACCTGATGCATGCGGGCGCCAACCGTTTCGGCGCCCTGGACTTTCGCCCGGATATCCACGCGAAAGCGGAGTTGCGCTCGCTGCCGGGCGTTGCGCACTTGCCCTACCTGCTGGAGGCGGCTGACAAGGTGCAAAATCACGAGCCGGTTCCCGACCACTTGCGCCAGCTGTTCGATGCCGGCCCCAGCATGGGTGGGGCACGGCCGAAGGCTGTCGTCATGAGCGCCGGGCAGGCGTGGCTGGCCAAGTTCGAGGCCAAGGGCGACACGTTCAATGTCCCGACGATCGAGCAGGCATGCCTCGAACTGGCGCGGCGATGCGGTTTATGCGTGCCGGCTACCCAACTGCTGACGGTCCTGAACAACAAGAAAATCATGCTGATCGAGCGGTTCGACCGGAATGTCGCCAGCACGGGAATCATGGTCCGCCGGCACGTCGTGAGCGCACTGACCTTGATGGGCCTCCATGAAAGCGAATCCCCCACGACCAGCTACGCTGCGATCGCGCGCAAGCTGTCCGAGCAGGGCGCGGCGAAACATGTGCAGGCAGATCGGGAAGAACTGTTTGGTCGGATGGTTTTCAATATCCTGGTCAGCAATGACGATGACCATTTACGCAACCACGCATTCGTGTGGGACGACAAGGCCGAGGGTTGGGGCCTGAGCCCGCTTTATGACGTCCTGCCCAAGCCGCAAGGTGGCAGCGAACGGTTCTTGCATCTCGGCGTCGGTGCACAGGGGCGGCTGGCCACTTTGGACAATGCGTTGTCCCATGCCGGGCAGTTTGGTTTGACTTTGAGGGCGGCACGCCAGATCGTTGACCGGATCGCGGGCGAAGTGCGCGAGTGGCGGACGTTTTTTGAGCATGACATGCACGTGCCAACTGAAGAATGCGAAAAGGTGAAGTCGGCTTTTCGCCGGCCATCCGAGATTGGCGGGTAAGGCCCACGATTGCCTGCGATTGGGGGCGCGAGGAAGTCATATTCGCCTGAACGACCGCCGGATCGCCGAGCCGTTTAGACTGGTTCGATTCCCGTCCTCGCCTCCAGCATAACAGGACGATCTCAGTAGCTTTTGAGGTCGGCCAGACAAACAGCCTCCCTTGGGAGGCTTTTTGCGTCTGCACTGCCGTTTTCCAAGGCTGTTCGCCGCGCCGCGCACCAAGATCCTGACGGAGCGCCCATGCTGCGCATGCGGTTGCCACCAAACGGCTCGCCCGGCACTGCTGCCGTCGGCCGAAATCCCTAGAGTGCCAGGAAGTAAACTAAAACCCTACTAAAATATAGGGGAAGGGGACACTTAAATGGACTTCGGTTTGGCACAGGTTTATACTAAGTCTTATTATTCCCTACATTAAATTCGGGTTTGAGGATACTTAATGAAGAAAATCGAACTGATCCGGAAGCTTTCAGAGCTGGATCGGCGCGGGGTGCATGTCTTGGCCCGGCGCGATATTGAGAAGATTTTCCCCGACGAAGGCGAGAAAGCGATGGAGAAGTCCTTGCAGCGGATGGTCGCGGACGGCCTCCTGCAGCGCGTGGCCAAGGGACTCTACCTGAACCCGGCCGCGACGGGCAAGAACCGTTGGGTCGCGGAGGAAATCGCCAAGGCCCTGCGCCCTGGCCACCTGTCTTATGTCAGCCTGGAATCGATCCTGTCCGAGTACGGGGCGATCTCCCAAATTCCCTTAAACCGGATGACCGTGATGACAACCGGGAAGAGCGGCGTGATCGACACCCCCTTCGGGACAATCGAGTTTACGCACACCAAACGCGGCGTGGCCGAGATCATCAAGCGCACGATGCTGGCCAAAGGCCGCCCGCTTCGTATCGCGACGAAGGGGGCGGCCATCCGCGATCTCTTGCGCGTAGGGCGCAATGCCAACATGATTGATCGAAGCGAACTCGAAGACGAGTCGCAAGGAGAAGATGCATGAGCGAGGACATGAAGGATTTCAACGAGCTGGTCGACCTGGCCATGGCCCACCCGGGCCTGTCGGCGATGCGACCGGTCGTGGAGAAGGAGCTGCTGCATTACGAGATATTTCAGGCGCTCGACGCGGAGGGGCTCCTTAAAGACCTGGTGTTCCGGGGTGGCACCTCGCTGCGGCTGTGCCGCGGTTCGGATCGGTTCAGCGAGGACCTCGACTTCGCCGGCGGCGTGAATTTCTCATCCGCGAGCATGCAGAGGATTAAGGAGTGCGTCGAAAAGCGCATCGGTGCGCGCTTCGGCCTGAACGTCTTGGTCAGCAACAAGCCGGCCAGGGTGGGCGAAGACGGAATCAAGCATGTCCGGGTCGACAAGTGGTGGATCTCGATCCAGACCTCGCCGGAGAATCGCGCGATGCCGATGCAGAAAATCAGGTTGGAGATCGCGAACATCCCGGCCCACACTCGCGAGCTGGTGCCGCTCAGAGCCAACTACGATGTCTTGGGCGGAATGCCCATGGTGCTGGTCAACGCCGAGTCGCTCGACGAGATCATGGCGGACAAGGTGCTGGCATTCCCGACGTCGCTCCTGGATAACGAAGGGCGGCCGGTGGGTTCCGACTCGGCCAAGATTCGCCACCGTGACATCTGGGACTTGTCCTGGATGGCGTCGCGCGGCGCCAAGCTCGTTCCGGAACTCGTGGTCGCCAAGATCAAGGACTATGGCGTGGTGGACTATCCCGCGCTGTTGGCGACCGCGATCGAGCAAATGCCGCAGATCGTCAAGAGCCGAGAATTCAAGGCGCAGATGACGCGCTTCATCGATTCGTCGACCATCGCGAAAACGCTCGGCGTCGCCGGCCATGACGATTACCTGGCGTCGTCGGTTGGTGGCTTGTTCGGCCAGATGCAGATTGCTCTGAGCGCCATGGCCTTCGCGGCTACGGCGCAGCCACGCCATCAGGGCTAAGTTTGCAATTGTCGAATATACATGGCTAAAAAACCAAAGCGCAAACTCACCACCGCCGAGAAGGCCGCCAAGGCCCGGCGCAAGGCGCAGTTCATGACCATTTTCCTCAACGGGCGCCAAAAGAGGGTGCGCCGTCCCGGGTACGTCGATGGTCAGGATGTCGAGGAATTTATTAGAAGAAATGCCGATCCGATGTGGCTGCACCAGAACGAGATGTGGGAGCTTATCGCCGATCCGGAGCCAGACGAGGGTTGCTTGGCCAGTCCGGACGACGAACTCTTCTGGGCTTAAGTCGCCCGGAGAACCGTTCGCCAGGTGCGTCCGCACTTGCAGCTATTTCTTTGCAACCTTGCGCGCCGCAGCTGCCCTGTTAGAGGGCATGGATGCCGATGCGTTTTTCCGGACGAACGCTGATCCGTGCTGGCTTCATGCGAATGAACGCTGGGACCTTATTCCGGCATACGCTTCAGACGATGCCCGGAAAAGTGTGGGGCCTAACGGTACAGCCAGGGCCACATAGTTTGGCCGCGCCGGTCAGTGCGCTTTGAAACGATGGCGGCGGAGAGCACGTTGTCGATGCTGTCGATCAGAAGCTGCTCCCGCTCGACCCATTGCCTGCGTTTGGCGGCGTCACTCTCCCACAAGAGTGCTTCCTTGCACGCCAAAATCTCGGAGCGCTCGGCCAGCACCTTCGGGTGGTTGAATAGCCAGCGGGTGAAGTCAAAGCTGTCTGGCACATTGTGCCAGAACATGCGATACATCCGAACGTAGTCGAGTGCGATCTCCGGTTCAGCCATGCTCGTTCCGTGCCAGACCGCAAGGGGGGCTGGACTCGCGTTGCCACAAAGGACTTCCGCGATGTAGGGATTGGAGGCAAATCCGCGGCGAAGGGCTGTGGCGGCCAAAACCCACTCGTTGCATAGTATGTGGGTCAATGCGAGTTCATAATAGTACGGCGGATAGCCTGCTGCCTCGGCCTCGAACACGGAGCGGGCATGATCGAAGTCACCTGCCCGTAATGCTTCAGAACCTAGCAGGAAGCGCACGCCCTGGTTGTCGTTGGGGTTGCGAGCCAACATAAGCTCGATGATCTTTACAGCGTCCTTGTGACGGCGCAGGCGCATGTACGACAGCAGCGCGATGTGCATCGCCCTTAAATACGGTCGATTGTCGAGATGGCCCCATTCGATGCGGCCACTGAAGCCTTCGGGAATATGGCGGTTCGATACGCTCAAACCGAGTAAGGCCGCGTCAAGTGCCTTCTTTGGTTTGCCGTGCCGGTGCCAGTGGGACGCGATGTGGGCGTGCACGTCGACGAAGTCCGGCGCCTCGACGAGTAGCCGATTCAGCGCCGCGAGATAGCGCGTGTCATTGAGCTCACCCGTGTCGTGCGCGTCGAGAAGGCCGTCGAATTCGGCCAGTAGACCGTCATAGCAGTCGTCGGGGTAGGCGAAGGCACCGGATTCGGCGTCGAAGACTTCAAATTGTAAGGGCATTGTTTGATGAGGCGAAATGTTGGTGGCGGCCCTGACAGCAGGCACGCGTAACCCTATTGTCGCTGGCAGTTTTCAGTGCCGTTATGGTACAGCCTTACGCCTACGCTGGGCAGTGAAAATCCCGAGCGCTGCAGCACGGGCCATCACAAAGCGTCCAGGCGATTGCGATGGCAATTCGCTGTGCTCGCTATTTTTTCCACAGTCCAGCAGCGATCAGTCGACGAACCAGCGCTGCACGTTTGGAATGGCGTTTCATAAAGCACTCCAAGGCGCTATCGAACACATCCCGGTCCGATGCAAGCGTATACGCGTCGGCAAGATCGGCGATTGCGCGATTCGCTTTGTCGTAGCCGGATGCGGTGCCACATTCTGCATGTTGGTCGATCGCCTTCCAATGCCGATCGAAATCGACGGCCGGCGTCATGAGATAGGTTTCGCGTTGCTTGCCGCGCTCGGCTTCGTCTCGAGCACGTTCTTCGCCCTGTTGTTTCAGGCGAAGCTCTTCGCATCCCATCGCAAGAATGCGCAATTCGCCCACTGTCCGCGCTCTTGCTGGCAATGATTCCCGCGATCCGCTTGCCTTTAGCCAAGCAAGATATTCGGACTTTACCCAGCGTTCGGCCTGTTGCGAGGCGCCCTGCAGTAGTAGATTGAAGACGGTTTCGATATCATTCTTGCGTAGTTCCGCCAGCCAGACCTCGACGCTGTCGTCATCGCGCCAGCAGTCCTCGATCTCCTGGCTGGCTGCGGCCGCGGCACACATCAAGTCGGCATCGATTTCCAGAAATTCCGCCAACGCTTGCTGCGCGGCTGAAAGCTGTGACATCCCCGGCGGAACGTCCGGTTCGATGTCATTGTCATGCACGTCACCGGCGCCGACGCCGGCCAGCCAGCCAAGATATAGTGGACGCAAGTCACCGCGCAGCAATTCGTCGCGCAGCGGCATCAAGCGCCCCATCCAGCCTTGCCCCGTTTCCATGCCGAAGCGATCGTCATTCTGGCCCTCATCCAGCGACCAGTCGATGATCCAGTGCGTGCTGGAATCTTCGATCGTCAGCGCGCCCTGCGTTGCAAAGCGCGTCAACTCGGCTACGTCGAATGTATCGATGGGCAGGCGGATGGCCAATCGAGAACTGCGCCAGTTGGCCGTATAGACAAAGGCATCGAAAAAGCGACGCATCCAGTCCGCCGGATCGGCCTTCAAGTCGCCCCAGTTGTATTCGTTGACGAAGCTCGTCGGCGTGATGGCCGCCCGCGACGAGCGGGTGCGGAGTTCGGCCATCTGGTCACGGCTTAGCGGCCGGTCAATGGCTACAAATTCGTAATATTGGTATTCGCTCATGTCGATAGTATGTTTTCTTGAAAGTCCTGGACGAGAGATTATCTTCGCCAACATCGCGTTGGACAAGCGGAGCAGCGGGGTGGGGGTAAACAAAGCCCTTGAGCTCGCGGATGGGCGCGGCAAGCGCGGTGGAGTGCGTACAATTCTGGCGTTCAAGGTCAAGGACAAAGCTTTTTTCTTGTACGGATATGCCAAGAACCAGCGCGACAACATCGACGACAAGGAGTTGCAGGCATTGAAGAACATGGCGGCGCACCTGCTGGCATATGACGGCAAGGCCTTGGAGAAGGCGCTAAAGACGCAAGAACTGATCGAGGTAGCATATGAGTAAGCATGAGAAACTGTTGGACGTGTTGCACGGCACCGCGCAAGGTTTGCATGCGGCTGGCACCATGGATGCAACGACGATGCGCGAGTTCGATGCACTGTGCCTGACGCCGGTGCAGGACTACAGTGCTGCGCAGATCAAGCGCCTTCGGCTGCGCTTCAAGGCCAGCCAGGCAGTGTTTGCCGCTTACCTCAACACCAGCACGTCGACGGTGCAGAAATGGGAACAGGGACAAAAGCATCCGAACGGCCCCTCGCTGAAGTTGCTGAACCTGGTGGACCGCAAGGGCCTGGATGTGCTGGCATAGCGCGTCCATGACGAGCGTGCAATGCACACGCTCGCATCTGCCGCACCGGCCTTGTCTGGATGTGATTCGCCCGATTCAGTGGCGCTCAGCGCCGTGTTCTCGCGCAACAGTGTCGCGACCACCCCGCGCTGCGTCTGTGCTGAATCATGCGAACTTGGGAGGCGCTGACGGAGGTTTTCGGCTAAGTGCTTGATTCTTTAGACCCTGATACGGCCTGCAAAGCCGTTTAGACGGGTTCGATTCCCGTCCTCGCCTCCAGAATATCATGCTCAAGTTTGCGTCGATTGAGCGGTATCGAACGAAGCCAGCATCCTCTCCCGGATGCTGGCTTTTTTTGTGGCCGAAGCAAATTTCCCGCCCTTCGGTGTTCACCGCCAGCCATGAAACCCATTACGTTCCGCTCGCGCTGTGCGGCTGGCGCTGGCGGCCGGCAAGCTGGACGAAGACGGCCTGCGCGGCCTGCGGCCCTGGCTTGCCCACTGAGGCGCAACGCGTTCCTGCTCAACAACAAGCGCCGGCCGCAGTTCGAAAGTAAGGCTTGCCATCCATCCATGAAATCGATTTAAATGAGCAAGTTAAATCATCTAACTCGATATGCGGGGCAGGCATGCGATACAAGAAGCTCGATCTTAATCTGTTGGCCGCGCTGGATGTGCTGCTGGCCGAGCGCAGTATTACCCGGGCCGCCAGACAGTTGAATTTGAGCCAATCGGCGACCAGCGGCGTGCTAGCGCGGCTGCGCGACTATTTCGACGATGATCTGCTGACCCAGGTCGGCCGCAATATGGTGCCGACGCCGCTGGCGGAAAGCCTCGCCGATCCGATCCGCAATATCCTGCTCCAGATCCAGTCGACCATCGACGCCAAGCTGGCGTTCATCCCGGCTGAGTCAACGCGCCACTTCCGGGTGATCGCCTCCGACTATCCGACCTCGGTGCTGCTGACCCACGTGACGAGACAGCTGAGTTTGCTCGCGCCGCACATCACGCTGGAGATCCTCGCGCCAGGCGAAGCGCCGCTTGAGCAGCTCGACCGCGGTGACGTCGATCTGTTGATCATGCCGGAAAAATACATCGACGGGGAGCATCCGAGCGAAGTGCTGCTGACCGATACCTATAGCTGCGTGGTGTGGGCCAGCAATACGCTGGTAAAGGACAGCATTACCTCCGAACAGTACTTGTCGCTGGGCCATGTCGCGACCCTGTGGGGGAACCGGCAGCTGCCGAGCATGGAAGAGTGGTTCTTGAAGAGTTCCGGCGTGTCGCGCCAGATCGCGGTCTCGGTCGGCAATTTCAATGCCTTGCCACAGCTGATCATCGGCACCAACCGGATTGCGACCATGCATACCCGGCTGGCGCGCATGTTCGCCAACTACTATCCGCTGCGGCTGCTGGAGCCACCGATGGAAATGCCGGTCATCGTCTTGAAGATGCAGTGGCATAAATTCTTCGACAAGGACCCGGCCCATCTCTGGTTCCGCCAGCTGATGGGCAGCATCGCCGCGTCGGAGTGCCAGCATATCGAAGGCTATTGAGCCTTCAGGTCATCGGCAGCCTGGTTGCCTGAAAGACGGCGAGCTGCCATCCGCCGGCCCCTTCGATCCATACCTGCACGACGCAGGTGTCCACAGTGACCGGCGCGGCGGGGCCGGGCGGCTGCATCACACTTGACATGTGGCCCGTCATCAAGGCGGCGCCGCCGAACATCGTCACCTTCAGGTTGCGGCGTTCGATCGCCAGCAAGGTCAAGGGACCGCACACATGGCCGAGGTAGGCGGCCTTGTCGTGCACGATGCCGTTCGAATGCACATGCAGCAGCTCATCGGCCAGGAGACTGGACAAGGTATCGAGATCGCGTGCCAGAAGCGCCTGGCCGCGTGCGGCTTCGCGTTCGAGCAGGTGGTCAATTGCGGGATTCTTCATGGAGGTCCGGGGAAGCGTGGATCGGGCGGTTGCGCCTCATGATAGGGGGCGCGCGGCGGCGCGTGAAATCCAAAGTTCGGATGACTGATATCGGTGCGCCGGATGCCGGGGCCGGCCGGCGCCGGTATCGAGGTCTCTGATAACAAAAATCAGCATTGCACCAGGGCCCGCTGAATCAGCCTGCCGGCGTCGCCATCGTGGCGGAAGCCGGCTGCCAGCGCGCCCGGCGTGGCCAGGCCGGGATAGCGCCCGAACAGCGCCTCGATCGCTGCGTCCGGCGCGTAGCTGAGCAACTGGCGGCAGTGCGCGCCGTAGCGTTCCTCGAGCGCCGCCAGTACCTGTTCCATGCTCAGCCGTAGCACCGGCAGCTGCCAGCTGCGCGAGGCAGGTGCCTCCGCTGTGCTCATCGCGGCCGCGTGCAAGAGGTTCTCGATGCAGCATGCCAGCGACATCCACCACGCCGTGGCCTGCGCCGACACCGGGCAGGCATAAGGCTCGCCTGCCGCCAGCCGGTGCATCACCAGGCTCATGAAGGCAGAACCGTGCCCCGATTCGGTGGCGGGGCGCGCGACGATGCCGGGCAAGCGCAGGCTGACCGCATCGAGCTCGCCGCGCCGGCTCAGGTCGGCCAGCTCGATCTCCGCCATCAGCTTGTGCGCGCCGTAGCTGATCGCGGGCCGCGGCGGCTGGTCTTCATGCACCGTTTCGGCGCCCAGCGGACCATAGACGGCGACCGAACTGGCGAACACCAGCCGCGGCGCGCGCCGCTGCCGGCGGCCTTGCGCAGCGAGCCGGTGCGCCAGGGCGAGCGTCGCCAGCAGATTGACCTGGCAGCCCAGCGCGTGCTCGCGTTCGGCCAGCGAACCGGGAATGCTTGCCAGGTGGAATACGATGTCGGCCGGCTCGTCCAGCGCCGCGTCCAGCACCGCGGCGTCGCCGAACGAGCCTGGAATCTGCCGCGTGCGCGGTGCCGCAGGCGCACCGTCGAACGCGCGATCGATCAGCGTGAGCCGGTGTTGCGGCTCTTCCTGCAGGCGGGACGCCAGTGCGCGGCCGACAAAGCCGCCGGCGCCGGTGATCAGGATATGACTCATGACCTGCGTTCCGCGCATACCACCTGCTGGTCGATGACGCCGAACGGGCCATGCTCTGCGCCTGGCCAGCGGGCCTCCATGCGGATCCGGTCGCCAAAGCGCATGAAGCCGGTACGCGCGCCGCCCAGGTCGATCATTTCGATCACGCGCCGCTCCGCGATGCAGGCCGAACCCGCGGCGCGGCTGGCGTTGGACACGGTGCCGGTGCCGATGATGGTGCCCGGCGTGAGCCGCCGCGTGCGCGCCGCATGCGCAATCAGTTCGCCGAAGCCGAAGCTCATCTCGCCGCCATGCGGCTGGCCGAATGGTGCGCCGTTCCATGCGACCTGCAACTGCAGCTGCACGCGGCCGTCGCGCCAGGCGTCGCCCAGTTCATCGGGCGTGACGGCGACCGGCGCGAAGCTGGTCGAGGGCTTGGCCTGCAGGAAGCCGAAGCCGGTGCGCATTTCGCGCGGCCCCATCGCGCGCAGGCTCCAGTCGTTCAGCTGCACCACCAGCCGTACCGACGCCAGCGCTTCGGCCGGCGTGCTGGCCATTGCCACGGCGTCGAGGATGACGCCGAATTCCCCCTCGAAGTCGATGTAGTCGGCTTCGCTGGGCAGGGCCACGTCGTCGTGCGGGCCGAGGAAATCGTCGCTGGCGCCCTGGTACATCAGGGGGATGGTTTCCAGGTCGGGGATGGGCGGCGTGCCGAAGGCCTGCGCCATCAGGTGGGCGTGGTTGAGGAAGGCGGAGCCGTCGCACCATTGCGGGCTGCGCGGCAGCGGTGCGGCGCACAGGGCGGGATCGAAGGGCTGGCCGGCCAGCTGGCCGGCGTTGAGCGCGTCGTAGCGCTCCCGCAGCGCAGCCTCGACGCTGCTCCAGTGTTGGAGCGCGTGCAGCAGGCTGGGGGCGATGGCGCCGGCCTCGACGCAGCGGCTCAGGTCGCGCGAGACGATCAGCAGCCGGCCGTCGAGGGTGTGGTCGTGCAATGTAGCGAATTTCATGGTCAGGCTCCGGATGGAATGAGAGGGATGCGGCGCCGCGCTCAGCGCCGTGCGAGCGCGGCGGCGATGGCCGGGTCGTAGGCGCCGTCGACCAGCACGAACAGGATGCGGCAGGCTTGCTGCGAACGGTTGGCCCAGGCGTGGTTGGTGCCGCGCTGGACCACCACGCTGCCGGGGCGCAGCTGCACCTCGGCCTCGTCGAGCACCAGCGTCAGCTCGCCTTCGATGACGATGCCGTAATCGACCGACTCGGTACGATGCATCAGCGGGTGCGGCGAATCGGGGCGGACGGTCGATGCGGCCACGTCGCCGATCTGGCCGAACGCGTCATGCATGCGGGCCGCCCCGTGCGCCAGGAATTCCGCGGTGTCGGGCGGAATGTCGACAAAGCGCAGGCGGGTGCCATGCGCCGGCGGCGGCAGCACCAGCGCGCCGACGGTGGGGTCGGCGCCGTTGTCGACCGCCGCCGGCGCGCCGGCCGTGCTCCACACTTCGTGAAACACGGTGCCCGGGATGGCCGACAGTTCGACCACGGTCGGCAAGGCGCCTTCGATGCTGACGATGGCTTTGCCGCTGGCGTCATGGCCGGTGACGACGCGGTGTATCTTGGGAAAAGTCATATTCGAATCCTTTGCGGTCATTGGCTCAGGGCGGCGGCGCGGCGGCGGCCGGCCTGCGCAAAGCAGGCCACGGCGGCGAACGCCAGCACCACGGCCGCGCTGCCCAGCATGCCGTAGCCCGCGCTCTGGACCAGGGTGCCGCCCAGCACCGGGCCGATGGCGGCGCCCACCATCAGCATCGCCGGCGTGGCCGACAGCGCGCGCCCGCCCGGGTCCAGCTGCGCCACCAGCCCGAAGGCGAAGGTATGGGTGAAGATCATCACCGCGGCAAACACCGCGCCGGCGCAGGCATAGGGCAGGAAGGTGGCGCTGGTGGCGATGGTGACGGCCAGCGCCGCCTGCAATACCGGTCCGGCCAGCACCACCCGATGCGCCGGCCAGCGGCGCTGCAGCAGCGCCGCCAGCGGCGCCGGCGTCAGGTTGACGACACCGAGCGCGATCAGCACGCCGGTGACGGCGCCGGGCGCGAAGCCGCGGTCGGCGCCGATCCGCTCAAGGAAGCTGAACATCATGGCTTGCACCAGGCCCATGCAGCTGATCCCCGCCGCGGCGAACCAGACGGCGGGGCCGATGCGCGCCGCGCCGGCCGCGGGGCCGGCGTCCGGCTCGCCGGACGCCGGGAAGGCGAGCAGGGTGACCGCGGCCGCCACCAGCATCACGGCGCCGAACACGCGGAACAGCAGCGGCCCGCCGCTGCTGGCCACCAGGCCGGGCGTCAGGCCGAGGAAGGCGATGGCGAACACCCCCAGCGCCAGGCCGGCCAGCGCGAACATGCGGTGCGGGTTGCTGCTGCGCCCGATGGTGCCGTGTGTCATGCTCAAGGCGCTGCCGGCCGCCGCGCCTGCCAGCGCATGCAGCGCCGCCATCAGTGTGAAGTCGGCGGTGTGGGCGATGCCGAGGAAGGCCATGGCGGCCAGCGCGAAGCCGCAGGGCGCAACTATTTCGGCACGCAAGCGGTGAAAGCGCGGCGCGAAAAACAGGCTGCTGGCGACGGCGCCGAGCAGGAACAGCGTGGCCAGGCCGCCGGCGCGTTGCGGTTCGAGTCCGTAGTGGGTGATCAGCGTGCCGACCCATACCGGCAAGGCCACCAGGTCCACCATGCCGGCGCAATGCGCCACCATCAGGGCGACCCGGCCGGGCCAGCTTTCATCGCGTTTGTCGTGATTGTCCATGTCGGGCCGCCGTCGCTCAGATTGGGGCCGCGAGGGCCATATGGGTGTCGCGCATGATTTGCGCGTGTTCGGCCTTGTCGCCGCCGGTGATTTCGATCTCGCCCAGGCGGCCGGAATTTTCCACCACCATGCGGCAGCGCTCCCAGCGCCGCGCTTCGAAGCGTGCCAGCGCCTGTTCGATCGTCGCGCTGGCGCCCAGTTCTTCGGCCAGTACGATCGCATCCTCGATGCCGATGCAGGCGCCGGACGCCATGTGCGGCGTGGTCGCGTGCACGGCGTCGCCGATCAGCACCACGCGGCCATGGTGCCATGGCTGCCGGACCAGCAGCGACTCGAGCGGACGATAGACGATCTGCGCGTCGCCGTCGATCCGCGCGCGGCACTGCTGCATCAATGGCGCGGAGAACGGCGCCAGCAGCGCGGACAGCATGGGGACGAAGTGCTGCGGATCGATCATCGTGTTCTCGGCGCGGTCTTCGGTGACGAACAGATACATCTGGTCGCGCGAAACGGGGTTGACGCCGGTCTTGATCTTCGGGCCGACCCACATCATGGCGCGCTCGACTTCCGCCGGGCGCGGCAGCACGGCGCGCCAGACGCATTGGCCGCTGTAATGCGGCTTGGGCGCGTCCGGCAGGACCGCTTCGCGCACTTTGGAATACAGGCCGTCGGCGCCGATCACCAGGTCGTAGCTGCGCGTTTCGCCGGTGCTGAAGGTGACTTCGACGCGCTCGTCGTGTTGGCGCAGCGCGCTGAAGGTGCAGCCGAGGCGAACCGTGGCGCCGGCGGCGATGGTGGCGTCGGCCAGGATCTTGGCCAGCACCGGACGCAGGATGGCGCCGCCGCCCGGAATCTCCGGCCCGGCGATGCGCGGGGTCGGCAGCGTGGCGATCTGCTGTCCATGCGGCAGGAACAGGTCCACACCGTCCGCGGCCGCGCCGTGTGCGAGGAACTGGTCGAGGATGCCCAGCGTCTTGAAGGCGCGCAGCGTGGCGCCGCCCAGGCTGATCCCGGCGCCGTAGGAACGCCAGCCGGGATCGATTTCCGCAACCTCGACCGCAAATCCCTGCTTGCGCAGCTCGATGGCGGCGGCCATGCCGGAAAAACCGCCACCGATGATCAGGATGTTTTGTGCTGGGGATGTCATGTGAGTCTCCGTCTTTGAAATGGTGGTGTCGGGTGATCGCTTGCGCGATCGTTTTTGTCTTGCTTGTTGAAGGGGGGATGCGGGGCCTGGAACAGCTGCACCAGCCCGACCAGCCGGGCCGCTTCGTCGCCGAGCACGGTGGCGGTGCTGACCGAGGCCGCGCCCATCGCCGCGTTCTGCTGCGTCATCGCATCAAGCTGGCTTAGTACGGCGCCGATCTGTTGCAGGCTGGCGTTCTGCTCGATGGCGGCGCGCGAAATGTCGCCTGCCTGCGCCGCCACGCCATCGGTCATCTTGATCAAGGCTTCGGCGCAGGCCACCGCGCGGGCGACTTGCGGGCTGCTGTCGGCGATACGGCTGCCGGCCTCGCGGCTGAGTTCACTGATCTGGGTCGCGGCGCCGGCGGCGCGCTGGGCCAGGGTGCGCACTTCGGCCGCGACCACCGCAAAGCCGCGGCCGTGCTCCCCGGCGTGCGCCGCTTCGACGGCGGCATTGAGCGCCAGAACGTTGGTCTGGAAGGCGATGCCGCTGATGACACCGACGATGTCGTCGATCTTGCCGGTGGCGCCGCGGATGCCTTCCATGCTTACGGCCACTTGCGCCATCGCACTGCCGCCGTCCTGCGCCTGGCGCCGCACGCTGTCGGTGTGCGCCTTGGCCATTTGCGCCGCCTGCGCGCTGCGCGTCACCGTCGCCGCCAGGTCGCGTATGGCGGCGGTGGACTGCCGCAGCCCCGACGCGGTCTGCTCGGTACGCTCCGACAGGTCCCGGCTGCCGTGCGCGATCTGCTTGCTGGCGCCGGCGATCGATGCGGCGGAGCTCCGCAGTCCGCTTACGATCTGGCGCAGCTGGTCCTGCATGCCGCCGATCGCGCCGAGCAGGCGTCCCAGTTCGTCGGCGCGCCGGACCGGGATCGCCGACGCCAGGTCGCCGCCGGCGATCGCTTCGGCCACGTGGGTCGCCTCGGCCACCGGCACCGTGATGTTGCGCGCCATGCCCAAGGCGAGCGGCAAGCCGGCCGCCGTCGCCAGGCCGAGCGCCGCCAGCAGCACGGTGCGCGCCTGGAGGGCGCGCTGCCGGGCCGCCAGATAGGCAGCTTCGTTGTTCTTGCCGATGTGGGCGACGATGGCGTCGATGCGCTCGCGCCATTGCAGTCCGGCGCGTTCGGTTTGCAGCAGCAGGGCAAACGCCGCCTCGGCGCCGGCGCCCTGCATGACGATGTCAATGGCCCGCTCGTGGATCGGGTCGACCGCGGCGCGCAAGGCGCGGATGGCGGCGAGCTCCCTGTTCAAGGCGGCCGATTGCTCGCCAGCCGCGGCGGGCAGGGCCGCCAGCTGCGCTTCGGTGCGCATATAGCCGGCCTTGGCTTGCCGGATCATGGCCAGCTGGGCTTTCAAGTCTTCCGCATCCGTCATCGGCAGCAGCGAGCGTTCCTGCATCCCGACGTCGAGCAGCGCCGTCTGCAGCCGGAGCGCCAGCTCGGCGCGCCGGGCGTCGCGTTCGACGATGCGCTGCAGCTGGTCCGCCGCGGCCTGCATGTGCCAGAGCGCCAGCAGCGTGGTGGCGCCGAACAGCAGCATCAGCGAACCCATGCCCAGCAGCAGGCGGGAACGCAGGCCCGGTCGCCGGCGCCAGTGCAGTTGCTTCATGTCGTCCCCCATCCTTCCGGTTTTTGCAAGGGATCGCCGGCCACGTGCACCTGGCCGGCGGCGCTGACGATCAGGACCACCGGCGTCAGCGCCTGGCCCAGGCAGGGGCCGCGGACGCAGGCGCCGCTGTCGATGTCGAACAGTGCGCCATGCGCCGCGCAGACGATGTGGGTGCGCTCCGCGTTCAGGTAGGCGTGGCGGCGCCACGCCATCGGCGTGTCGCCATAGTGCGGGCACAGGTCACGGTAGCCGTGCAGGCGCTGGCCACGGCGCACCACCAGCACGCTGTCCTGGCCGGTCAGCAGTGGATCGAAACCGCGTGCGTCGCCATCGGGCAGCTCGTCCAGATGGCACAGCAGGGTGGTGGGCGCAGGCATGGCGGTCTCGCTATTTCGCCGGCGGCGGGCCGCCTGCAGCGCCGGGCGGCGGGCCGGACGGCGCCCACTTCTCGCGCGACTGGAACAGGAACAGCTGCGAGGCATCGGCGCTCATGGGCGCGCTGCGCGCCACCCAGTCGGCGTCGTGCAGGTCCATGTCGGCGTCGTACTCGATGTGGCAGCCCAGCGGGCTGTTGAAGTACCAGAACCAGTTGGAGCCGAACTTGTGGCGCCCCGGGCCCCAGAACGACTGGTAACCCTTGTTCACGAATCGGGTGCCGGCCTGCATCAGCTCCGTCGGCCCGCCCAGGTGGAAGGTGAAGTGCTCCACGCCCTGCATGAACGGCGGGGTCTTGATCAGGAACAGCGTATGGTGGTCCAGCGTACCGGCCGGCCGCAGGAAGGGGCCGGCGCCGCCGAGACGGTCGGTACAGCGGAAGCCGAGGCGCTCGACATAGAACGCCTCCGCCTTGTCCGTGTCCGGCACGAAGCAGACCACGTGCGACAGGCTGCGCGGCCGGACAGGGGCATTTTCATCCACCGCCACCAGGTTGACGCCGCGCTGCGCCGGAGCGCCGGGCGCGTTGATGCGCTCCGCAGCCAGTTCGATGGCGCGGCGCACGGTGACCTGGAAGCCCAGCACGAAGCCCATGTCGTCGCAGGCCTCGATGGACCCGTCCGGCAAGCGCCGTACTTCGCGGTCCTTGCCCAGTTCCTCGGCGATGGCGGCCAGCGTGGCGCCGTCGGCCACGCCGTAAATGGTCTTGCGCAGCATGGTGCGGGTCGGCAGCGGCGGCGGCAACGATGCGTCGCCCTGGTGTGCGATGATGATGGCTGTGCCGTCGAGCGCTTCGAAGCGGCCGCCGGCGGCGCTGGTGTCCACCGGCGTCAGGCCGTAGTCCGTCAGGTACTGACTGCAGGCGGCGACGTCGTCGACGCCGAAAACGAGTGCATCTGGCCCAATGATATTCATGATTGCATCCTTGTCGGCTTAGTTGGTGATGCGGCCGCCCAGCGTTTCGGCGACCCAGTCGGCGATATAGGCGCCGGCGTTGGCGGAGTTGTCGAAGCTGGAGTGCTGCACGCCGCCTTCGCGTTCGGTAAAGATCTTCAACTCGCGTTTGGGGCTGTTGACCAGTTGTTCATAGGTGCGCTGTGCCCAGTGCAGGGGGATCTGCGAGTCCTTCTCGCCGTGGGTGACCAGGAAGGGCACCCTGATGCGTTCCACGACGCCGTCCAGGTGGACGTTCTCGGCAATGCGCATGAAGTCGTCCATGTCCTTGGCGCCCCAAACCCACTGCACGTGCTGCCAGTAGTGCGGCACCGGGAAGCTGCCTTCTTTTTGCAGGCGCTTCTTTTGCACGTCGCGCCAGTCGTGGTTGGCGCCCCACACCACGCCGCAGGCGAAGCGCGGCTCGAAGGCGACGGCACGCGGACAGTAGTAGCCGCCCAGCGAGACGCCTTCGCAGCCGATGCGCTTCGGATCGACGCCTTCGCGGGTCTCCAGCCAGTCGACCACCTTGCTGGCCCAGCGCTCGCTGTCGAACACCGCGGTCAAGCCGTGCAGGCGCAAGGCTTCGCCGGTGCCCGGCTGGTCGATAATCAGCGACGCGACGCCGCGCTGCGCCAGCCAGCGCGGCAGTCCGACGCGGTATTTCATTTCCTTGGTCGAATCGAGGCCATTGAGCTGCACCAGGACCGGCGCCGGGCCGCTGACGCCTTCGGCCCGCACGTACAGGCCGGACAGGTGGGCGTCGCCATACGGGATCTCGACCCGTTCGCAGTTTTCGCCGGTCAGCGCGATGCCCTTGGCGAACACGTCGAGGAAGCGCCGGTATAGCGCGGCGCGGCCTTCGGCGCCGTGCGCCTGCAGGCGTTCCGCGGTCAGGTAATAGGTGGCGGCGCGGCCGTATTTGTCGCCGGCCGAGATCAGGCGGCCGCGCGCCTCGTCTTCGGCGGCCAGTTCGCACAGCTTGTCGGCCATGCGCACCCAGGTGGCGCGGAAAGCCTGGGTGCCGGCGGCGTCCGGCTGCCTGGCCGCCTCCAGCAGCGGCGCGCACATCTCCTGGATCTCGCCCATTTTTGCGCCCATTTCGATGGCGAGGTTGACCGACAGATCCCAGACGTAGTTGGTGGGGAAGTAGCGAAACATGGATGCTCCTTGTGATTAAAGCGGTGCGGCGGCAAGCGCGGGGACGGGTACCGCCGCCGGCTTGAGCAGGAAGTGGGACAGGGCCGGCACCAGGATCAGCGCGCCGAGCATATTCCAGAGGAACATGAAGCCCAGCAGCAGCCCCATGTCGGCCTGGAACTTGATTGGGCTGAAGACCCAGGTGATGACGCCGATGGCCAGCGTCACGCCGGTCAGCATCACGACCTTGCCGGTGAACAGCAGCGCGCGGTAGTAGGCGTCCGACAGGGTTGCGCCGGCGCGCATCTGGGCCAGCGTGATGCTCAGGATGTACAGCGCGTAGTCGACGCCGATGCCGACGCCGAGCGCGATCACCGGCAGCGTGGCGACCTTGACGCCCATGCCGAAGGCGACCATGAGCGCCTCGGCCAGCACGGAAGTGAGCATCAGCGGCAGCACGGCCACCAGCACTGCACGCCAGGAACGGAAGGTGATAAAGCACAGCAGCACCACCGCGCCGTACACCAGCAGCAGCATGCGCCGCCAGGCCTCGTGCACCACGATGTTGGTGGCCGCTTCGATGCCGGCCGATCCGGCCGCCAGCAGGAATTGCACGTCCTTGCTGTTGTTGGCGGCGGTGAATCCTTCGACGTGGGCCACCACGCGCGCCAGCGTATCGGCCTTGTGGTCGCGCAGGTAGGCATACACCGTCAGCAGGTTGCAGCTGTCGTTGTACAGGCCGCGCGGGGCGCCGGCCGTGATGGTGTTGAGCATGTCCTGGTTGGGCAGGAATTCGTACCATTTCGGGCTGCCTTCATTGAGCCCGGCAAGCACGCGGCGGTTCAGCAGCGCCAGGCTGTTGGTGCTCTCCACGCCGTCGATCTGGCGCAGCTGCCATTCCAGCGCATCGATTTTGTTGAGCGTGTCGTACTGCGCGCATTGCCCGTCCGGCGTCTTGACCATCACCGCCAGCACGTCGCTCGAAGCGCCATAGGCGGCGCCGAGGGCGGCGACGTCGCGGTTGTAGCGGCTGTCGGCGCGCAGTTCGGGCGCACCCGGATCGAGATCGCCAATTTTCAGCTGGGTGCTCAGGGCGTAGCCGCCCGCCGCCATCAGCAGCGCCGCGCCGAGGGCGGCCAGCGCCCAGCGCCGGCCGGTGAAGCGGTCCAGCAGCGCCCATAGCAGGTGGCGCTGGTGGCCGGAGGCGTCGGCCGTTTCGGTGCGCAGGCTGCGCGCGGCGGCGCCGGCGCTGACGCCGGTGTAGCTGAGCAGGATGGGCAGCAGGATCAGGTTGGTGAAGATCAGCATGCCCACGCCGAGCGAGGCGGCCACCGCCAGCTCGCGGATCACCTTGATGTCGATGGTGGACAGCACGGCGAAACCGACGGCGTCGGCCAGCAGTGCCGTCAGCCCGGCCAGGAACAGGCGGCGAAAGGTGTAGCGCGCAGCCACCAGTTTGTGCATGCCGCGTCCAATGTCCTGCATGATGCCGTTCATCTTCTGCGCGCCGTGGCTCATGCCGATGGCGAACACCAGGAAGGGCACCAGGATGGAGTAGGGGTCGAGTGCATAGCCCAGCATCGGCAGCGTGCCGAGCTGCCAGACCACCGCCACCAGCGAAGCCGATACCACCAGCGCGGTCGAGCGCCAGCAGCGGGTGTAACAGTAGACCATGGCGCTGGCAATGGCGACCGCGATGGCGAAGAACGCCAGCATCGCGCGCACGCCCTCGATCAGGTCGCCCACCAGCTTGGCGAAACCGGTGATGTGCAGGCGCACGCCCTGCTGCTCGTACTTGGCGCGCAGCGCTTCGAGGCGCTGGGCGAACTGGCCATAGTCGAGCGCCTTGCCGTCGCCGTCGCGTACCAGCAGCGGTACATAGATCACGCTCGAGTTGCCGTCGAAGGCGACCAGCTGGCCGATCTCGCCGGAACGGGCGATATTGGCCTGCAGTTGCGCGAGGCTGGCGGCGCCGCCGTCATAGCCGTCCGGGATCACGGGGCCGCCTTCGAGCCCGTCCTCGGTCACGCCGACCCAGCGGGTGCCAGGCGTCCACAAGGATTTCATCTGGTTGCGCGCCACGCCGGGCAGCAGGAATACTTCTTCGCTCAGCTTGCGCAGCGTGTCGAGATAGCCGCGGTCGTAGATGCTGCCGCGCGGATTGTCGACGGCAATGCGCACGGCGTTGCCCAGGCCGGTCAGCTCGGCTTGATTGGCCAGGTAATTCTGGACGTAGGGATGCCTGCCCGGGATGGTTTTCTCGTAGCTGGCATTGATGTTCAATTTGGTGGCTTGCCAGCCCAGCACGGCGGTAACCAGCGCGCAGGCGATCGTCACCAGCAAGCGGTTATTGAACAGCAGCCGCTCGACGAAGGAGCCGGAGGCGCGGTCGAATTGGTTCAGGGGATCGGTCAGTTTCATGGCCGGCCTTTCGCAGGCGGCAAGGCCACCGGAAGCAGGCCCTGGATGGTCAGGGCGAGCAGCTTGCCGTTATTCAGGGTGAGCACGCCGTTCAGCGGCGGCAGCGGCGCGGCGGGCAGCGGCGCCAGCGCCTGCCCCTGCACTGCGAGCAGCAGGCCGGCCTGGTTGGCGAACAGCAGCGAGCCGTCGGCGCGGATGGCCGACGCGGTGATCGACACCGGCATCGGGTTGGCCAGCTGCTGCCAGCCATGGCCGCCGTCGGTGGAACGCCAGGCGTTGCCGCGCAGTCCGGCCAGCACCATCTCGGTGGCGCCGGGCAGTTCGGCGGTGAAGAAGCTGCCCTGGTACGGCAAGGTCAGGCGGGCAAAGGTGCGGCCGCCGTCGTTGGACAGCAAGGCCATGCCGCGTTCGCCGCCGATCAGGATGGCCGCGCCGCGCTGGCGCACCGTGTTCAGGTGCAGACCCTTGGGATTGTCGATGCGGTCGATCCAGGAATTCCAGCTGCGGCCGCCGTCGTCGCTGCCGAAGGCCAGGCCATAGGCGCCCACGGCCAGCATGCGGCCGTCGCCCAGCAGGCAGACGTCCAGCAGCGGCTTGTCGGCGCCGTCGGCGACCAGGCGCTCGGCTTCGCGGATGGCTGCGGCGTCGTTGCGGGCGCGGGCTGCCGACAGCACCAGCGCGGCGCCGCGCTGGCCGTCCAGCGCGAGCTGCCAATGGGCGCCGCCGTCGCTGGTCACCAGGACCACGCCGGCGTGACCGACGGCCACGCCGTGCTGCGCATCGGCGAAGCGTACCGCCGTCAGCGTGACGCTGACTGGGACGGCGGCCTGGCGCCAGCTGGCGCCGGCGTCGTCGCTAAGCAGGATGATGCCGCGCTCGCCGACGGCGACGGTGCGCGCGCCGGCGCTGGCTGCGCCCAGCATCACCGACTGCTCGGGGTGGCGCGCCAGGACGGCCGGCCGCAGCCGGGCCGCCGTCACGGCTGGCGCGCCGGGGCCGGCGGCGGCATGCGCCGGTGTCGCGCCCAGCGCCAGCGCGCCGGCACACGCGCACTCCAGCAGGAATGCCTTGGTCGACATCAGCGCGCACCTTCGCCGGTCATGGCGTCCGGGGTAAAGATGCTGTCCTGGTAGCGCGGCTTGAGCGGGTACTGCGCCGCCTTCGACGTGTACAGGTCGCCCACGAACGCGGTGCCGGAGATCAGGTCGGTGAAGCCGAAGGCGCCGATCACGGTGCCCGGCAGGTCGGGCGCGACGAAGGTCTGCGACCACAGGGTCTTCCACAGCTGGCCGTTGGCATCCCAGCGGTCGCCCAGCACGCAGTTCCAGCTGTCCTCGTCGCAGTAGTAGCGGCTCTTCGGCGCCTGGTGGCGCTGGCCGGCCCGCAGCGTGGCCTCGACCACCCACACGCGGTGGCGTTCCCAGCGCACGTGGTCCGGGTTCAGGAAGCTCCTGCCCAGCACTTCGGCGTCGGTCTTGGGTTGCAGCAGCTTGTTGCCGTTGTAGGGCACCAGCATTTCCTGCTTGCCCAGCAGCTTCCAGTCGAAGCGGTCGGTGCGGCCGGTCCAGGTGGCCAGTTCGTCAAAGCTCATCACACCGGCGGTGGCCGGGGTCGGCGTGTCGCAGCAGGGATTGGGCAGCTTGCGCACGCGGCGCTGGCCGGTCAGGTAAACCCAGGCCTGGTCCTTGCTCGGATCGATGTTGGTGCGCCCGACGATGGCCTCGCCGGCGCGGATCGGCGGGCCCGAATTGATCAGGCGCAGCAGCCAGAATTCGTTGCCTTTGGCGAACTGCTCCGCCGTGCCTTCGGGGAAGTAGTAAGGCATCTGCTGGTCGCCGCTGCCGCTGGTGGTGAGCACGGCTTTGCCATCGGCGGTCAGCTGATACTGGTTGATCTGGAACTGCCATGAAGTGCCGCGCCAGCGCAGCGCGTGGTTCCACATGACTTCGGCGCCGGTCTTTGGGATGGGGAAGGGCACGCCGCCATAGGCGCCGACCACCACGTCGCCATTGAGCTTGGCGCGGGTAGCGTTCTTGAAGGTATTCTCATAGACCCATTGCGGCGCGGCGGCGGTGCGGTGGGTCGGATAGACGTCGAGGCGGAAGTCCGGATATTTTTTCAGCATCGCCTTGGTGCCGTCGGTCAGCACGCTGGCATACTGATCGAGGTTCTTGCCGGTGACGGTGTACAGGGGCTTCTCGTCCTTGAAGGGGTCGCCGCGGCGGCCGCCCGGCTTGTCGCCGGCGATCGGCGCGGTATGGCCGCCGGTCCAGGCGGGGATGCTGCCATCCTTGTTGCCGGCCTTTTCGCCGCCCAGCGGCGTCAGTTCGGTTTTGAGCTTGGCGGCTTCCTCGGGCGTGACGGCGGCGGCGGGCAGGGCGGCGGCCAGCGCGGCCAGCGCCGCAAGGGTGTAAGTCAGGCGGGAATACTTCATGGTGGTCTCCGGAATGTTTTGTTAGAAGGTACGGCGCAGCGACAGCGCGAGGTGGTCGCGGTCGGCCAGCGCATTGCCGCTGCTATAGACCGGGATGCCATGGCTCAGCAGCGGGCTGTAGTCGACGAAGGGCCGGGGTTTGCCCAGGTAGTGGTTGAAGCTGAGTGAAAATTGCCAAACCCCTTGGTAGGTGCCGTCCACGCCCAAGGTGGCCGAGCCGCTGTGCTTGGGACCCCAGCCCAGGCCGGTGACCGAGGAATAGCCGTCCACGGCGTAGCGCAGGCCGACCGGCACGCTCAGGTCCAGACCGGCCAGCACCTGGCGGTAGCTCGGCGTATAGATCAGCTGCAAGGCGGTGGCGTCGCGCGTGCGCAGCCCGTCCAGCGTATGGTTGGGATCATTTTTCGACAGCGCGCGGTTCCAGGCCAGCTCGCCCACCAGCGTCGACTCGCGCGCCAGCCAGTTCGGACTGAAGGAACTGATCCAGGACAGGTTGAGGTGGGCGGTGCGCCCGGTGGCGTAGGCCGGTGCCGGCTGCACGTTCGGGTAGACGACGTTCTGGTTGGTCAGCGGCATATTGTCGCGGAACGAAGCCTCGAGCGACAGGCTGGAGTTGCCGATCGCATGGGTGGCGCTGACGCCCACGGTCGTGATGGCATCAGGGAAGATGTAGTACCAGTTGCCCGGCGCGGCGCTGGTGACGTTCAGCCGCGAATGGAACTGGCCGGCCTTGTCGTGGTAGCGCGCGGCATAGAAACCGAGGTCGGTTTCATCGAGCCGCCACTTGAGCTGGGCGCCGAACTGTCCGCGGTCGGACGGCGCGTGCGCGGCCGACGGCAGCAGCACGCTGCCGTTGACGAATTCGGGCAGCGTCGAGCCCCAGATATTGTTGGACGTATTGAAGTAGCTGCCCGCCGGCGCCATGCGGTCGGCTTGCCAGTGGAACTGGTAGTAGGCGCCCAGTGTCAGCGCCGGACTCAGTTGCAGCTGGCCCGACAGTTGCGGCACCGGCCGGATGATTTCCTTGAACTGGGCGTTGGGCGACGATTGCAGCTTCATCACATCGATCGGCCCCTGCGCGCGGGCGATGCCGTTGTCGCCGAAGAACAGTGTCTCGCCGTACACGAGGGCGTGCTGGCCAAGGCGTACGCTCAGCTTGTGGCCCGGGCTCAGTTCCCAGCCGCCGAACAGGAAGGCGTCCAGCATCTCGGCCTTGCGGCCGGCCAGCTTGCGCGTGGCGGCGGGCAGGGCGTGGTACGGCGCCTGGCCGTTGAGGACGTCGGCGGCGTCCGTTCTGCCGTCGTAGGCCTGGTCGTACCAGCCGGCGGCGCTCAGGCGCAGGCCGAATTCCCTGCGGTAGACGGCGTCGAATTCGCTGAGCAGGTCGACGCGTTTGGAGACCCAGCCCTTGTTGCGGAAGTTGTCGTCGCCTGCATTGAAGTTCAGCGCCTGCGGAAAGGCCGATGCCGCCACGCCCGGCACCAGCAGGCGGGTGCTGTTGACCAGCAGCGGGTCGGCGCCATGCAGGCGGTACAGGGCGCCGGCCTTGACGGTATTGTCGAAGCGCAGGCTCCAGTCGGGATTGGATAATTCGATTTCGGTGGCGTGGCTGGCGCCAGCGGCCAGTGTGGCCACTGCCAGCGCGATCAGGCGAACGGCTGCCGGCCGGGCAGTGTGTGCCGGGAAATGGTTCATCAGGGTCTCCGTTTATATTTTGTTTGGAGCCCCCAGTGTGCCGACCGTCTTGCTATGTGTAAAATTGATTGCGCGAATGCAAAGTATCGATATTCCGGATACATCGGGGTGGCGATGGAAGGGCTTTGCGGGCGCTGCTGGACGTGCGGGGGACGGCACTGCGGCGGGCCGCCGCGGTATCGCGGCGGTGGATAAGACGGATCGATAGAAGCGATTGTACAGGGCGGCGCGCGGCGCTTAGCATGTGCCGGTCAATCAGTGAAAAGGAAGTCTATGCCACGCCGTTTTGTCGACTTGTCGATCTATCTGGAAAATGAAGTCCTGTCCGACCCGCCCATCCTCGCGCCGAAAATCGAATACCAGAACCACAAGCAAACGCTTGGCGAATTCATGCATCTGCTGCCCGGCACGGCGGCCGGCGACTTCCCGGATGGCGAAGCCGCCGCCGCTGAATGGGTGCGCCTGACCACGCATAGCGGCACCCATCTGGACGCGCCTTACCATTTTCATTCGACCATGAACCGCAAGCTGGGCGAAGCCGAACGCTCGATCACGATCGACGAGGTGCCGCTCGAATGGTGCTTCCAGCCGGGCGTCAAGCTGGACTTCCGCCATCTGCCCGATGGCCATGTCGTCAGCGCGGCGCAAGTCGAAGCGGAGCTGGCGCGCATCGGCCATACCTTGCAGCCGCTGGAGATCGTGGTGGTCAATACCCGTGCCGGCGCGCGCTATGGCCAGGCCGATTACGTCAACTCAGGCTGCGGCATGGGCTATGAAGCGACCATGTACCTGCTCGAGCGCGGCGTGCGCCTGACCGGCACCGACGCCTGGAGCTGGGATGCGCCGTTCAGCTACACGGCGCAGAAAATCCAGGAAACCGGCGACATCTCCCTGATCTGGGAAGGGCACAAGGCGGGGCGCGACATCGGCTATTGCCACTTGGAGAAGTTGCACAACCTGGAGGCGCTGCCGCCGACCGGCTTCACGATCAGTTGTTTCCCGCACAAGATCCGCGCCGCCTCCGCCGGATGGACGCGGGCGGTGGCGATCTTCGAGGAATAGGGTGGAATCGTGCAATAGTGATCGGCATCGACAGTACAGCCCCTTTGCGCATTGAAGTCTGCAGTTTCGTCCAGGACGCCGATCCTGCCAAGCGCAGTGTCAATCTACAGGTAATGAAATTCCGCCTGTATGGCCCGAGTTGCGATCTGCTCGTCGAAATGTGATTTGCCGCGGCTGCAGCCGGTGGTGGTGACGCGCTTGCCACATCGGTCGTGGACGACTGGCAGGGATCCAATGATGTCATGTGTATCTCGCCCTTGGTGGTCCCAGGCGCCCTCGATCAGCAGACGTGGGACAGGAGGGAACAATATGTGAGCGTCTGCCAGTATGTACGGGGGAAATAGACTGCCACGCTCGGACACGAAGAGCGGGCCGTTTGGGAGGCCGTTGAGAAAGTTACTGAAGAGCCGTGTGAAATCTTGCAGCAGAGGGCTAGTCGCAAAAAGGGATGCATGCTCAAACAACTAATTTCTTGGGTGCGTGAGGTGGTCCGTGAGTTTTTTCGCCAAGCCCTTGATTTTTAACCCAACAACACGGCTTGCAAAGCCGTTTAGACGGGTTCGATTCCCGTCCTCGCCTCAGAATATCATGCTCAAGTTTGCGACGATTGAGCAGTATCAAATGAAGCCAGTGACTGGTGCCCGGTGTGTGAGGTCACCGGACTAACCTGCCGCAGACCTCAAAGGACGCCCACCGACGCCTCATATTGTGTGCGACTGAAGTGACGTCACGATGACATGTATCTAACTGAACATATTGCACAAAATAGCTTTCCTTGATCAATTACCTTGATCGTATGAACTGCCGGCGAGCCGAAGGGCTCCAACAGCAGAACAAGCGAAGCGGGCCTGGGCGCCGACGTGTCCAAGGTTGAGGCCGCAGAGTTACCCGGTTCCTGCTTGCACGGGCTCTTCTGTTGTTCTGCAGTGAGGGTGGGTATTGTCGAATTTGCTGATTTTTTCGATTTTTTGTCATACTCACTTCATTCAAGGAGAAAGTCATGACAGCGGTCGCCCAAATTTCCACGCCAATCGAATCAAACGAGCAAATTTCCGCTTTGCTCCCAACTGCTCTGAGTGGTATCGCGGCAGCACTG
>JAKFDH010000041.1:0-3558 GCA_036676245.1 Massilia sp. | reverse complement strand
GACATCCTGTGGCGCGATACCAGTAGTGGAGCCAATGTCATCTGGCTGTCGGCCAGCTATGCCACGCCGCAGTCCGTCACGACGGTGGCCAACCAGGCCTGGTTCGTCGCGGCGGTGGGGGATTACAACGCCGACGGCAAGTCGGACATCCTCTGGCACGACGGCACCTCGGGCGCCAGCGCGATCTGGAAGAGTGGCAGCAACGCGACCCAGCAACCAGTGACGACCGTTACCAACACCGCATGGACGATCATTCCCTGATCGTGCCGTGCCCACGTGGTTGATCGAACAGGAAGGCCGGCGCAATGCCGGCCTTCCTGCTTTCGCAGGCACTACCGACACGATGTTGAAGAGCGCCAACCACTCCACCCAGCAGGTTGCTACCGTGCCCACCTCGGCATCGGATATCGTTCGCAGACATTATTCTTGGTTTTGCACAACTGTGCCGGGGTATCCAATGCTTAGATCGCTTCAGGTCGCAATGCTAGCCGCTGCAGGCTTTTTCTCCAGCGCCACGGCATGGTCCGCACCCGGCCGCTACATCGTGGTCACCGTCGACAGCCAGGGCCAGGCTACGCCGGTGTTCTATCGCGAGGTGGAACTGGACGAACGCGCCCCCGCAAGCGAACCGCTAAAGCGGGCGGCCCTCGCAGACCCGGACAAGCTTGTAGCCACGGCGGGCGCCTGGAGCGAAGTGGCCGAGGTACCGCGTTTCCTGCGCGGCGAGTTCGCGAAAAACGGCATCTCCGGGGAAATCGAGTCCCACCGTGTGCTCGCACGTGATCGCGCTTTCGCGCTGCGGATACCCGCCAGCGCCGGCGACAAACTCGAACTGCGCTTCATGGGGAGCCGGGTGCAATTGCCGATCGGCCAGATCGCCGCGAAATCGCGGCTGCTCCGGCTTGCTTCGATGAAGATCCAGCCCGCGGCCCCCGCACCATATTCGTCCAACCGCGTGGACATCCTGGTGATGGGGGATGGCTACCAGTCGGGCGAGCAGGCGCTGTTCAACAACCATGCCGAGGGTTTGCGGTCGACGATGTTCGGCTTCACTCCGTACAAGGAATACGCCAATCTCCTGAATTGGGAAACCCACTTCGTCGCATCCGCGCAGTCGGGCGCGGACCATCCGCCATACGAGGCCGGCTGCACCCAGAGCAGCTGCTGTGCGGATTCCGCTGCGCAGAACGATCCACGCGCCGGCATGACCGTGGACACCGCCTTCGATGGGAAATTCTGCACATCCCAGATCCACCGGCTGGCGACCGTGAATTACAGCAAGGTGCTGGCAGCCGCCAGCGCCCGTCCCGATTGGGACCAGATCTTCGTCATCCTCAACGATCCGGTCTATGGAGGCGCGGGCGGCGGCATCTCGGTGGTCAGCGCCCACGGCTCCGCGGACCTGGTCGCGGTCCACGAGTACGGCCACACCTTCCATGGCCTGGCCGACGAGTACACCTCTCCCTACCCCGATTACGCCTCCTGCAACGACATGGGCGGCGGGCCGGCTTGCGAGGCCAATGTCACCAACCAGACCACGCGCTCGCTGATCAAGTGGAACAGCTGGCTGACCGCGGGCATCGTCACGCCGACTCCTGCGGGAACGGCCGGGGTTGGCCTGTTCGAGGGCGCGCGCTACCAGACCTCGGGCATGTATCGTCCGATGAATAGCTGCGGGATGCGCGATCTCGGCGCGCCCTTCTGTTCGGTGTGCTCGCAGGCGTATGTGCTGAAGCTCTATAGCGGCGGCTTCGGCGTGCCGGCGACGGGCATAGACCTGATCGAACCCGGCAGCGAAATTCCTTCCTTTGCCGCACCCGTGGGCTACGCGCCAGGCTCGATCGTGACTTTCAGCGCGACCGTGCTTCGGCCGACGCCGGATACAACGTCGATGCAGTGGTATCTCGATGGGGTGGCCGTGCCGGGCGCCACGAGCGCAAGCTTCAACTTCAGCCAGGCCAGCGCCTCTCCCGCAAATCGAATATTGGAATTGAGGGTCACCGACAATACGCCGCTGGTGAAAGCCGCGATGGCCGGATCCCTTATGCGGCACTCACGCACCTGGAACATCAGGGTAGGCATGGCGGCGCGCAACGATTACAACGGCGACCGCAGGTCGGACCTGATCTGGCGCAACCTGGCCACCGGGGTGAATGCCATCTGGCTATCGGCCAATCGCGACACCCAGCAGCCGGTGACGGCGATCACCGGCCTGAGCTGGAAGATAGCGGGCAGCGGCGACTTCAATGGCGACGCCAGGGCCGACATCCTGTGGCGCAATGAAACGACCGGCGCCAATGCCGTGTGGTATTCGGGCAACTCTGCTTCCTCGCAGAGCCTGGTCGGGGTCACCGGCATGGCCTGGAAGATCGTGGGAACCGGCGACTTCGATGGCGATGGCAGATCCGACATCCTGTGGCGCAACGCCAGCACCGGCGCCAACACGATCTGGAAATCGGGCAACCAGGCGACCCAGCAGGCTGTGACCGGGGTGACCGACGTGAACTGGAGGATCGTCGGCGTGGGCGACCTCGACGGCGACGGCAAGTCCGACATCGTCTGGCGCCACAACAATAGCGGCGCCAATTCAGTCTGGCGCTCCGGCAATTCCACGCTGGCCCAGAACCTGACCACGGTCACCGGCATGGCCTGGAAGATCGTGGGCGTCGGCGATTTCGATGGCGACGGCAAGGCCGATCTGTTGTGGCGCAACACCAGCAACGGCAGCAACACCTATTGGCGCTCCGGCAACTATGCCAACCAGGTAGCCATGCCTGCCATCACCGACGTGGGCTGGATCACAGCGGCGGTCGGCGACTACAACGGCGATGGCAGGGCCGATGTCGTCTGGCGCCATACCTCCAACGGCAGCAATGCCGTGTGGTATTCGGCCAATCACACCCTCGCCCAGAACCTGGTCAGCGTTACCGATCAGAATTGGAAGATCATGCCCTTGGCCAGTCCCTGACTGTATTGGCAATCTCTTCAGTAACGAAGCCGGTGAAAGCCGGCTTCGTGTTCTTCCGCACCGTGAGGCTCAGGGTGGGCAGTCGTGGACTTGTGCGTGGTTGGGGCATCGCCCTGTTCGAGGGGACTGATGCTTTATCAAGCCGGCCCGCGAAGCCGGTTGGCTTGAATGGATTGCGACTCCAAAGAACAGCAGGATGGCTCTCGTGATTAGATCTATGTGCCTTTGAATTTCCGACTGGCTTGCCTCGTCAAACCGACTCACCCGATTCCGCCTTCCCGCCCACCATCGCTTGGTCCAGTTGCACCTCGAACTGCTCGAACGTCTGCCCCTTCTCCGCCACTTCCCGATACGCTGCTTCCTTCAGCGCATCCGAGAACATCAAGCGCACCGGCGTGCCTTTCGATTCATGCAGCAGCGCCGCGCGCTTGATCATCGCCAGCACGTGCGCGGCGCTGGCCGAGCTACCGGCGATCTGCCCGCCCAGACCCAGCACCCATTCGCCCTCGCGGCGCACGACGCCGGCCAGCAACTGGCCCTGCTGGTCGCGCAGTTCCGCGTGCGGCTCGATCGCGGCGCCGGCCGGTTTC
>JAKFDH010000040.1:0-2602 GCA_036676245.1 Massilia sp. | reverse complement strand
TCGCTGAGCCACGACATGTTCGATGCCGCGCTTTACCTGGGCGTGTGCGACAAGATCGTGCCGGGATTGCTGATCGGCGCCCTCGCCTTCGGCCACCTGCCTGCGCTGTTCGTGCCGGCCGGCCCGATGACCCCAGGCATTCCCAACAAGCAGAAGGCCGAGGTGCGCGAACGCTACGCCGCCGGCGAAGCCACGCGCGAGGAGCTGCTGGAAGTCGAAGCCGCGTCCTACCATGCCGCCGGCACCTGTACTTTCTACGGCACCGCCAATTCCAACCAGGTGCTGCTGGAAGCGATGGGCCTGCAGCTGCCCGGGACTTCCTTCGTCAATCCGGATACGCCGCTGCGCGACGCCCTGACCCGCGCTTCCACCGAGCGTGCGCTGCGCATCACCGCGCTGGGCAACGATTACCGGCCCATTGGCCGCCTGATCGACGAGCGCGCCATCGTCAACGCCATGGCCGCGCTGATGGCCACCGGCGGCTCCACCAACCACACCATCCACTGGGTGGCCGTGGCCCGCGCCGCGGGCATCCTGCTCACCTGGGACGACATCGACCTGATCTCGCAGACCGTGCCATTGCTGGCGCGTGTCTATCCGAACGGCGAAGCCGACGTGAACCGCTTCGCCGCGGCGGGCGGCACCCAGTTCGTGTTCCGGGAACTCATCGATGCGGGCCTGATGCATGGCGATATCGCCACCATCGTCGCCGGCGGCATGCGCGCGTTCTGCGACGAACCGCGCCTGACCGACGGCAAGCTGGATTACACGCCCGGTGTCGCGCAAAGCGCCGATGAGGCGGTGGTGCGCCCGGTCAGCCGCGCATTCGATCCCCAAGGTGGCCTGCGCCTGTTGCGCGGCAACCTGGGACGCTCATTGATCAAGACCTCGGCGGTGAAGCCGGAATACCACCGCATCGAAGCGCCGGCCGTCGTGGTCGACGACCCGCGTTCGCTCAACAAGCTGCATGCGGCGGGCGTGCTGCCGCAGGACTTCATCGCCGTGGTCCGCTACCAGGGACCGCGCGCCAACGGCATGCCGGAACTGCATTCGCTGGCGCCACTGCTGGGACTGCTGCAGAACCAGGGCCGGCGTGTGGCGCTGGTCACCGACGGACGCCTGTCCGGCGCCTCCGGCAAGATTCCCGCCGCCATCCACCTCACCCCTGAAGCCGCACGCGGCGGCCCCATCGGCAAGCTGCGCGAAGGCGACATGCTGCGCCTGGATGCGCAGGCCGGCACCCTGGAAGTGCTGGTCGCGAAAGAGGAATGGAATGCGCGCACCCACGCTCCCAGTACCGCACCTGCGGCCCAGGACCTTGGCCGCAACCTTTTCGCCTGGAGCCGCACCCTGGTGACGCCCGCCGATCAGGGCGCGCTGTCGATCTCCTGCGGGCCGCCCTCGCCGGAGGGCGGCTGGGAATACGATTACGACGCGGAATACGAGCTGGGGCATGACCACGCCGCGGCAGCGGCGCCGCATGAAGCCAAGGACGCCTGAGCATTTTCCCTTCTCCCAGCGGGAGAAGGTGGCGCGAAGCGCCGGATGAAGGTACGGCGAAGCTTCCGACGCATGAACCTCCTCAGCTTCGCCGTACCCTCACCCCAACCCCTCTCCCGATGGGAGAGGGGCTTAACCCAAAGAATCAATCGACATGACTATCGCTCAACACCAGATCAAGGCCGAACAACTCCTCCGTGCCGCCGGCATCCTGCCGGTCGTGACCGTCCGCACGCTGGAGGAAGCACGCAAGGTATCCGCGGCCCTGTTGAAAGGCGGACTGCCGGCGATCGAGCTGACCCTGCGCACGCCGGTGGCGATGGAAGCGTTGGCGATGCTGAAGAAGGAACTGCCGGATATCGTGATCGGCGCGGGCACCGTGCTGACCATCGAACAGATGGAACAGTCGATCGCGGCCGGCGCCGACTTCCTCGTCACTCCCGGCACACCCTCGGACATGGCCGACGCGTTGGCGAAGGCACCAATCCCGGTGGTTCCGGGCGCCGCCACGCCCACCGAACTGCTTTCGCTGATGGCGCGCGGGTTCCGCGTGTGCAAGTTGTTCCCCGCGAGCGCGGTCGGCGGCCTGGCGATGCTGAAAGGCCTGGCTGGTCCGCTCTCCGACCTGAAGATCTGCCCCACCGGCGGCATCACCGAAGACAACGCCGCCGAATACCTCTCGCAGCCCAACGTGGTCTGCGTCGGCGGTTCGTGGATGGTGCCCAAGGCCTGGTTGGATGCGGCCGAATGGGACATGGTCAGCAAGAGTTCGACCAGGGCTGCAGCCATCGTCAAACAGGTCCGCGGCTGATCCCCCAACCGACGCGGGTCAGCGCAACAGCAGCATCGCAAAGCGCTCGCGTCTCCACAGGATCGCCAGCAGCATGAACCAGGCCACCAGCAGCAGGCCAAGCTGCCATTCGAGCGCGTTCTCCCAGCGATCCCTGAGCGCCGGATCCGCCAGCGTCGCGCCGGCGACGACATTGGCCAGCCCCAGCGCCAGCATCGCTGCGCAAACGGCCAGCATGGCGCTGCCGGTCCCTGGCGTCAGTCTTTCTCGCCGCTTCGCCAGGCGCAGGAACAGCAGCTGCGCCAGGTAGCC
>JAKFDH010000039.1:0-1979 GCA_036676245.1 Massilia sp. | reverse complement strand
CATCCCAGCGCTTTCACCAGCCGCTGTTCCACCTCGGTGAAATCGCTGCCCAGCGGATAGTCGGGCAGGGTGCCGTCGTTGCGGAAGGGGGTGAGCGCATCGCGCAGACGCTGCGGCGTGTTGTGCGGCCATTCTTCCGGGACGACGAAATCCTTGTGCAGTTTCAGCGACCGCTGTGCCTGCTCGACCAAGTCAGCCTGAAAGCGCACGTCGGTGATTCCACCCATGGCGATCACGCAATCCTCGTCCGTCTGTCCCAGCAGGTCGGCGATGCCATATTCGTTGACATAGATATCGCGCAGGTGGCGCGGGATGGTGGTGTGGCCGTAGTTCCAGCGAACATTGGATTCGGCCTTGGCGCCTTCACCGCGTTGCGAGCGGAACATCAGCACGCTGCGCGCATCGTCCAGCGCATGGGCCATGGCCACGAAGTTGTACTGGCCGCCGACGCCGGACACGACGCGCCCGTCCTCCACCCCGTCCGATACGGCCGCGCCCAGCGCGGTCGCCATCATGCAGGAATTGAAGAAGCGCGAACCGGTGCGCTGAAGGCGCTCCAGCGACTCATGGCCGCCGTAGAGCTGGTTGATCTCGCTGATGCGGCGCATGCCGATGGCGTGGCGCTGGTCGTCGGGCAGGTGGCGCAGCCAGTCGTAGAACGCGGTCGAACCCAGGTAGAACGCGCCATGCAGGTATTCGCCGTCGCGTTCCAGCCGGGCCTGATCGCCAAGATTGGCGGTGCCTTGCGCGATGCGGGTCATCAGCGCCTCGTCGTCCACGACCTTGCGCCGGATCACCCCGGCTTCGACCAGGCGCTTGAAGCCCTCGTTCAGCATCTCGCTGCAGCCGTACAGGCCGATGGCGAACGGATCCATGCCGCCGCTGGCGATCACCGCCGGGTGGTGGGCCAGCTCCGGATCCAGCGCATGCAGAACGCGGCGATAGGTGTCGTTGTCGGTATGGCGCAGCACCAGCGCATGCGACAGCGCATCGGCCAGCGCGCCGATGCCGATCTGCAGGGTGCCGCCGTCGCGGACCAGCGCGCTGGCGTACAGGCCGATGGCGTAGTCGACGTCGGTCACCGGCTGGCGCGGCAGGGCGAAGAGTTTGGGGTAGGGGCCGGGCGGTTCGATCACCGCGTCGAAGAAGCTTTCCTCCACTGCGGCGGTCCCGCCGATCCACGGCAGTTCCGGGTCGACCTCGGCGACCAGCACCGGGCGCGGCAATCCCAGCGCTCGGATGGCGTCGATGGTGTCCTGGGTGGTGTCGTTGTTGCATGACAGGGAGAGCCGCGTACCGCCGGGTTCGCGCGCGACCTTCTGCAGGATGGCGTTGGCACCACGCTGGGCCACGCCTTCCGCCGCCTCGGTGTAGTTGAGGCTGGTGTAGGCACGTTGCGCCTGCGAGGATTTCAACAGCGCGCCGGATTGCATGTAGAACTCTTCCACCCGGATATGCGCGGGCAACGCGTCGCGTTTCATCGCCTCGACGTAGAGCAGGCGCGGGAAATCCTCGCCGAAGTGCCGCGCCGCGAACGGCTGCAGGAAACGGCTCTCCAGCCCTGGGGCGGCGGTCGGTGGATCCAGCGACAGCGCGGTATAGATCTGCAGCGATCGCGAAGGGTTGTTCTCCACGCGCCTGTACAGCGCGTTCAACAACCGGTGGGGCTTGCTCAGCGCCAGCGGCGCGCCGATGCGCAGTGCGCCGGGGAGGCGCTGCAACAGCCAGGTGACGGCTTCTTCCAGATCGGTGAAATGCGTGGTCATGGTCCAAGCGTAACGGGCCGGGTGTTATCACGCTATCCAGAAGGCCGACACGAAAGGAATGATCCGGAACTTTCCTACGCGAACATCAATTTCAGGGCTGCGATCATCAGCACCACGCCCAGCGCGTAACGCAGTCCCTTCACCGGCAACCAACGCAGTCCCAGCTGCGTGCCCAGCAAGGCGCCGACGGCAACAGCCACCAGCCAGATCGGC
>JAKFDH010000038.1:0-7170 GCA_036676245.1 Massilia sp. | reverse complement strand
GATGTGCGACTTCATCATTGCGGCCGACAACGCGAAATTCGGCCAGCCCGAAATCAAGCTGGGCATCATCCCCGGTGCCGGCGGTACGCAGCGCCTGCCGCGGGCGGTCGGCAAGGCCAAGGCGATGGACATGACCCTGACCGGTCGCATGATGGACGCCGCCGAGGCGGAGCGTGCCGGCCTGGTCAGCCGCGTGGTGCCGCTGGACAAACTGATGGATGAGGCGCTGGGGGCGGCCCTGATGATCTGCGGCCATGGCCAGATCGCCCTCATGGCCGCCAAGGAGGCGATCAACCGCGCCTTTGAAAGCGGGCTCAGCGACGGCGTGATGTTTGAGCGGCGCCTTTTCCACGCGACCTTCGCCACCAGTGACCAGAAGGAAGGCATGGACGCATTTTTGAACAAACGCAAACCGGTATTCAGTCATCGCTGAAACTGGCCTTTTCAAGCGGCTATAATATCGGTCGCGCGGTGATATAGCTCAGTTGGTTAGAGCGCAGCATTCATAATGCTGATGTCGGTGGTTCAAGTCCACCTATCACCACCAAACACCCTAGAAGGCGGGCCGATCATTGATCGGCCCGCCTTTTTCTTTGGCAAGCCTCTTTGGCCGACCACAACCGGGCATCCTGCCCTGGAGAGCCGGTCCGGCGCCGACAAGGCTGAGACCTGAACGGCCAAGTGTCGGGCGGGCGGCGTATTTCCTGCAGACGTTCAATCCCCTTAAAAGGCGATGCCTGGAGACTGGCTCAGCCCAAGGCCGCGCATGGCTCCACGAGCGCTTCAAGCACGCGCAGGCCCTGGCACAGGACATCCTTGCCGATGCTTGCTCAGACGCAGCGCGCGCCGTCGACCTCGATGCAGACGCCCGAGATGAATGCCGCCTCGTCGCTGGCAAGATAAAGGGCTGCGTTCGCGACGTCGAGCGCCGTCGAAAAGCGGCCGAGCGGAATTGACGCGAGAAACTTGCCGCGGCGCGCCTCGTCGAGCGGACCGCCGGCGAATTCGGCAGCCAGGCCGGTGTCAGGGTTGAACACGGGGTTGATGCAGTTCACGCGGATGTTGTCGGGGCCGAGTTCAGCGGCGAGCGACCTGGATGTCGTGATGACGGCACCCTTGGAGCCGTTGTACCAGGTCAGGCCTGGGCGCGGGCGCACGCCAGCGGTCGAGGCAATATTGATAAAACTGCCGCCGCCGTTGCCGCGGAACACCGGCACCGCATGGACGGTCGCGAGGTAAATGCTTTTCATGTTGACCGCATAGCATTTGTCGAATTCGTCCTCGCTGACTTCAAGCGCGGGTCGGTTGCGATGCGTCCACCCGGCGTTGTTGACCATGACGTCGAGCTTGCCGTAACACTGCACCGCAAACTCGACGAGCGCCTTCATCTCCGCCGATTGGGTGACGTCAGCCGCGAAGAATGAAGCGATGCCACCGGCGGCGCTGATGTCACCGGCGACTTTTTCGCCGAGCGTGCGGTTGATGTCGTTGATGACGACTTTGGCGCCGTCAGCGGCGAGCCGTTTGGCAATGCCCTCGCCTATGCCGCCGCCAGCGCCTGTGACGATGATGACCTTGTTGCTGACGCGCATGAAACTGTCTCCTGATGAATCGAACGAAAAATGAAAAGCAGGGAAAACCGGTCGTGCCGTGTCGTGTCACGCCGCGCCTGTCGCTTCGGTAGCGGCGCGGGCGGTTCAGTCGTGCTTGATGGCAATCGTCTTGAGCACGGTGAAGCCGTACAGCGCCTCAAAGCCTTTTTCGCGGCCATAGCCGCTGGCCTTGACACCGCCGAAAGGCAACTCGACACCGCCGCCCGCGCCGTAGTTGTTGATGAAAATCTGGCCTGCCCTGACCTTGCGTGCGAGCCGCAACTGGCGGGCCCCATCGCGGGTCCAGATGCTGGACACAAGCCCATAGTCGGTGCCGTTGGCGAGCCTGACCGCATCGGCCTCGTCGTCAAAAGCCATCGCGGCGATCACCGGGCCAAACACCTCTTCCTGCGCGAGCCGGTGCCTGGGCGGCACGTCGCGCACGATGGCGGGCGCCTGGTAAAAACCGGAGGCCGGTGCTTCGGCGACGATCCGGCCCTGGCCCGCGATCGCCAGGCCGTCGCGCCCGGCTTCCTCGAGGAAACCGCTCACACGCTGCAGCTGGGTCTGGCGGATCAGCGGACCGCAATCCAGGTCCATGGTGGACGGGCCTACGCGCAGTTGCGAGAACGCCTGTGACAGGCGAGCCACGACCTCTTCATAGGCAGCGCGCTCCACCAGCAGGCGGCTGCCGGCAGAGCAGGTCTGCCCGGCGTTCTGCACGATGGCGTTGACGACGACCGGCAGCATCGCGTCCATGTCGGCATCGGCAAAAACAATCTGCGGCGACTTTCCGCCGAGTTCGAGCGTGACGGGCGTGTGATTTTCGGCCGCCGCACGCACGACGACCTTGCCGATGGCCGGCGAGCCGGTAAACGACACATGGTCGATGCCGGGGTGCCTGACAAGCGCATCGCCGACCTCGTGACCGTAGCCGGTCACGATGTTGAGCGCGCCCTCGGGGAACCCAACCTCGGCCGCCAGCTCGGCGATGCGCAGCAGCGAGAGGCAGGCGTCTTCGGCCGGCTTGACCACGCAGGCATTACCCGCGGCGAGGGCGCCACCGACGCTGCGGCCAAAAATCTGCATGGGGTAGTTCCACGGGATGATGTGACCCGTGACGCCGTGCGGCTCGCGTACCGTCAGCACGGTGTAGCCGTTCTGGTAGGGAATCGTGTAGCCGTGCAGCTTGTCGGCCGCACCCGCATAAAACTCGAAATAGCGCGCCACCGCCGCCGCATCGGCACGCGCCTGCGTCAGCGGCTTGCCGCAATCGCGCGCCTCGATCTGTGCCAGCTCCTCGGCTTTTTCGATCATCTTCTGCGCGAGCTTTTGCATGAGGCGGCCGCGTTCGACGGCGCTCAGACTTCCCCAGCCGCCCTCATGGGCCGCACGCGCCGCTGCGATCGCCTGCTCGATGTCGGCGCGGTTGCCGCGCGCGATCGTGTCAAACTCCTGGCCGTCGGACGGGTCGAGGACCGCAATGGATTGCCCGGACGCCGGGGCCACCCAGCGGTTGTTGATGAAATGCTGCTTCATGCTTGTCTCTTTTGCGTTGGACTGACGGGACCCGACGGGATCGGGAAGGCCGATCATACGCAGTACGGCTTCAAGTTGTCAATTTTACTTACCACTTGTGAACGAAATTGCCCCTCATCCAAGTTGTCAGAAGAAATGGCCTTTCAAGGAGCCGCGAGAGCCTGGCAGTTCACCTGGATGCCAGGATGGACGCATCAATCGCATCCACGGACCCCACGCCGCTGAGCTTGAGCGCCAGCGACAGTTCGCCCGTGAGTATCTCGAGCGCGCGCCGCACCCCAGCCTCGCCGCCGGCGCAGGCACCGAACAGGGCGGCACGGCCGACAGCGACGGCCTGCGCGCCGAGCGCCCTGGCCTTGAGCGCGTCTATGCCGCGGCGCACGCCCGAGTCAATGATCAGCGGCACACGCCCCGCCACCGCCTCAGCAACCGCCGGCAGGGCATCGGCGGAAGCGATCGCACCGTCGAGCTGGCGCCCGCCGTGGTTGGAAATCCAGATGCCGTCGACGCCCATGGCCACCAGCCGGCCCGCGTCCACCGGATGCTCTACACCCTTGACCAGCAAGTTGCCTTTCCAGCGGTCACGCAAGCACGCAAGGTCATCCCAGCGGTAGGCCGCATCCAGGCTCTGGCCAACCTTGGCGGCGATGGTGAGCCCGGCATTTTGCTGGCCCATCAGGCCGCGCACATTCTCGAATTCGGGCAGGCCGCCGCGCAGCATTTGCAATGCCCAGGCAGGATGGGTCAGACCCTCCCACACATGGCGCCCGCTCATCCTGAGCGGGATCGAAATGCCGTTGCGCAAATCGCGCTCGCGCTTGCCGCCGGCCGGCAGGTCGACCGTGACGACCAGCGTGTCGTAACCCGCCGCTGCCGCGCGGTCGACGAGCTTCTCGTTGAGCCCCTTGTCGCGCAGCACATACAGCTGGAACCAGAGCCGCCCCTGCACGGCCTCGGCCATGCGCTCTATGCTGGTCGTCGCCATCGTCGACAAGGTGTAGGGAATGCCGCAGGCCGCTGCGGCGCGCGCTATCGCGAGGTCGGCCTGGGGCCAGCCGAGCACGCAGGAGCCCATCGGTGAAATGACAAACGGTGCAGCCGAGGGCTTGCCGATGATGTCGGTCCGCAGCTGCGGCACGGACACATCGACCAGCACCCGCGGCACGACACGCCGGCGCTCGAAAGCGGCGCGGTTGTCGGCCAGGGTCAGTTCGTCCTCGGCGCCGCCGTCGATGAATTCGAAGACCGAACGCGGCAAGCGCTTTTGCGCGATAAGCCGAAGATCGGCAATCGACAGCGCGGCGGCAAGTTTCTTCTCGATGCGGCTCATGAATTTTTCTGCAGCGGGGCGTCGCCTCAGTTCCGCAGTGCCGGATCGGGCAAGGCACACCGCAAGAGCGCCACAGTCGCGCCAGCGTCCGGTCCACCGGACCGGACAACCGCACAACCGGTGACGTCCAACTTCTTCATCAAGCCCGGCGAGAACACGGTTTTACCCGCGCTTGATCGTGCCGGCCATGAAGTTGTCGAACGGCGCCTCGCAGAACTGCGACCACATGAGTTGCTCCTCACGAAATTTTGTCCAGGGCGTGTACATTTTCCTGAAGGCCGGGCTTTTGTCCGAGAGCTCCTGGTAGAGCTCCTCGGCCGCCTTGTAGCTGGCCTGCATGACGGATTTGGGAAAGGCCCGCAACTGGGCACCGCCGGCCACCAGCCGCCGCAACGCCATCGGGTTGTTGACGTCGTATTTGGCGGTGGACCACTGGTTGGCTTCGGCGGCAGCCACTTGCAGCGCCGCCTTGTATTCCTGCGGCAAGGCAGCCCAGGCTTTGGGGTTGATAAACATGGTCAAACTGGCCGAGCCCTCCCACCAGCCGGGAAAGTAGTAATACCTGGCGACCTTCTGCAGACCCAGACGCTCATCGTCAAAGGGGCCGACAAATTCAGCCGCGTCCAGCACGCCTTTTTCGAGCGCCGGGTAAATGTCGCCCGCAGCCAGCTGCTGGGGCACGACGCCAAGTTTGGACAGCACCATGCCCGCGAGACCGCCGACGCGGAACTTCAGGCCCTTCAGGTCTGCCACTGATTTGATTTCCTTGCGGTACCAGCCCGCCATCTGCGCGCCGGTGTTGCCGACCGGCAGGCTCGTGACGCCCTGCGTGCCATAAAATTCATTGAGCAGATCGAGTCCGCCGCCGTCATAGAGCCAGGCATTCTGGCCTCGCGCATTGAGGCCGAACGGCATGGCCGTGCCAAAGCCAAAGGCGGGATCCTTGCCAATATAAAAATAGCTGGCGCTGTGGCCGGCCTCGACCGAACCACCCTGGACGGCGTCCAGCACCTGCAGCGCCGGCGCGAGCTCACCGGCCGCGTGCAGGCTGATCTTGAAATGGTTGTCAGTCAGTTCGGCAACACGCTTGGCGACCATGTCCATCGCGCCATAAATCGTGTGCAGGGTCTTGGGGTAGCTTGAGGCACAGCGCCAGCGCACCTCGGGCCGGCCACCGGCCACCGGCCTGCGCCAGCGCCGGTGCGGCCATGGTGGCGGCCACGCCGCCTGCAGCGGTGCTGGCGGCGAGAAATTTTCTGCGTTCCATGAGGGGGCTCCTTGGGGGTCGAGGGGTGGAATGAAGCTGGCCCGGCCAAGGTGCCGCTGACAAACCATGAATTTGTTAACTTATTTAACTTCTTTGGCAAACCTGATTGAATCTTCGTTAACTGATACTGTCACTAGGGGTTTATATGTAAATTAAACTGACTGCATGAACACAACTATTGGCCTCGTGGCTTCACTTGGCCTTGTCGTGCCGCACCCATAATCCGGCCTATGGAGAAACCGCCGAACACCGTTGCCGTTACCGTCGCCGAGCCCTTGGGGCCAGGCGGCGCTGCCCACGCAGGCACCCCGGCGGGCTTGGGCCTGGAGCCCGTGCGCCATGAGCGTTTTGCCGAACGGGTTTACGACAGTCTTTTTCATTCGATCATGACGGGCAAGCTTGCGCCCGACACACGGCTGCCGTCCGAGGTGCAGCTTGCGAGCTTTTTCCAGGTCTCCCGGCCGGTGGTCCGGCAGGCACTCGACCGGCTGCGCCAGGACCGGCTGGTGGAGCCGATACGCGGCTCTGGCACCTACGTCCGCACGGGCACGGGCACGGCCGAGCCGGTTGTGCCGGCCCTGCGCTATGCGACCGACATGAGCCACATCATCCATGGGCTGGAACTGCGGCTGATCATCGAACCCGAATGCGCCCACCTTGCCGCGCTGCGCCGCAAGACGGCCGACCTCGCGCGCATGGAAGAAATGCTCGACGGCTTTGAAAAAGCCACAGCGCGGGGCGATGTCGCCCACCACTTTGACTACGGCTTTCACGAAACCATCGCCCAGGCGACGGCCAACCCGCGCATCGCCAAAGTGCTCAAGTCGCTCGAATACGACGTCAGCCACGCCGTGAACCTCTGGCGCCACATGGCCCAGATGAAACCCTGGCAGCGCTCTCAGGACGCGCTGGATGAGCATCGCGCGATTTTTGAACTGATCAAGCGTCAGGATGCCGATGGCGCACGCCACGCGATGCGCAGCCATGTGGAAAAGGCGCGCGTGCGAATGCTGGATGCGGCAACCGATATCTGAGCCCCGGGGCCATCCGGCTGCGTCTTAAACCGTTGATTCATAATGTTTTTCTGGCAGTGCGGTAGAATCACCGAACAGCCGGTAGTGCCGCGAGCAAGCCTTGCGAATCGGGTCATGCCGATGATCCGGCCACAACCGCCAAGGCGCCTGCCGGCCTTTCCTGATTTCACAGCCTCTGGACACATACCATGAACCGCTGCACCCACCGCCTGATGGCCGTCCTGATCATCACAGCCGCCGCCGGCCTGTTCAGCACGCGCCTTGCCGCCCAGACAGATGACGCCCCGCCCAAGGCCAGGGAGTTCCCCAAAGCCGCGCTGCGCGGCGAGATGGTGGTCCTGGCCGCGCCCGAGATATCCATCAACGGCAAGGCTGACCGGCTCGCCGCCGGTGCGCGCATACGCGACG
>JAKFDH010000037.1:0-43655 GCA_036676245.1 Massilia sp. | reverse complement strand
CACGGCTCTGCTTGAAGCGAGACAATCCCGATGAGGAAACCACCGACTGGAAAGCCGTATGCGGGAAAACCGCACGTACGGTTTGGAGGGAGGGGAGGCGAAAACCTTCCCTACCCCTATCGTCGGAGATTGCATTTCACGTTTCACAGCGTCGACTTCGGCAGCGCAGCGGGTCAGCTAAGGGGCAAGGAAAAAGTCAACAAAATTATTCCGGACAGCAGTGCGCGTGCGCGAGGACGACGTTGGCTATGTAGCTGATGACCTTCTGGCCTCGATTTCTGTTACGGCGCGGGTACCAGCGTAAGCCGCAGCGTCGCCGCCGCCTCCACCGCCGCCTTGGAATACAGCAGCGGGAAGTACTCGCCGCGCGTCCATTGCGGCGCCAGGTCGCGGTAATGCGGGCTGTCCGGGTCGCCCGATTGTCCGGGCATGTTCATCGCGCGTGAATTGTCCCAGTTGCCCACGTCGACCACCACCCGGAACGAGGCGCCGTGCACTTGCAGGTAGTCCGTGGGGCGGTAGCCGGAAATGTTGACGGTGTAGCTTCCGCCCTGGCGCGGCGCCGGCCCCACGTTCAGCTTGGCGCGGGTCGCCTGGTCGGCGAACACGCCGAGCGGATGCGTCACGTAGCCGTAGTGCAGCTTGCCCCATTGCCATGCTGCCGGATCCGGGCCCAGCATGTGTTCCATGTCGGCATAGGCCCCGGCCAGGCTCGTCAACAGCACGCGGTCGCGCTTGGCGGCGGCATCCTTGCCGAAGCGCGCGGCTGGCTTTTCCAGGGAATCGATCAACTCGGTCGTATCGGGGAAGGGCACGACGCCCGCTTCCCGCGGACTGAGCACCGCCGCCGTGAAGGCCGTGCCCAGGTAGCGCGACCACCATACCTCGTACAGCGCGGCGGCGGCCGAGTCGGCGGTTTGGCGGCAATCCCAGGCCTTCAACATGCGTAGCGCCGCGGCGGTCTTGGTGTCGAGCGAGACCAGGGGCTTGAGCAGGGCGACCATGCGCCGCGCCGGCACCGACAGCACGTCGTTCTGCAAGCGCATCGAATCCTCGATGCTGGTCTTGCCATTACGCGACAACTGCTCCTGCAGGCGCATGTAGCGCCCCTTGTGCGGCCATTCGAAGCCAAGCTTGTGCTCGCGATAGGGGAAAGCCGCCGGCAGGTTCATTTCGTTGGCCGAGGCGAACCAGCCGGCCTTGGGGTTGTACGCGAACGGCAGCTTGTCGCCGGACAGGAAACCGGCCCATTCGTAGCGCCCGTCGCCCGGCACCGGCATCAGGCCATCCCAGTTGGGACGGATCGGCGCCAGGCCGCCGGTGACCCAGCCGATATTGCCCTTGGTGTCGGCATACACCTGGTTCTCGGTCGGCGCGCCCCAGTTGCGCATGGCTTGCCGGAACTGGGCGAAATTCTCCGCCCGCATGTAGCCGATGCTGCCGAAATAGGGGGCCATGCCGGCCGCCATCCAGCCGGTGCGCACCGCGTAGGCGCGTCCCTTGCCAGGTTCGGCGAAAATCAGCGGACCGTGGCGCGTGAACCTGAGCTCGACGTCGACGTTCGGCTTGCCGCGCACGGCGATCGTTTCGCGCACCAGCGTCAGTTTTTCCCAGCCGCCGCGGTATTTGTACTGATTGGCATCGGCGGGATTGAGCTGGTAGACGTACAGGTCTTCCTGGTCGATGCCGAAAATGGTCAGGCCGAAGGCGATCTTGCCGTTGTGGCCGATCGAGATGCCCGGCAGCGCCGGTTCGCCGGCGCCCACGACATCGAGCCCGGGCGCGGACAGGTGCGTGATGTAGCGTAGCGACGGCGCCGAAAAGGCGCGGTGCGGATCGTTCGCCAGGATCGGACGGCCGGTGCTGGAGCGCCGCGGCGAAATGACCCAGTTGTTACTGCCTTCCATCGGCGGCGGCGCGTCGGCCGCCGCGAGCGGGGCCGGGCCGGCGCCCTTGATCACGGCCGGCTGGGTCGCCAGCATGAACACGTCCAGCAGGCCGAGCGGCAGGCAGGGGTCGAGGCCATCGGGCACCTTGGTCACCCACTTCGGCTCCAGCCTGGCCCGGACTTGGTCGGCGGCCAGGCCGGCCTTGCATACCGTGTCCGCGCGCGCTACCTCGGCGGTCAAATTGCGCGTGAGGCCATGGCTGCGGATGCGCACCACGTCGTCGGCCTGCCATTTGGCGGGCGCGTAGCCGAGGCGGAGGAATTCGTAGGGCATGGCCTGCGGGTTCCTGCCCAGGTATTCGACATAGGCATTGATGCCGGCGACGAAGCGCGCCGTGATGGCTTCGGCGCGATCGCCATAGGAACGCCATTCCTGCTGCATGTCGCCGCGGTACAGGAACAGGCGGGCCGCCTTGTCCTGCTCGACGTAGCCGGCCCCGAACACCGACGCCAGCTGTCCGAGGCCGCGGCGGCGCCACAAATCGATCTGGAACAGGCGGTCGCGCGCCGCATTGAAGCCCTGGACGAAGAACAGGTCGTCCTCGCTCTGGGCGTAGATATGGGGCACGCCCCAGCGGTCGACCAGGATGCTGGCGCCCTGTTTGAGGCCGGCGACCTGGATCGTGCGGGAGGCTGAGGGCGCGGCGGGCGAGGGCGCCGCAAGTCCGTGGGACGCTGCCATGAACAGCAAGAATGGCAACCATGAGACGGACTTGCAAACGCGAATACCCATGCACTGACTTTCCCGAAGTTGATCCTAAGCCGCGTGCGGTACGCCGCCGGCCGTATTTGCCGGGGCCACTCGCATGGCAGGAATCTGCCAGTAGGTGATCGCGCGCCACAGCCATTCTACCGGACCATAACGGAAGTGTTTCAGCCACAAGTGGCACAGTGGAATCTGTAGCGCCACCAGCGCGACCACGAAGCCCAGCTGATAGAAGCGGTCGATGCCGTACAGGCCGAATCCATAACCGAAGAAGATGGTGCTGAGGACCACACTGTGGGTCAGGTAATTGGTCAGCGCCATCCGGCCGAACGGCGCCAGCACGCTGATGTTGGCGAACACCGAGCGGCTGTGCAGCATCAGCACGATCACGCTGGCGTAGCCCAGGCAGGCGGGCAGGTTGCCCAGCATGAGCAAGCCCATGGCGATCCCGAAGCCGTTCGGCGTGCCGGGCGTGGCGTGGGTGGCGATCAGCGAACCGGACAGGCCGATGGCGAGGCCGATCGGCAGCGCGATGAAGGCCAGCTTGCGGAACAGCGGCAAGTGGGCGCCGGTATTGGCCATGATGCCGGAGCGGACGAACCAGAAGCCGAGCAGGAACATGGCAATCAGGATCGATGCGAAGCCCACCTGGCCTGGCGCATGTTCAAGGAAATGCTTGGTGCGCATGGCAACGAGCTCCGCATAACTCCCCTTGCTCAGCGTGCGTACCTCGCTGTCGCGCTCCGCCTTGCGCTTGGCGAGCCGTTCAGTGCGCTCCTTGCGCGCCTTGTCGACTTGTTCGGCGTGAGTCAGCGGTTTCGGCGGCGCCGCCTTGGGATCGGGCTTGGCGGCATCCTTCGCCGCGGCCGGAGCCTTGGCGGCAGGCGCCGGCGCCACCGGCGCCGCCACGGCGGGGCTGGCCGCGGCGGCGACGCTGGCGGCCTGGTCGAGCTTCAATGCCTCCATCTTGACCGGATCCGGGCTCAGGTACTGGGCCGCGCCCATGGTCGTCATCATGATCATCTGGAAACAGTACAGGCCCACCGCCATGCGCCGCACCCGTACGTCTTCCGGGTTATGGAAGCGCGCCATCAGGAAGGCAAGAATGAAGAACACGGTGCCGGCGACCGGCAGCGCGACCTTGCCCTCGTGCGGTACGCCCGGCATGAAGAAACCGGCCAGCACGGCGACCACGGCGGCGGTCATGATCAAGCCGATGACGATGCGGAACACCGGCACGCTGCGCTTGAACACGGTGATCCGCTCGGGGCAGCGCAAGTACCAGGCGCATGCACCGAAGAAGGCGACGCCGCCGGCGATGCCGAAGGTCCAGCTCATTCCCGGAATAAAGCCGACGCCCACCAGCACCGCGATGCTGGCCAGGATGTACTTGCCTCGTCCGTACAGCACGATCAGCAGGGCGATCGCCGCCACCGAATAGCTGAACAGGATATCCCCGGCCCACAGGAACATGTGGTGCAGCGCACCGAACACCATCAGCGCCGCGATCCTGCGCAGATAGGGAAGCAGGAAGCTGCGCTGCGCCGTCTCGGCGCGCATCAGCATCACGCCGAAGCCCATGCCGAACAGCAGCGAGAACAGGGTCCAGAATTTGCCGGTCACGAAATACATCACGAACAGGCTGAACAACAGGTCGGCGCCGCTCTGGCCCGCCTGGATGCCGCTGCCGATGTCCGAGGTCGGGCGGTTGAAGTACTCGATATTCATCAGCAAGATGCCGATCAGGGCAAAGCCGCGAATCACGTCCAGCGCTGCGATGCGCTCGGTCCGCGGGATCGGCGCCATTGGCTTCGCCGCAGGGATATTAATTTCTGTGCTCATGTCGTCCGCCTTCCCCTCGATAGGAAAAATTATCAAATTAGATAGTACGTAAACACAAGGGGAGGCGGGGGATTTTTGCGACGAGATGCGGTTTTTCGGACACCAGCTGCAAAATTGACGAGATGGAATACATACGGAGGGGTTTCGCCGGGACAAAGCAATCCCGACATTGCCTGCGCATGCGCAAGCGGGACGGGCCCTTGGTAGTCCCGGCCGGCTTGTCCGTGCCATTGGCCTGTGTGAGGATCTACTGATGAGCCCGTATCTGTGGCTAATGGAGGCCATCATGATTTGCAACGCAATCTTAACGCCCGTCGTCCTCGTCGTCCGCACGCTGGTACAAGTCGCCCGCCAGATCGTGAGGACCGTGTGCGAGTGGGTCAGTTCCGTCATCACTGTCGTCAAGGAAGTCCTCGAAAGGGTGTGCAAGTGGCTTCCCTGGCCATTGAGCGAACTGTGCAACTGGGTCACGAGACTGGTGACTGTGGTCGAGACCGTCTGGAACTGGGTGTGCCACGACGTGCTCGAAACCATCATCGACGTCATCGAAGTGTTCATCGAATACGTCGTCTACATCGTCAAATGGGTGTGCTGGGTCATCGACTGGGTGATTCGCCTGCCCGGCCTGCTGTTATGCCTGCTGGGTATCGAGCCGCGCAAGTACATGGGCTTGTGCGTCAAATTGCTGGCCGATCGCCGCGGTAACCCCGCCATCCCGCTGGCAGATGCCCAGGCCATGATGCGCGACGCCGCCGCCGTGCTGCGCCGCTGCAATATCGAACTGGTCGTCTGCAGCTACGAAGTCGTGATCAAGCCGGAGTACCTGAGCTCCACCGTCTGCACCCTCGCCGGCATGTTCCAGCGCTTTTTCTCCTGGTTTTCCGCAAACACCTGCGGCTGCTGCTCGACCGTCACCGTGTATTTCGTCAAGGACATCAAGGAAGCGAGCGGGTGCGCCTATCCGGGCACCGACTGGATCCTGGTCGATGCTCAGGGCGACGGCACCGTCGTCGTCCAGGAAATCGGCCACCTGGCCGATCTGTGGTCGCATTCCTCCGATCCGGACAATGTGATGACGGACCAGCCCGGCGGGACGCATGACCAGATCACCGACTTCCAGTGCTGCATGTTCCGGACCTCGCGCTTCGCGCGCTTCCTGCTGCCTTGCGGCCTGGCCGGCGCCGACAATCCCGATAGCCGCGAACAGCACGATCACGCGGACGGCGAGCCGCCCGTGCGCAAAGCGCGGGGCGGCGGCTGACGGCGCCCTTAGTTGGCCGCGGCCGGCGCCGCCGCCATGCGTGCCGCGGCCTGCGCTTCATGGAAGCGGCGCAAGCCGCCTTCGATGGTGCCGGTCAAGCCGGCGTCGTGGTAGAGGAACAGCACATCGGTATCGGCGCGGTCGCGGAACAGGAAGGCGCTGAGCTGCGCCATTTGCGCGCTGCTCAGCTGCCCGACGGCATTCGTCGCTACATGCTCGACGGTGCCGTAGTAGCGCGCATACCAGCCCGAGATCTTGGCGCCGAAGGAATCGGACACGATCAGCAAGCGCCGCTTGGGGCCATGCGGATTGCGAAAGCGCGACAGGTCGCCCAGCGTCGCACTGAACTCGGCCAGTTCCGGGAAGCAGGCCGGGCCGTAGCAGGCGTCGATCTTCGCGCCCGCGAGGTCGGGTTCGACAATCTTGTTCCTGGTATCGATACCGGGAAACAGGAAAGACACGTCGGACTGGTCGATCCGCGACTGGGTCGCCAGCGCCGGCGCGGCCGCCCCCGCGACGCCGAACAGCCGGCTCACGCTCTGCTCGGCAACCAGGTTCAGGCCGGGCCCGTTCCAATGGAACCAGGCCTTGGGAAACAGGTCGGCGCTCTGCCTGATCATGCGCATCTCCGCCAACGGATACCAGATCGCGGCGCGCGTTTCTGCGCCCAGCGCCGGACCGGCCAGCAGCATGGCGGCAGGCGTGGCCTCGCTGGCGCAGCGCTGCTGCAGCCAGGCCGGCGCCTCGTCGCTGTAGACCACCGGGGCGGACGGAACGATCATCATCTTCGGCGCCATGCCCATGCGGCCGAAGTCGGCGAACAGGCCGTTCAGGTAGCTGGCCAGTTGCGCATCGGCCGGCGCGCCGTTCGCGCATACGCTGGTCATCGCGGAATAGGGCTGCACATTGGTGCCGTGGGCCGCGAGGAAGATGCGGCCATGCTGGCCGGCCGCCATCTGGATCGTCGGGAAATCGCCCAGCAGGCGGTAGCGCAGCCGGGTGTTGAACTTGACCAGGCTGTTGCGGCTGGCCAGGTGGTCGTTGATCCAGGCATCGAACTGGGCCGGTGCTTCCAGCGCCGCCTTCCAGCTTGCCGGAACGGCAGGCAGGGCGGCGAGGCGGCGGTTCTCGGCGTTCTCGTGGCTGGCTTCGCGCCAGGTGAGCAAGGCCGGTATCGCCAGTACGGCCACCAGGGCGGCTTTGGCGGCATGTGCCTGCAAGTGTCGGAGCATGGGCATCGTGCTGTCAGAAGCGGAAATAGATGAAGGGGTTGTAGGTGCCCGCCGCAAGGCTGAGCACGCACAGCGCCGCGCCCGAGGCCACCAGCGCACCCTTGCACGCCTGGCCCGCGTAGCGCAGGCGCAGCAGCCCGGCCGCGATGCCGTCCAGGCGCAGGGTGGCCAGCAGCAGGCCGAGTACGATGGCCAGCGTGCTGGAGCCGCTCAGGAACATTTGCCACGGCAGTGCAGTCGCGCCGGCCTGGCCCTGGCCGAACATCGCCGCCAGGTAGGCCAGCGCGTGCGGCACGTCGCTGGCGCGGAACCATACCCAGCCCAAGGCCACGAACAGCAAGGTGTAAAGATGGGCGGCGGGCCGCGGCAGGCGCGCCAGCCAGCGCTCCAGGCCCAGGCGTTCGAGCACCAGCAGCGCGCCATGCCACAAGCCCCAGATCACGAAGGTCCACGCCGCGCCATGCCACAGGCCGCACAGGAAGAACACCAGCGCCAGGTTGAAATAGGTGCGCGCCGCGCCCTTGCGGTTGCCGCCCAGCGGAATGTAGACGTAATCGCGGAACCAGGAGGACAGGCTGATGTGCCAGCGGCGCCAGAAGTCGGTCACCGAGCGCGCCGTGTAGGGCCGGTTAAAGTTGGGCGGATAGGTAAAGCCGAGCAGGTGGGCCAGGCCGATCGCCATCGTCGAATAGCCGGAAAAATCGAACAGGATCTGGACCGAATAGGCGGCCGCGCCGATCCACGCGCTGGCGGCGCTTAGCTGTGCGGCGCCGAGGCCGAAGATGTAGTCGGCCGACAGGGCCGCCGGGTTGGCGATCAGGATCTTTTGCGACAGGCCCAGCACGAACAGCTGGATGCCGAGCCAGACGCGCCTGTTGCTGATGACGCGCTGGTCGATTTCGGCGGCGATCTGGCGGTAGCGCACGATCGGGCCGGCGATCAGCTGCGGGAACATGGCCTTGTACATGGCAAAACGCCAGAAGCTCGACTGCGCGGGTATGTCGCGCCGGTAGATGTCGATCAGGTAGGAAATGCCCTGGAAGGTGAAGAAGGAAATTCCCAGCGGCAGCACGATCTTGACGACATCGACGCGATGGCCGAAGGGCTCCGCCACACGGTTGAACAGCTCGGCGAAAAAGCCGAGGTATTTGTAATACATCAGCATGCACAGGTTGGCGCCGATGCCCAGCGCCAGCCACACGGCGCGCCCGGCCTCGGCGGCGGCGATCGCGCGGCCGAAGCCGTAATTGATCAAAGCCGACGCCATCAGCAGCGGCACGAAGCGCGGCTCGCCCCAGGCATAGAACACGAGGCTGCCGGCCAGCAATACACCGTTCTTCCAAGGAAGAAGGTAATACAGCAGCAGGAAGCAAGGCAGAAAATAGAACAGGAAGGTGATCGAGCTAAAAACCATCGGCGGGGCTCCGCGCCGGGTGCGGCGCCGCACGCCCATGCATGCTGTACCCCGTCCGGAAGACGCAGATTATAGACGAAGCGGCCGGGCCTTCCAAAGCGGCCCGACGTTTCCAAAATACACTATAATTCCCTTGGACAATATTTTGCGCTGGATAGAAATTGGACACCCGAGTCAGTACGTTTGAGAGAGACACGCCGATGGGCCACCCCCACGGCAACGGCCATGCGGCCTTGTTCGTCCCGGTGCCCGGCAGCGAGGTGGAACTGCCGCCCAACCTGAAGAAGGGTGCCGCCATCGTCGGCTTCGGCAACCCGAATGGGACCCTGACGATCTATTTCGAGAGCAACCGCTTCAACGAAAACGCGCTGCACCTGTGGGAAGCGAAGCTCCAGGCGGCGTTCCGGCGCATGATCGAGCACCTGCCGACGACCTCGAAGGCGGTCTTGCCGCCCCATCAGTTCGAGCAGGTCGGGCTGGTGAGCGCGGACGGCTTCCGGGTCACGCGCTTCGAGAGCCTCAAGCGCTGGCTGGCCTACTCCCAGGCCAGCGACTCGGCACCCGAAAACGACGAGAAACACTGGAATTGATCGCGCGCGCTCAGCGCATCAGCACCGGCAGGATCAGGCTCGTGAGCAGCTTTTCGCTCAGGGGATGGGCGCCGCGCACCTGGAAATTGGTGGTCGTGATGACGACCACCGCATCCTGCTCCGGCAGCACGAAGACCTTGTTGCCGCCGGAACCGGCCATGCCGTAGCTGCGCACCGTGCGCCCGTCGACCTTGAACGGCTGCAGCCACCACAGGTAGCCGTAATCGATGTCGTCGCGCGCATTCGCATGCGGCGCGATCGAGCGCCTGACCCAGTCGGCCGAGATCACCTGCCTGCCGTCCCAGCGCCCGCCGTCCAGGTAGAGCTGGCCGAGCTTGAACAGGTCGACGCTGCGCAGCTGCAGGCCGCCGCCCGTCATCGCCGTGCCCTTGGGCTGGAACTGCCACTTCACCTTGTCGATCCCGAGCGGCTGGAACAGGTTGGCGGCGGCGAAGTCCGGCACGCTCTGGCCGCTGGCGCGTTCCAGCAGCGGCCCCAGCAGGGCGACGCCCGCCGTGCAGTAGCTCCAGGCGCGGCCATAGGGCGACTGGTCGGGACGGGGCTGCCACTCGGGAAAGCCGCGGATCGGCAGGTCGGCCGCGAAGCGGCTCCAGTCCTCGACCAGGTACATGCGTTCCTCGTTGCCGCTCGAGAACTGGTTGTCGTCGGAGCACTCGAGCGCCGAGCTCATGGTCAGGAAATCCTCGACCGTGATCTTGTCCTTGCGCGGATCGGCGTGGGCCAGCGGGCGCAGTTCTGGGAAATGCGGCAACACCGGCGTATCGGCGCGCAGCAGCTTGCGCTCGACGGCCAGGCCGACCAGCATGCCCGCCACCGTCTTGGTCACCGAACGGGTATTGCGCAAGCCCTCGGCGCCTTCCTTGTCGAAATACTGTTCGTAGATCAGCTTGCCGTGGCGGGCCACCACGACGCTGGTGACCTGCTTGAATTCGCCCGCCTGGATGGCGGTGGTGACGGCGTCCAGTTCGCCTGCGTGGGCGCCGCCGGCGACGGCCAGCAGTAAGGTCAAGTGTCGCAACATATTGTGTACTCCAAAGTGGAAAAGCCCAGTCTAGCCAGCCGGATGGGGCACGGTCTTGAACGTTTGAAACATCTTGCGCCGGTAACTGGTCGGCGTCATGCCGTACTGTTCCTGGAAGGCGCGCGTCATATGGCTCTGGTCGGCAAAGCCGGCACTGAGGGCCACATCGGCCATGCGCAGGTTCGGGCGCCGCAGCAGGCCGCTGGCTTGCTCGACGCGGCGCCAGCGCAGCAGGTCGCCCGGCGAACAGCCCCAGGCCTGGCGGAACACGCGCGCCAGGTGCACGGGATGCACGCCGAGGGCGGCGGCCAGGTCCGCGATGCGCAGGTGGGTGTCGGCCGCCATGTCCATCACGGCCTCATACGCCTGGTGAGCCCAGCCGGGCAGGGCGCGCCGTCCGCTGGCCGAGGCCCTGTGCAGGCTGGCCAGCACTTCCCAGGCGCCCGCCTCCAGCAGGGCGGGATCGCCGCCGCGGCCAATTTCGCGGGCGATCCGGAACGCGGCCGCTACGCTGGCCCGGTCCGCCAGCACGGTGGCGCATTGCTGGGCCGCCTGCAATTCCTCGGCGCCGCGCAGCATGGCCGGGTCGAGCGAGACGGTCATGAAGCTGCCGCGGCCATCGAGGAAGCGGTCTCGGTGTGTAGTGCCGGCGGGATTGAACACGAGCGTGGGAGCAGGCGCCTGCGCCGGCGCGTGCAGCGCGCTCGAAATATAGACACCGGACAGGACCAGGACGAAGTGGGCGTCGTCGTGGCGGTGGGTCTCGACCTCGTCCTCGCTGCGGGTGGCGATCAGGCGGCGGATGTCGAACACGCTGGCGCTGGCGCCATGGTGCACGTCGCCATAGAACTGGCCGGGCTTGAAGTGGACTGGATTGGGCATGCCGGCATTCTAGGTCCGAACGCGCGCGCCGGCGGGCGCGGCGCGACCAACGGTGCCAAACGATGCATGAACGGTGGGCGCGGGCTTACAGCGGGATGACTTTGTCGCCTTCGCCGGCGACGCAGCCGGCGGCCACCGGCGTCCAGCCCTTGTGCACGACCACCTGGTTGCCGTTGTGGCAGATCTCGGTCCGCTCGCTGCCCGGCACGCGGGCGCGGATGAAGCCTTCGGCGGCTGCCGGCAGGCTCACCTGCAGGCGCAGCGCCGAGCGGTCCTGCGGCGGGTGGTCGTCCAGGTGCAGCATCGGCATGAACCAGGATGCCAGCATCAGCATGCGCGAACCGACATCGACCGGCTGCGGCGCGTAGCCGGCCAGCTTCAGCCAGGACTGGGCGCTGGCGCGCATGTCCTCGCCGGCTGCCAGGCCGCCCCAGGCGACGGCGAGCATCTCCATCAGCCACTGGTTGCAGTTCTGGTAGCGGGTGCTCCAGGCATAGGCATTCGCGCTGTAGCTCGCCGACAGCAGCTGCAGCGCCTTGGCCGGATCGAGCGCCGCCGTGCGCAGGCTGTCCGCTGCCCCCGCCGGGATCGTGACGATCGAGATGTAGCCGAGCGCGGGATCGTCGATCCCCATGACGAAGCCGGGCACGCCCTGGTCATAGATGCGCGGGCGCGCTTCGTCGCAGGCGTAGTACAGCTGGCGCGCCGACCAGGCGCCGTCGGCGGCGCGCCAGCCGATCGCGGCATGCGAATAGCGGATCTTGAAGCGCGACAGGTCGAGGCCGGAACGGCTGACCAGGGCGATGCCGCTGGCGCCGTCATTGAGCTCGTCGCGCACCACGGCGGCAAAGCGCAGCAGGCGATCCTGCTGGGCGGCAGTGAGCGGGTGCAGGCGGTCGCAGAAGGCGGAGGAATTGGCGGCGCCGGAAGTCCCTGACTGCGCCTGCGCCGTGCCCGCCGCCAGCGCCAGGGCCGCGGCGGTCAGCAGCAGGTGGCGGATGGTCACATGCGCACCGGACGCGCTGCCAAATCGTTGTACCAGTTGTCGGCAAGCACGAGGAAGAAGGCCTGGCGGGTGTCGCTGCGGGCAAACTCGTAACCGTAGACGCGATTGCTTGCGCGCACCAGGTCGCCTTTTTCGAGGCGGGCCTTGTCCAGCGCGGCCTGCGGCAGGTCGAGCACGAGGCGATGCTTGGCGCCGTCCGTTTCCATCGTCACGCGGGCCATGCCGGCCTGTTCGGGCAGGGCGGCCAGGTGGATCACGCGGTAATCGGCGTCGGCGACCTTGTCTTCGCCGCTCGAGCTGGTGCTCGAGCCTTTGAGCGAGGTCGATACGCTGCCGCTCGACTCCGACGCCATGCTCGAGGCGGAGGAGGTGGAGCTGTCGGCGTGGGCGCCCACCGAAACACCGACCGAGGCGGCCAGCAGGGCAAGGCGGAGACTGCGAATGAATGACATACAAAAATCCGTTGGAATAGGGGAAACAGGCATAGCGTAACGGCCGGGCATGGCGGCTGCAAGGTCTTAAATGCAACAAACTGTTGCCCGGGAGCGAAAACAGGCGCGCCGCGGCCGCCAGCCTCCCCGCCGGCGCCGGCTTGCCCGGCCCGCTTACTTGACCGAGAAACGCACGCTGAGCGGCGCCTTGCCCGGCAAGGTGATCGCCGCCACCGCCTTGGCGCCGGGCGCCAGCTGCACGTCCGTCTTCGAGACGAGGGTGCCGCCCGCGCCCGGCTCGAGGTCGGCCACGCTCTTGCTGCCGCCCGACAGGACGGTCAGCGTGCCGGTCGCGCCCGCCGTCGCATACTCGGCGCCATGGTCGGCGACGTGGATGAGCGCCTTGCCATCCTTGCCGACCAGTTCGAACGACAGGTCGCCCGCGCTTTGCACGATGCCGCCGTGCTTCGGCTTGGCGCCATGCGCCAGCGCCTGGCCCGAGAACGCCATGCCGGCGGCGATGGCGGTGAGAACGATGATCTTCTTCATGTGAATCTCCAGGTTAAAAACTTTCGCTTGCATCTTGCGCCACCAGCCGCTGCAGCGGCGCGCGTCCGACGCGGTAGAACAGCAATGGGGTCAGCAGGGAATCGAGAATCGTCGAGCTGATCAAGCCGCCAAAGATGACGACCGCGACCGGATGCAGGATTTCCTTGCCGGGCGCGTCCGCCGCCATCAGCAGGGGCGCCAGCGCGAACGCCGCCACCAGCGCCGTCATGATGACCGGCGTCAGCCGTTCGAGCGACCCGCGCACGATCATCGGCCAGCCGAACCGCTCGCCTTCGAACTTGCACAGGTTGATGTAGTGGCTGACTTTCAGGATGCCATTGCGCGTCGCGATGCCGGCCAGGGTGATGAAACCGACCATCGACGCCACCGACAGCGACACGCCGGCGATCCACATCGCAATCACGCTGCCGACCAGGGCGAACGGGATATTGCCCATGATGACCAGCGCCAGCGTCGTCGAGCGGTAGCGCGAGTACAGCACCAGGAAGATCAGCAGCAGCGATCCGAGGGACAGGACGATGATCAGCCGCTGGGACTGCTCCTGGGCTTGGAACTGGCCCTCGGTGCTGACGAAGTAGCCGTCCGGCAGCGGCCTGGCGGCCACTTCCCGGCGCACGTCGCCAATCACGCGCGACATGTTCGAACCGTCGGTGTTGGCATACACGACGATGCGGCGGCGGCCGTTCTCGCGCCCGATCTGGTTCGGTCCGTCGCCTTCCTCGACCGTGGCGACCGACGCCAGCGCGACCCGTCCCGCCGGGCTGTCGATCATCACGCGCGCCAGGTCCTGCGGCGTGCGGCCGCTGTCGGCCAGCCTGACCACCAGGTCGAAGCGGCGCACCCCATCGATGACCTGGGTGACCGTGATGCCTTCGCTGAGCGATTGCAGGGCGGTGACGACCTGGCCGCCGGTCAGGCCATGCTGCGCCGCCTTGCGGTAGTCGATCCGCACCTTGATCTGCGGGATCAGCACCTGGCGCTCGACCGACAGGTCGACCAGGCCCGGCACCGCCCCCAGGCGGGCGCGCAGGTCCTCGGCCAGGCCGCGCAGGGTGTCGATATCGTCGCCATAGATCTTCAGCGCGATCTGGGCGCGCACGCCCGACAACAGGTGATCGAGCCGGTGCGAGATCGGCTGGCCGATCGCCACCGAGGCCGGTATCGCCGCCAGCTGGCTGCGGATGTGCGCCATGATCTGTTCGCGGCTGCGCTTGCTGGCCTTGAGGTCGACGTCGATCTCGGACGAGTGCACGCCTTCGGCATGTTCGTCGAGTTCGGCGCGGCCGGTGCGGCGGCCTACTTTGCTCACCTCCGGCACCTGGAGGATCAGGGTTTCGGCCAGCGCCCCCATCTTGTTGGCCTCGGCCAGCGAGGTGCCCGGCGTGAACGTCATGCCCATCACCAGCGAGCCCTCGTTAAAGGCCGGCAGGAACGCGCGCGGGAAGAAGGGCACCGTCGCCAGCGCCAGCACCACGGCGGCCAGTGCGACCGCGAGGATGGCGTTGGCGCGCGGGAAGGACCAGGCCAGCACGCGCGTATCCCAGGCCTTGAGGCGCCGCACGATCGGGCTGTCGCCATGCTGGAGCCGCTTCATGCGTGGCAGCAGGTAGTAGGACAAGGCCGGCGTGACGGTCATCGACACCAGCATCGAGGCCAGGATCGAGGCGATATAGGCAATGCCCAGCGGCGCGAACAGGCGCCCCTCGATGCCGGGCAGGGCGAACAAGGGAACGAACACCAGCACCACGATCACGGTGGCATACACGATGCCGGAACGTACTTCGACCGACGCATGCCAGATCACGTCGAGCACCGATACGTCCGCCGCCTTCTGCTTGAGGCGGCGCACGATGTTCTCGACGTCGACCACGGCGTCGTCGACCAGTTCGCCAATGGCGATCGCCAGGCCGCCCAGGGTCATGACGTTGATCGACTGGTCCAGCAGCTTGAAGGCGAGCGCGGTCACCGCCAGCGACAGCGGGATGGCGACCAGCGAGATCAGCGTGGTCCTGGCGCTGAGCAGGAAGGCGAACAGGATGATCGCAACCAGCACGGCGCCATCGCGCAGCGCCTCGGCCACATTGCCGATCGAGCTGTCGATGAAAGTGGCTTGCCGGAACAGCACGACCGGCTCGGCGATGCCGGCCGGCAGGCCCTGCTTCAGTTCCTTGAGCGCGGTTTCGATATCGCGCGTCAGGCGGACGGTGTCGCCCGAAGGCTGTTTCTGAACGCTGACGATCACCGCCGGCAAGCCGTTCATGCCGGCGTCGCCGCGCTTGAACGCCGGCGCGAAGCGCACCTCGGCCACCTGCGACAGCAACACGGGCGTGCCGTTGCGGAAGGCCAGCGGCAGGCCTTGCACATCCTCGAGGCGATTGGTGCGCCCGAGATTGCGGATCAGGTATTCGCGGCTGTTCAAGTCGATGAAGCCGCCGGACGTGTTCGACGCGAACGAGCGCAGCGCCTGGGTCAGCTGGTCGAGCGTCACGCCGAACTGGGCCATGCGCGCGGGATCGGGTTCGACCCGGAGCTGGCGCACCTCGCCGCCGATCGGGATCACCTGCGAGATGCCGGGAATCGACAGCAGGCGCGGACGCAGCACGAAGTCGGCGTACTCGCGCGCCTTCATCGGATCGGTGGCCTTGACGTCGATCGGCAGCGCGATCAGCATGATCTCGCCCATGATCGACGACACCGGCCCCATCACCGGCGCGATCGACTCCGGCAGCTGCTCCTTGACCAGCGCCATGCGCTCGGCGACCAGCTGGCGGTTGCGGTACACATCCGTGCCCCACTCGAACTCCGCATACACGATGGACAAGCCGACGCCGGAAACCGAGCGCACCCGGCTCACCCCGGGCATGCCGTTGAGCGCGGTTTCGATCGGGAAGGTAACGATCTGCTCGACCTCTTCGGGCGCCATGCCGCCGGCCTCGGTGAGGACGGTGATGACCGGCTTGTTCAGGTCGGGGAAGACGTCGACGGGCGTACGGGACGCGACCAGGCCCCCGTACAGCATCAGCAGGAAGGCGCCGACCAGCACGAATAGCCGGTTATGCAGGCTGAAACGGACGATGGAATTGAACATCGGCGCCTACCGGATCTGGTTGATCAAGGAGGCGCCGGAGACGACGACCCGGTTGTCGCCGCCCAGGCCCCTGGTGACCACCACGGTACTGGCGTCGAGCGCCTTCGCTTCCACCGGCAGGGCGATAAAGCGCTGGGCGCCGGACTTGATCCAGACGATCGTCTGGTTGGAGGGATTGCGCACCAGGGCCTCGGCCGGCAAGGCCACGCCGCGCACGCTCGATCTCAGCCTGGCAATGACGGTCACCGGCTGGCCCACCGCCATCGGCAGCGACTTGCCCCTGGCGCGGAAGGTGACCGGCAGCGCGCCGTCGCGCAGACTGCGGCTCCGGCCTGCCAGGACCAGCTCCACATCGGGAAGACCGGCAAGGCGGGCGCCGACGATGCCGCTGGCCATGCGCGGATCGGTGACCAGCGCCTCGACCAGCATCTTGTCCGGATCGACGATCTCGAACAGGATGTCGCGCGCGTCGACAATCTGCCCGCTGAGCACATTGGCGCTGGCGATCACGCCGCTGGCGGAGGCGACGATCTGCTCCCGCCCGTGCAGCGCGTTGGCGATCGCGCCTTCCTTGGCGGCCGTGGCGGCCAGCTCGGTTCTGGCCGCATCGATATCCTTGGCAGGCACCGTGCCTTCCAGCGATTCGAGGCGCTTGACACGGCGCTCGAGCAGGGCGCGGTTGGCCCTTGCCTCGGCCAGCTGCACCTGCTGGCTGCCCCGGTCGGCGGCCGCGGCCACGGGCCGTAGCAGGACCAGCACCTGGCCCTTGCGCACGGCCGTTCCCGCGGTGGGGATGCCGGCCGGTCCGGCTTCGATGCGGCCGGCGAACGGCGCCTGCACGCGGCCGCCTGCGTTCGGGTCGATGCTGGTGCGGCCGTTCAATTCGACCGACTGCGGCTGGTCGCCTTCGTGGACCATGACCGTGCGGATCGTCATGCGCCGCTGCGCCAGTTTCGGTACGTTGACGCTGCCGTCGGCAAGGCGGGCCAGGCCGGAACCGGGCAGGGTGGACTTGCCATCGAGGTGTTCGCCGTTCGGGCCATGGGCGCCGGGCGATGCCAGGCCGGCCTGGGCCAGGCAAGTCAGGGCGAGTGCGCCGATGATGCGGAGGGTGGCCTTGTTCATGGTGCGGCCCTCCGGCCGCGGCGACGCAGGAACAACGCCAGCGCGCCAAGCGCGGCGGCGAGGAGCGCGAACAGCGCGGCCCATTGCCAGTACGGCGTGTCGTGATGGTCGCCGGCCGGCGCGGCGCCAACATCGAGCGTACCCTCGAGCAGGTCGCCTTCCTCGCCGGCGATGAAGGTGAAGAGCAGGGCATGCTTGCCCGGCGCCGACAGCGCCTTGACCATTTTCGCATCGTCGATCGCGTAGTCGCCCATGTCCGCATGGAACTTGGCGACCGCCTTGAGCCCCTTGAACTCCACTTCCAGCTTGCCGTTCAGGACTGGTTCATTGCTCTCATAGCGGTCGACCATGATGGAAAGCTCGCCGCCCGACAGCTGGCCGACCAGTTCGAACAGTTCGCTGAAGGTTTCGACGCGCGGCACGCTGCCAGCTTCGACCGCATTGGCCTGGCCGTCGAGATGTTCGCCATTCGGCCCGTGCGCGCCGGGGGAAGCGATTGCGCCCGCGATCAGCGATAGCGCGAACAGGAATGCGGCTAGTAATTTCATGGAAGGACTCCCGATGCCTGGTTAAATTGGGCGTGCGCCCGGCCGAGCGCGGCCTGCTGCTGGCGCTGCGCCATTTGTGCTTCGTGGGACAGGGCGCGCGAGCGCAGCAAGTCCGCCAGCCCGCGCTCGCCGAGTCTGAAGGCCTTGTCGATCAGTTGTTCGTGTTCGCGCATTGCCGCCACCCGCGCGCCGGCCGCCGCCAAGGCCGCGCGCGCGTGTTCGAGCTGGAGGCGCGCCTGGTCGAGCTCTGACTGGGTGAGCGCCTCGGCCTGTTCCGCCTCGGCCGCGGCGATGGCGACCTGCGTCTGCGCCTGGGTTTCGGCCGGGCGGTTCCTGCCCGCGCCGCCAATGGGCACTTGCAAGGCGATGCCGATACTGCGTTCAGGTTCTGCCAGCGCGCGATCGCGCTCGTGGCGCAGCGAGAGCGACAGGGTGGGCGGCGCGCTGCGGCTGGCCTGCGCAAGCCGCAGCGCGGCCTGGGCCCGGCGCTCGCTGGCCCGGGCCGCCTGCAGGCGCAGGTTTTCCGAACCGGCCTCGGCGGCAATCGTTTCCGGTTCGAGCGGCAGGGTAGCGGTGGGACCGGTCAGGATGCGCAGCCTGGACAGGCTCAGTTGCGCGTCGGTCTTCGCCTGCTCTACCGCCACCCGCGCAGCCAGTACCTCCTGGTCGGCCAGCAAGCCATCGACCCGCGCCAGTTCGCCCGCTGCCACGCGCCGGCGCACCTCGCCGGCCAGGTCTTCCACGTGGCGCAGATGGTCTTCCTTCTCTTCGAGCTGCACCTGCGCCGATGCCGCATCCCACAAACGGGCGCGTACTTCGCCGGCGATGTCGAGGCGCACCTTGCGGACCTGGGCCTGCCATTCGGCGGCGCTGTTTTCGGCGAGGCTGCGGCGGGCGCTGCGCTGCCCGGGCGTCAGGAAGGGCGCGGACATGCTCACTTCGGATTCCCGGGCGCCCTTCTGCTCGCTCCAGCGCCCGTTGCGCTGCGCCAGGCCGACGACCGGCTGGCCCGCCAGCCATGAGCCGGACAGGTCGCGGGCGGCGTCGACTTCCGCCTGGCGGGCGGTGATGCCGCGGCCGGCGGGCGAGCGCAGATAGGCCTGTTCGACCAGGGCATGAAGCGTGGTGGATGCGCCTGGAGCGCCGGCGGCGGCCAGCGGCAGGACGAGGATGGCGCCAGACAGCAGGGCGCGCAGTCGTGGGACGTGCATGCTTACTCCAACAAGTGAAGGGGAAAATCACAAGGGGTAAGCGCACGGCCGCGGCAAACGATGCCGACTCTGTTAGCCGCTGCGTTTAACCCCCGGCAGCGAGGCCGGGGGCGAATGAAGGAGGTCGCTGGGGCACTTCCAGGTAGGGAAGCGGAAGGTAGGCGGCGAGGTCAGGGCTGTCCGCCCGCGAGATCACGAGCTGGCACACCAGCGCCGGCGCTGGATTGAGCAAGGACTGTTGCGGGGCTGGCGAGCCTTCGCAAGTATGCTCGACGGACTCGTCGGATTCATCATAGTGGATCGAGCCGTCACCCTCATGGTGGTGATGCCGGTCCTCCGCATGGTCGAGCACATGCCTCAAGCCGGCTGCATCGGGCTGGCGCACGCCGGCCGATTGCGAAGCGAAGCTTTGCAAGGGCAGGCAGATCAGCAACAGTATGCAGAGAAGTTGTCGCATGGGATGAAGTTCCGGATATCGCGCCGATTATAGCAGCAACGGTAATTCCACGATGTTTCGCATGACGCCGGTAAACCGTTCCACCAGATAGTCCAAGCGAACGCGGCGGTGCGGCGATCTGCTTGTCACAGGAGGAACAGGGCGAGCATGGCCACCGCGGTGGGCGCCAGGGCGCCGAGCAACAGGCCGCCGACGCCGATCGATTCGTCGTTGAAGCCATTGCGCAGCAAGGCCACCCCGGCCGGATTCGGGGCGTTGGCGATCACCGTCAGGCCGCCGCCGGCCACCGCGCCGGCGACGAGCATGTACTTGGCCTGGGCGCTCATGCCGGAAATGAGCGAGCCGAGGTAGGTCAGCGCGGCATTGTCGGTGATCGCAGTGAGCGCCGTGGCGCCAAAGAACAAGGCGACCGGTTCCAGCCCCGACACGATCGGCTGCAGCCACCACTGCTGCATTCCGCCAAGCACGACCAGTCCGGCAAGGAAGAAGCCGACCAGCAGGCCTTCCTTGAGAATCAGGGGATTCTGATACTTCTCGTAGGCCCGGGTGAAGCCGATGAAGAACATGAACAGTCCCATGAAGATGACAGGGTGGTGGGCGAAAGCGACAACGGCCGCCAGGAAGGCAATGTGGATCGCGCTGACCAGCACCGGAATGCGGTCGGGCGCCGGGGCGCCGGCGCTGTCATCCCTGATGTGCCTGTTCAGCATCCAGGTCATCACGGTGGCGTTGGCGAGCACGGCGACCGTGGCCTTCCAGCCGAAGTTGGCGGCCATGAAGGCGCTGCCCCAGTTCCAGGTGGACGCGACCATCAGGACCGGCGGCGCCGCGAACGAGGTCAGCGTGCCGCCGACCGACACGTTGACGAACAGGACCCCGAGCGCACCGTACTTGAGCCACTCGGGCATGCCCTGATCCTGGCGGAAGATCTGCGGCCCCAGCATCAGGGCCGCCAGCGTCATCGCCGCTGGCTCGGTGATGAATGAACCGATCAGGGGCACCAGCGCCAGGCATAGCCATACGCGCATCACCGCGGTACGCAGCGGAGACAGGCGGGCGAGGGCGGAGATGAGGGCGCGGATGGTCTCAAGCACAGGCTTGGATGCCGCCACGACCATGATCACGAATACGAACAAGGGCTCCGTATAGGTACGGGTTTCGGCATACGCGATCGCTTCGGCGCCGCCGGAGACGATGGCCATCGCAACGATGAGCACGAAGGCCCACAGGCCGAACACGACTTCGACCTCGCCAAAGAAGTGGAACAGGCCGGCATGACGCGGAAAGCGGTCTGCCAGGCGTTCAAACGTCTTGGTCGCGAAGGTGTGAACCAGTGCCATGAAGAACAAGATTGCGGCGATGAGATTAATTTCGGTCATTGTGTTATTCGCATATGAATGATTGAACTGGGCAAAACACGCGCCGCGCTACGCCGTCGCCGGCTCCGGGATGATTCGCACTATACCCGCAGTGCCGTCCACCTCCACCAGTTGGCCGTCGGTGAAGCGGCCCAGCACGTCGGCGATCCCGGCGACACAGGGCTTGCCGTACTCTCGGGCGACGACGGCGCCATGCTGCAGCACGCCGCCAACTTCCAGGATGACTGCCGCGGCGTTGATGAACAGCGGCGTCCAGCCGGGGTCGGTCGTGAACGCGACAAGGATGTCACCTTCTTCGACGGTCTTCTCATGGGCACTGTGCAGGCGCTTGATCCTGCCCGACACCACGCCAGGCGACACCGCCATGCCCGTGATCTCGCCCGGCCTTTCCGCCCGGCGCGGCGCGCGCAGGATACGCCCGCGTGAATCGATCACCGCGGGGAAGGTGCGAACATGCGTCTTCAGCTTGCCGGCGAAGCGCGTCCTCTGCCTGCCAAGCTCGCGCAGGTCGAGCGCCGGATCGCCGGCTGCCGCTTGCAGGTCGGGGACGGTCAGGTCGAATACCTGCTCCGGCCTGTCGAGCCGGCCACCGTGCACCAGCCTGGCCCCCTCGGCCAGCAGACGCTTGCGGGCGGCGTGCTGATACATCAGGTTGTGCTGCTTGGGCGTGTCGCGCGTGCCGGCGAACATGACCATCAGCGTATTGGCCCGCCGCAGCAGCGCCCCGCGGAACCAGCCGAAACGCAGCAACAGGGCCTGGTAGGCTTGCTGCCGCTGCTGCACCAGCTGGCGATGGCTGGACTCGGGATCGAAGGCCCCGCCGCTGTTCGCAACGAAGGACATCTGCCGCAGCACCAACATCGGATCATCCGCATAGTGGCTGTTGGCGAGGTCCATTTCACCTGGGCCGCGGCAGCCATAGCTGGCCATGAACCGGTCCCAGGCCGCGAGGAAGGGCGCAGGCAGCTGCCGCTGTTCGATGCGGTCACGCAAGGACTCCAGGTCCTTGAACGCTTCGGCATCGAGCATTTTCGCCATGCGGAAGACCTGGATGCCCATATCGACGACGAGGTTGCCGCTGGTTCCCCGTGAAAGTTGTTCCGCCAGCGCCTTTTCTTCGGCACTGCGCCCGCCCGCCAGCGATTGCGCCACGACGCCGGCCAGCACACCGATCCCCAGGGCCGGCAGGTCGACGTCAATGATGCTGGCGATGGCGGTCACGCCGTAGCTGCGCTGGAATTCATCCAGCGGCAGGTCCTTGCCCATCGATCCGGAATAGCGCGCTTCAAAGGCCTGCCGGTCGCGCAGGTAAAGGCGCCATGTACTGTGCGGAGCGAGCACGGCGCGCAGCACGCGCCACAGCGCGCGCCGCAATCGCCAGAGTACCAGCGGCAAATTGCGCAGCACCGGCCAGATCCAGGCCGGCCGGCGGGCGGCGCGATAGCGCGAACTGTCAATGCTGGACAGGATGTCCGCCGTCAGCTGGTCGGTCGCGGCACTGCCCTTCGCCAGTTGTGCGGGACTGCTGAACCAGAGCAGGTTCGACAGGTTCATGTACATGCGTCCGCCGCCGAGATACAACAACCCGTCCGGCGACTTCATGTCGAATGCGGCCTTGCCGGTGCAGTGCCTGAGCATATTGGCCATGTCCCGGCCAAGCCAGTCGAGGCCGATCGGCGATATGGCCGCATTGCTGGTCATCCCCTTCGATAGCGCGACGTCCATGTATAGCACGCGCCTGGTTCCGGGCGCCGTCAGCATCTCGGCAGGAAGCGGAACATAGGCCGTGATCGGGCGCGCCTGCAGGATGAACAGCTGTCCGTTCGCGTAAGCCCATTCCATATCCACCGGGTGCCCGTACAGCGTCTCGAGCTGGCAGATGGCGGCGTTCAGTTCGCGCAGCTGGGCGTCACCCAGGCAGAACTCGGCGCGCCTCGGGTGCGGACCGCTGATCGTCCCTCCAATCGCGGCGAGCGTCGCGGAGACTTGCTTCGCCCCGGGTTGCCGCTCGATGGCTGCGCCGGTGAGCTTATCGACGACGAAATGATCGGGTGTAGCGATTCCGGAAACCACAGACTCGCCCAGTCCCCAGTTGGCATCGATGGCCGCCTCGTCGAAGTCGTTGGTCAAGGGATTGATCGAAAAGCCCACGCCGGCGACTTCGCTGTCGACCTGCAGTTGCACGATCATGGCCATGGCGAGCTTGTCCAGCGCCATGCCTTGCGCTTCCCTGTACGCGAACACCCGGTAATCGAGGCAGGCGGCGAAGCAGCGCCGTATCGCTTGCTCCACGCCGGTCGCGGGGACGCCCAGTTCGGTTTCGTAGAGCCCGGCGAACGACGCGCCGGCGCTATCCTCGTCGGGCGCGGAGGAGCGGACCGCGAATCGCTGCGCAGGACCATGCCCGGCGAGGCGCGTGGAAAGCGTATCGAGCACCTGGCGCTGCGCGTCCGAGACCGGAAGCGCAAGTGCCGCTGCCTTGATCGCCGCGCACAAGGCCGGCCATTGCGCGCGCTGGCCGCCAAGCCAGTCACTCCAGCAGGGCAGGCGCTGGACCAGGGCGAACCAGGGCTCGAAAAAACCGGTGGGGAGAACAAGCGAGGGAGGGACGCGCAGTCCGAAAGCGGAGATTTGTTGCAGGGAGTGGGCCTTGGCGCCGATGACGCTGGCCGAGGCCGTTTCTTCGCCTGCAATAAGGATGAGATTGTCGGTGCCGGTTGGTTTCATGTGGGCGAACGCTGACTGCGTGGCGGCCCGACCGACGCTGTCCTGCTTCACACGACGTGTGAGCACCCGCGGCGATTATATCCCATCAATACATTGTTTGGGCGAGGGCGCTTACGGGCGGCCCCGGTCAGGCCGCGGCCATGCCTGTTGGCGCTCGTACTACTATTCTCGGCAACCCATTCGGCCATCCATTGCGAACATGCCAATCTTTGAGGAATTTCATTGCCTCATTGATGGTTTTCGAAATAGTCGCCAGCCAGCCCCAGCCCCCAATATTCAAAGGATCCGGACCGCAAAGCGGATGGCCCAAACGCGGTGGCGATGCCGAGGCAGATCCACTGCGCGCAGATCCGGAAGGGCAGCTTGTTGCCAGTTACCTGTCTTTGATTGGAGATCTTATGCGACATTCGTATGCCACTCTTGGCTTATGCCTGGTCCTGTCCGCCTGCGGCGGCGCCTCGGACACCGCGCCGAAGTTCGACTCGGGAAGCAGTGACGCCAAACGTCCGGCCACCTATAACCCGGGCGTGAACAACCTGCATGCGTTGGCAAGTTTCCCTGTCGGCGTATCGCTGTCGTATGGGGGCGAAGCCTATAGCTATGGCAGCAGCCCTGCGCAACAGGCCGTCATCAGGACCCATTTCAGCCAGCTCACCGCCGGCAACATCATGAAGATGAGCTACCTGCATCCGGCCCCGGATACGTTCACCTTCGGCCAAGCAGACGACTTCCTCAAGTTCGCAAGCGACAATGGAAAATCGCTGCACGGCCATGCAATGATCTGGCACGCCGACTACCAGGTGCCCACGTTCATGAAGTCCTACCAGGGCGACAAGGCGGCCTGGCTCGCCATGCTCAAGACCCACGTGCAGACCATCGCCACCCACTTCACGGGAAAGGTCGTCAGCTGGGATGTCGTCAATGAAGCCCTGAACGACGGCGGCGGTTACCGCAATTCGATTTTTTACCAGAGGACCGGCGCCGACTATATCGAACAGGCGTTCATCAATGCGCGCAGCGCCGACCCTGTGGCCGACCTGTACTACAACGACTACAACATCGAATCCGACCCTGCCAAGTTGCAGACCCTGACCGAAATGCTCGATGGCTTCATCGCCCGTTCCGTCCCAATCAGCGGCGTGGGTTTCCAGATGCACATCTTCATGGATTACCCGTCAATCAGCACAATCTCGGCCTCCTTCAAGAAAGCCGTCGACCGCAACCTGAAAGTGAAGATCACGGAACTCGATATCCCGATCAATAACCCATACAGCCAGGCCTATCAGTCCGGCGACATCAAGAGGCAATTGACGATGGCGCTTTCATTGGCCCAGAAGAAGCGCTACTGCGAGGTCGTGAAAGCGTATATGGACACGGTGCCCCCGCACTTGCGCGGCGGCGTGACGGTGTGGGGCGTCAGCGATCCAAGCAGCTGGCTGATTCCGGAGCTGTTCAAGAATGCGCATGCGGACTGGCCATTGCTGTTCGATGCCGCTTATGCGGGCAAGCCGGCGTTGCGTGGCGTGGCTGATGGATTGACCGGCAAGGCCTGCACCAACACCTGAGTGCTTTAGCCCGGGGATTGCATTGTTTGAAAGGTTGCGACATCATTGCTGCCGGATTAGCTTTGCCAGCACACAACTCTAAACGGGACAACGACAATGAATTACCGACTTCCCCTGCTTGCGGCCGGTTTGGCCTTGTTTATCGGCGCGGCAAGCGCCGCCACCGGACCGCGGGTGCGGACCGCGGACGGCATGCTGGAAGGGCGCCTGGACGGGACCGGCGTGCACGCATTCAAAGGCATTCCCTTCGCCGCGCCGCCAACAGGCGCATTGCGCTGGAAAGCGCCACAGCCGGTACGGCCGTGGAAAGGCGTGCGCCAGGCAGGCAGTTTTGGCCCGCGCGCCATGCAATTGCCACTGTTTAGCGACATGGTGTTCCGTTCCGATGGTGTCGCCGAGGATTGCCTGTACCTGAACCTCTGGAAGCCCGCCAAGGCGCCGCGCGGCGGCAAGATGCCGGTGCTGGTGTATTTCTACGGTGGCGGCTTCGCGGCGGGCGACGGGTCCGAGCCGCGCTACGACGGCGCCAGCATGGCGCGCCAGGGCATCATCGCGCTGACGGTCAACTACCGGCTCAACGTGTTCGGCTTTCTCGCCCATCCTGAACTGACGGCCGAATCGCCGCATCAGGCTTCCGGCAATTACGGACTGATGGACCAGTCGGCGGCACTGGCCTGGGTGCGCAAAAATATCGCCGCATTCGGCGGCGATCCGGATCGCGTGACGATCGCGGGTGAATCGGCCGGCTCATGGTCGGTCAGCGCGCAGATGGCTTCGCCCTTGTCCAAGGGCCTGATGGCGGGCGCGATAGGGGAGAGCGGTGCGCTGCTCGGCCTGCAGCCACCACCATCGTTGGCGCAAGCGGAAAAGGTCGGCACCGAGTTTGCCGCGCTGGCCGGCGCCGCCTCTTTGGCCGAACTGCGCGCCATGCCCGCCGCTCAATTGCTGCAAGCGAGCTCCAAGCCGGGAGCGCCATGGCTGGGAACCATCGTGGACGGTTATGTGCTGCCGCGCGCGCCCGCCGCCATCTACGCCAACGGGCAACAAGCCCAGATACCACTGCTGGCCGGCTGGAACTCTGCCGAAGGCTGGGCGGGCGCCATTCTCGGAAACGCCCCAGCCACGGAAGAACAGTTCGCGGCAGCCCTGCAAAAGCTGTACGGCGACCAAGCCGACGCGGCCCGCAAGGCGTATGCGGGCGACGTGCGCCAGGCCGCGACCGATCTGGCCAGTGACCGCTTTATCGCCTTCGGCACCTGGAAGTGGATCGATGCGCACGCGCGCACGAGCGGCAAGCCCACTTACCGCTACTACTACACGCGTCCCCGTCCGGCCACCAGGGCAGGCGCGCCCGCCGCCGATGGCGCGGGCCATTCGGTGGAAATCGAGTACGCGCTTGGCAATCTGGATTACAACCAGGTCTATGCCTGGACCCCGCAGGACAGGGAAGTTTCGCGCCAGATGCAGTCCTACTTTGCCAACTTCATCAAGACCGGCAATCCGAACGGAAACGGCTTGGCGCAATGGCCGGCGCTGACGGCGGCCCAGGGCGCAAGCGATGGCTCGCCGCTGATGGTGCTCGATACCCAGCCGCAGTTGGTGCAGGCCCGTGATGGCGCCCGGCATGCGTTTCAGGAAGGACGGATCGGGAAGTAAAGAGGAAGCCGGTAAGCATCACGAGATCTACTTATGGGGGGGGCGCCGCTTGGTGTATGCTGGCGTTGGCCATACTCCATACAAGATTTCTTAAAGAAACCATTGGTGCGCACATGAATCAGCCGTCGTCCCGAACGATGTCGATTAGTTATTACTTAATAGTTATCCTATTGGTACTGACTCCCGCATTGCTGGCCTGGCAGCATTTCGGCATGACCCGGATCATTGAGATTTCGCCCCGCCAACCACACGGCGTCAAGGTGGTCGATGACCGTGAACGTTTGAACGGTGATTCGGTATCGTCGCTGGTTCGCACCGATGAGGCCTTCATCATGGGCTGCCAGCTGGGGCGGGCCACAGGCTATCCATTTTGCAAGCTGCAATTCCTGATGGGCGATGCGGGGAAAGGAGTGGACCTTTCCGGGTACGAGACGATAGCGTTCGACATGCGCTATTCAGGATCATCCCCGCACCTTGTCAAACTCCACATCCTGAATTTTGAACCGGACATTTCCACTATTGACGACTGGAACTCGCAGCGATATAACGAAGCGGAGCTGGACCTTCCCGCCGGCCAGCCCACTTTCACGATTCCGCTCAATGTCGTGCGCACTGCGGAATGGTGGCGGATCCCGCGCAAGGTGCCATTATCGAAGAGCTACACCCGGCTTGATAACGTCACGGCCGTGGAAATTTCGACTGGCAACGTCCCCCCCGGCCAGCTGATTACCATTGAGTTGCGGTCGATCCAGTTCCGCGGGAAATGGATCTCGCAGGCGGAACTGCTGATGGTTCTGGTGGCCGCCTGGATCGGCTGCGGCGTTCTCGGCTTGTTTAACGTGCAGGCGCGTTCCGCCGAGCTGCGCCAGCAAACCCGCTACCTGCGCACGCTGATCGACACGCTGCCGCTATGGGTCTGGCTCAAGGATACGGGCGACCGCTACCTTGCGGTCAACCAGGCCAAAGCCAGGGCTTGCGGGCGCAGCGCCGACGACATGGTGGGCAAGGCGGACCAGGAGCTGTCGCAGCCTGGCCGGGCAGACCCTTTTCTCGCCGACGACGCCGAGGTGATCCGGACCCGCCAGCGCGCCACCGTGGAACAGGCTGTCACAGGCGATGACGGTCCGGTATGGATGGAAATCTACCGGGCCCCGGTGCTGGACGACGATGGCACCTTGCTGGGAATGGTCGGCGTGGCGCGCAACATCAGCGAACGCAAGGCGGCCGAAGCCGCGCGCGAGGCGGCGCTGGCCGAAGCGGTGGAACTGGCACGCGAGCGCAGCAATTTTTTGGCGCAAATGAGCCACGAATTGCGCACCCCGCTCAACGCCATCATAGGCTACACGCAGCTGCTGCAGCGCGACAGCCTCCAGTTGAACGAGCGGCAGGCCGCCGGCCTGGCCACCATCCAGGAAAGCAGCCAGCACTTGCTTACCCTCATCAACGATATCCTGGACCTCGCACGGGTTGAAGCCGGCAAGATGGAGCTGTATCCGACCGCCGCCAATCTCGCCATATTCCTGCAGGTGGTGGTCGACATCATGCGCGTCAAAGCGGAAGAAAAAGGCCTGCTGTTCAGCTTCGAGCTGGCGGACAATTTGCCGACGGCGGTGACGATCGACGAGACGCGCCTTCGCCAGGTGCTGCTGAACCTGCTGGGCAACGCGGTAAAGTTCACCGATGCCGGCACCGTCGTTTTGCGGGTACTGCCTGCGCGGTCCGCTGGCGCGCCTGCGGACCAAGACGGGCAAGCCATCGCGCGGATCCGCTTCGAGGTGGCCGACAGCGGTATCGGCATGAGCGCGCAACAGCTCGACAAGGTGTTTCGGCCCTTCGAACAAGTGGCCGACATGGCGCGGCGCGAGGGCGGCACGGGACTGGGACTGGCCATCAGCCAGCAACTGGTGCACCTAATGGGCGGCAACATCGCCGTCATCAGCGAAACGGGCAAGGGCAGCATGTTCTGGTTCGAACTCGCCGTGCCGGTCGCCACCAGCCCCGTGCCCATCCTGCCGGTGCAGCGGACCGTCACCGGTTATGAAGGCGAGCGCAGGCGATTGCTGATCGTCGACGACGTGCCGCAAAATCGGGTGATGCTGATGGATTTGCTGCAAGCGCTGGGCTTCGTCGTCGCCAGCGCCGCCAACGGGCTGGAATGCCTGGCGATGCTCGACAGCTTCAAGCCCGATCTGATCGTGATGGATGCCATGATGCCTGAAATGGATGGCAACGAGGCGACCCGCCGCATACGCCGGCTGCCGGCCTGGAGCAAGATCCCGATTATTGCGGTGACTGCCAGCGCCAGCCGCGACGACGAATTGAAATGCCGTGAGGCCGGCGTCGACGCCTTTCTCGCCAAGCCGGTCGACCATGATGTTTTGCTCAACATGATCGGCGCGCAACTGTCCCTGAGCTGGATTACCAGGCAAGCGCCGCTCGCACCAGGCGCCTCGGACGAGGAGGCGGGCGGTGCGCTGGTGATCCCGCCAGCCGAGGAGATCGAGTCGCTGTGGCAGTTGGCGCGGATCGGGAATATGCTCGCGATAAGGGCGCATGCCGACTACCTGACGGCACTCGATCCGGTTTTTGGGCCATTCGCGCAACGCCTGCAGGCGCTGGCCCAAGGCTACCATTCGAAGGCCCTGGTTGCCTTCGTGGCGCAGTACCGGGACGAAAGCGCGGCGCATCCGCTTTGAACCGCGCTCATTCCTTGGTCTGGATCGTCGGCAGCGAGCCGGCCGGCGGCCGCCCGATCAGACTGCGTGGGATGTAGCCGTAATCGGTCATGCCGGGCCTTTTCCACGCCAGCATCAGTGCCAGATCCGGGCCCGGACCCTGGAAGTAGCGCACGCGGAAATTGTGCAAGCCCTGATCCAGCTTGAGCATCGTCGCCACCGGTGTCGGGGCATGGATGCCATCGTTGTCGATCACGTTGACATCGTCGACACTGAGGATGGCGCCATCGTCGGCCAGCAGCATCAGTTCATACGTGGCGGTTTCCGGAATATTGACGGTGAAGCGAATATCGAGGCCGAACCATTCGTTCGCCGAGCCCAGGCCGGGAAAGCCTTCCTTGAAGGAGCGCGGCGTGATATTGAGCTGGGCCATGCAAACACGCTGGTTCGGCTTGCGCCGGCGTATTTCCGACACCGATTGGGTGTTGACAGCAAGGCGGTATACGTCGGCGATCATATGCCGATCCGACTCTTCGGAACATTCTTCGAACAGCTTGGGCGGCGTGCTCGGCGTCGCCTTGGCCACGGGCGGCGGCGGCGGCGGGGGAGGGGCGGCTGCGGCTGCCGGCGCCGGCGCCGGAGCATTGCCGGCGGGCGGCGCGGGCACCAGGCTTTCAGTCACCTTGACGGGAGGCAGATCTGGCAGGCGCGGGACATCGACCGGTGGAGGCTCGACTGTCTTTGGCTCGGGCTTAGGTTCCGGAATCCTCTTTTCCGGCACTTTCGTCTCGAAGTAGACAACATCGACACTGCGCGCCTCCGGTTTGGGCGCGGGCTTGCGCGAGGTCGCCAGCATCAAGAACATTCCGAGCGCCACGTGGAGGAAAATCACAACGCCGATGGCGTAGCGATTGTGCTTGCGTCCCCAGCGCGGCTCGCGTTCAGGTTCGGGCTGGGGCAAACTCGTTTCCGGCGGCATAGGGCACATGCGATTCAACAGACAATAAAAATCAATCAAAGTTTGACCACTTAACCAGGCGGACCGGATTCGATCACGATGATTGGTCTCGGGTGCTTATATTTTTCGCGCACTTTGCCACGTTCGAAGCCATTCTGCTGGCAGGAACAAAGCGCGGCAATTGCGAAAATCAGCAGCGGGGAAATAAAATTGGGTAAGCCCGAAGGTTCAGTCCTGCTTGAAGTGAAGAGCCGGGCCCGAACCGCTCAAAGGAAATCTAAGCGGATTATGGTCTCGCCGTATCGACCGTGAGCATCGGTCGGTGTATGCGGTGGAGTCCGACGTAGTTTACGCTGTAGGTGCCGCTTTCACTACATCATCGGATGGCGTTCCGTTTGAAATCCGCGCTGGGCAACATACCTTTGCCACTACAGGAAATTTGTGGGAGCATGGTCGCGCGCTGTTACTTGATTTGTAATGAGATGCGAGGAATATTTGAAGCTGTTACAACTATTAGGATTCTGCGCAAGTTTGCTATTGACCGTGCCTGCGTTCGCATCGCAGTCGCCGGTGATGCGTTTTGCCACCGAGGAGTGGCCGCCATTTTTCAGTCATTCGCTACCGGGCCAAGGCCTGACGGGGATGTTGCTGGAATCCGTGCTGGAGCGCATGGGCTATTCCGCGCGGATTGACTATTTCCCCTGGAAGCGCGCGATGGAAGTCGGCCGGAACGATCCGCGCTATGCCGGCGTGGTGGCACTGTTCCGTACCCCCGAGCGCGAGAAACTGTGCCATTTTTCCAGTGCCATCGGCAGCCGCCAAACCGTGCTTGCCTCCCTGGCAAACGATGCTGTGCCCGCCGCCACGCTGGCGGATCTGCAAGGCACACGCATCGGCACTGTGGCCGGCTACTCGAACGGCGAACAATTCGACAGCATGGTTCGCGCAGGCCTGTTGAAGGTGGAAGAGGGCGTGAACGACGAGACCAACCTGCGCAAGCTGCTCCACCGTCGCTTCACTGCCATCGTCATCGAAAAGCACATGCTGCACTACCTGCTGACCAGCGGCCGCTACACTGAGGACGAGCGCGAGCGCATCGCCATTGCGGAACATTTGTTCAGCGAGCGCACCGTGCACGTGTGTTTCCAGCGCACTGCGGTTGGCTTGAAACAGCAGCAGGCGTTCAACGACGCGGCCCGGGAAATCGATTTGGCCCGGCTGGAGCGCGACTACTGGCGCCTCATCAGCGAAGCTGCGCCGCCGTCGCCCCGGCATTGAAGCGCTTGGAGCGCTCTCACGTAAGTGCCGAGACAGTGAAATCGTCATAGTCATTGATGGATACATGAATTTGCCCAAATTTTTGGAACGTAACAATGGATCCATGGCGACGAACCTGTCGCAACTTCAGTCGTGTTCACTACGGGAAGAGTCCGCGGGCCAAACTATCCGGAACTATTGTTGCGGGGCAACATTACACCATCGATCGAGCCAGCGCCATTCTTGGCAAGCGCGCATGAAGCCCGTTTGGAACGGAAGCGACCGCTTGGATCGGCAGTGGTCGCCAGCGCGGAAGATCGACGCCAGCCGCTTGCGCTCAAGGCGAGCGGGGGCTGCTGGCGTGGCAACGACGGTCGAACTTGCTGGACATCGGTCCATAGCGTACAACAGCGTCGCAGTGACAGACGGCAAGACATGCTGTACATTGCGAGACCTGGCGACCGCCGCCGCACCGGCGTCCGGCCGGCTTGCCGCTGTCCGACCATTCAACATTTATTTATATGCACGCGCTATATTCAAAGGCATTGCTTCGGCTGGTCCTGCTTCTCGGCATAAGTATCCTGATCGGCTATCTGTGCGTCAGCCGTAGCTATCACCGCGTCGCCTTGTTTGAGCAAGAAGATTTTTCCTGGCAGTTGCGCACGCACAGCACCAAAGACGCGTTGACCAACCTGAACGCGCGAGTCGATGGCGAGCGCCTGATCGTGGAGTTCGTCCTGTCTGGGGGCAATCCCGCATCCTATGTATCGACCGGCCTGGTTTTCACAGACCGCAAGGGCAAACCGGCATTGTTCGACTGGTCCAGGTTCGGCAAGATCAGTTTCGAGGCACGCTGCTTCCCCGCCGGTACCATCCGGGTCGGCCTGGCCACCTTCGATGACAAGCTGTCCAAACCGGATGACCTGATGACCTACCGCTCGCCAACGGCATACATCAATTGCAATCAGGATGGGGGACGGGTCGAGCTCGATCTGGCGCATTTGGCCATTCCGGAATGGTGGGTCAACATGAACAAACTCAACCCGTCCGACCTCGGCTACTCGCTGGCCAAGGTCGCGCAGTTCGAAGTCGGAACCAGCAATGCCAGCCGCGTCGGCACCCCCTCGCGTATTGAGATCGCGAAAATAGAAATGCACGATCGGAATTTCGGCTACCTGTATTTTCTCGGCGCGTTCCTGATACTGGCCTGGGCTGGTTTCGGGTTCTGGTTCGTCAGGCAGTACGCTGTGGCCATGGCCAATGACCTGCACGCGCGGATGCAGAAAGACTTGCCGCTGGTGGCGTATCAGCATCTGGCACTGGAGCCGCACCGGGAAAGGGAGAAATCCGCCATTTTGAGGTTGCTGGCGACGCGTTATGCGGATTCCGAACTGGATCTGGACACCGTGGTGTCCGAAACCGGCGTCAACCGCAATAAGGTCAATGACATATTGAAGGCGGAAATGGGATACACCTTTATCGGCTACCTGAACAAGCTCAGATTGACCGAAGCATCGCGCCTGCTGGTGGAAAACACCAGCGCCAGCATTGCGGAAATCGCCTATTCAGTCGGGTATAAGAATTCCTCGTACTTCAACAAACTCTTCAAGGAAGAGTACGAATGCACACCCAAGGCATTCCGGGAAGTATGCAAGAAAAAGGCGCGGGAACCGGCGCCATAGAGCCCCTGTTTCGCCGGCGGCGCCGAGCGCGCCCGTTTCAGCAACCCGGCACGCATCTTGCGGGCAGCGATCCCGTGCGGCGTCGCTTCCTCGCCATCGGGCATATTTCCGAATAGCGCCCCCAATCCAGCCTTCCTCGCCCCATCTTCCCCGATAAACAAGAGCGCCGCGCCCCGGTTTGCGTGCTGCTTCAGCATGCCAATCCGGCGCCATATGACGCCGCCATTCGCGTCGCCGGCACCGGCCACGCAAGCAGCAGAACTGTACCGGGGATACGCACCAACATAGCGCGAATGGTGAAGATATTAGAAGGTGCAGATAGTCGCATTGATACTGCACTTCCTTGCATCCGATGCGCGGCGACGGCGGCGCGGCCGCTGGTCCACAGCCAGGGCGAGCGGCCATCCAAACCGTGCAATAACAAAATCTGCACGTGCACCTGCACCAGCCGTGCAGAATTTTCACCCTGGGCCGCAATGGCCCGCGGCGGCCCATTTCCCCCGGTATTTTTGCCGCATTTTTCCGGATACACTCCGCCGGATTGCTGGACAAGTGGCCCTGCGCCCCTTCCAGCAAGCGGAGGCCAAACTGTCAACGAACAGCTTGCCAAAAAAATAAATTGGAGAAGACATGCGTGTAGTGAAGAGTGCCGTCCTGGCGCTTGCAATGCTGGCGGCCGCGCCGGTGTTTGCAGCGGTGACCATCAACATCGATCCGGCCAAACCTGGTGCGGTGATCAACAAGAACGTCTATGGCCAGTTCGCCGAGCACCTCGGCACCGGCATCTACGAAGGCATGTGGGTCGGTCCCGGCTCGAAAATCCCGAATATCAGGGGCTGGCGCAAGGACGTGCTCGGTGCGCTGAAGGAGCTGCACGTACCGCTGGTGCGCTGGCCGGGCGGCTGCTTTGCCGATGAATACCACTGGAGAGACGGTATCGGCGCGCGCAACAAGCGCCCGGTCAAGGTCAACACCAACTGGGGCGGCGTGGAAGAGAGCAATGCGGTAGGTACCCACGAATTCTTCGACCTGGCCGAAATGCTGGGCGCCGACACCTATGTGAGCGGCAACCTGGGCACAGGTTCCCCGCAGGAAATGTCGGAATGGATCGAGTACATGACGTCCGACAGCAAGTCGACCCTGGCTGAACTGCGCCGCAAGAACGGCCGCGCCAAGCCGTTCAAGGTGGATTTTTTCGGCGTCGGCAATGAGTCCTGGGGCTGCGGCGGCAATATGACGCCGGAGTACTACGTCAATTTGTACAACAACTATGAAACCTTCCTGAAGGCGCCGGCCCAATACCGCCCGAAAATCGTTGCAAGCGGCGGCCACACGAACAACAAGTGGACCGACGTGCTGAGCGGCGCCCTGAAGGGCCGCACCGCCGGCATCAGCTACCACTACTACACCATTCCAACGGGCAACTGGGACGTCAAGGGTGCCGCCACCGGCTTCCCGGAGGCGCAATGGATGTCGACGCTGGTGAACGCCTTGAAAATCGACACGAGTATCAAGGAAAACGTCGCCGCGCTCGAGAAGAACGATCCGGAAAAGAAGATCAGCCTGCTGATCGACGAATGGGGCACCTGGTACGACGTGGAGAAGGGCACCAATGCCGGCTTCCTGTTCCAGCAAAACACGCTGCGTGACGCCGTGGTCGCGGCGCTGCACTTCAACATCTTCCATGCCCATGCAGACCGGGTCACGATGACGAACATCGCGCAGATGGTCAATGTGCTGCAGGCGATGATCCTGACCGACAAGGACAAGATGCTGCTGACCCCGACCTACCACGCCTACAAGATGTACGTGCCGTTCCAGGATGCGACCTCGCTGCCTGTGGCCTTGAGCGACAACGTCGAGTACAAGGCCGGTGCGGCCAGCATTCCGGGCATCAGCGCCTCGGCGGCGCGCGCCAGGGACGGCAAGCTGTACCTGGCGATCGTCAACACCAACCCGAACGCGGCGTCGGAGGTCGCGGTCAATGTCGCTGGACAGAAAGTTTCCGGCGTCAGCGGCCAGGTGCTGACCGCGGCGGCGATGGATGCCCATAACACCTTCGAGCAGAAAGATGCGATCAAGCCGGCGCCGTTCGCAGCACAGGCGGTCGACGGCAAATTGCGCCTCAAAATCCCGGCCAAGGCGGTGGTGGTGGTCGCGGTCGAAAGCTAGACCACACCTCCGGCCGTCCTGCGCACGCCTGTGCCCGGGCGGCGGCGAATTTTACCTTGTCAGCGGCCGGGCCGGTGGCAAGTAGTTTGTATCAACGCAACAGAGAGGAAAAATAAATCATGAGGGGACAACAAACAATGAAATTCCAGCTTACGGCTGTCGGGCTGGCCTGCGCCACGCTGCTGGCTGGCTGCGGTGGCGGGGGCGGTGGCGATGGAAGCGCCGGCGGCATGGCGCAATCGGTTTCCTTCCCGTTCCCGGGCGGGGCGACGATTGCAGTTCCGCCGACGGTCGCGACCATCACCCTGAAGGCGACGGCCAGCTCCGGCGGGCCGATCACCTACGTGTCGAACACGACGGCCACCTGCACCGTCAACGGCGCCACGCTGTCGCTGCTCAAAGCGGGCACGTGCTCGGTCAACGCCAACCAGGCCGGCGGAGATGGCTACGCGCCGGCCACGTCGCGCCAACTTTTCGTCATTCCCAAGCAGCCTGCGTTCGTCATCTTCCGCAACCCGGGGGCGCTGCCCCTGGACGCGCAGCCGGTGCAGCTGGAGGCATTCTCCACAGTCGCCGACCGCCCCCCGGTCTTTAGCAGCAGCACGCCGACGGTGTGCTCGGTCAGCGGCAGCACGATGCAAAAACTCGGCGATGGGCTGTGCACCATCACCGCCACGATGGATGGCGGCGATTTCTTCGAGTCCGCAAAGGTGGTCAAGACCATGCCGATCGGCTCCGCACTGGCGCCAGAGATCAAGTTCCTGAGCGGCTACAAGAATGCAACGACCACCAACGAGGACGGCAAAGTCGAGCAGCGCGGCGGCAGCAGCGAGACCGGCTGGTGGTGCAACGGCTGGTGCGATACCACCGTTTCGGCGGACGGCAGCAGCGTCAGCAACACCTACACCTACAAGAACCCGCCCCGCACCGACGGCAACTGGTGGCGGGTTTGGTCGGAAATCGACCTGTACGCGCCCCACGTGTCAAATATCCTGGAAAACAAGGACACACCGGATGGCGTGCGGATCGATGCCCAGGCAGCGGTGAAGTTCAACTTCTCGCAGAACCAGGAGTGGTTCGACACGGGCGACAACCAGGTCGAAGTCGACTTGATCCTCGGCCACTTCAACCGCAAGGCGAACAACGACCGCTGCAACGTGCGGGTGCGAGCCACGTTCAAGCCAAGCTCCCCGGCCCCGGCCAACTACAGCCTCAAGCTCAAGGACTTCACCGTCTCGGAGTCGTGCGAACTGACCGGCCTGAACCCCTGGTATGAGCTGCAGGATTATCCGGTCGTCGCGATACGGTTCGCCTCACCGGTCGGCAACTTCAAGGTGCCGAGCCCGACGGCGCCGGCGCCGAATTACCCGACCAGGATCACGCTGACCGGACCGATCACCTTCCAGTGATGGCACACGACCATTTATTGCCCCCGCAAAGCGCGGCGGGCAGCCAAGACTACTAAAAGATATCAAGAGGACTGAGACAATGAGGACAATCGGAACAACGTTCAAGCGCAAACCCTTGCGGATGACCGCGCTGGCGCTCGCGGCGGCTCAGGTCGCAGCGCTGTATAGCGGCGCCGTGCACGCGCAAACGGCGCCGCCGGCGCCGTCCAAGGACGAGGAGCCAGTGACCGTGGTCGTGAGCGGCCAGCGCGCGGCGATGCAGTCGGCCGCCAAGCTCAAACAGAACGCCGAGGAGGTCATCGATGGCGTCGTCGCCGAAGAGGCGGGCAAGCTGCCCGACAAGTCGATCACCGAGGTGCTGCAGCGCGTCGTCGGCGTGACGATGGACCGCAACCGCTCGCGCGGCGACCCTGAGCACTTCTCGGTCGAGGGTTCCGGCATTTCGGTGCGCGGCCTGACCTGGGGGTCGTCCACCCTGAACGGCCGCGAATCGTTCTCGGCCGGCTGGCCGGGACGCGAATTGAGCTGGGGCGACATCCCTGCGGAACTGATGTCCGCGGTGGTCGTGCACAAGAACCCGCCGGCCGAGTTGATCGAAGGCGGGGTCAGCGGCCAGGTCGATTTGCGCACCGCGCTGCCGTTCGACTACAAGGGCGACAAGTTCGCGGCGTCGACCTACATCAACCACACCGAGCTCGGCAAGCAAACCTCGCCGGCCCTGTCCGGCCTGGTCTCGAAACGCTGGGAAAACGACTTCGGCCAATGGGGCGCGCTGCTCAATTTGTCCGGCAACCAGAGCAATACCCGCAACGACACGGTGCAACTTGACGCCTACTTCCCGCGTACCGACATCGTCGCCGGACAAACCGTGTGGGTGCCGAAATCGGCCTCGTGGCGCACCAACCTGAGCGAGAACAACCGCGCCGGCGCGTACGCCGCGCTGCAGTGGAAGAAGGGCGGCGCCTCGTCCGCGCTCACCTATTTCCACTCCGGCTACAAGGAGACCGGCACCGAGAACGCGCTGTACACGGGTGTGGAGAACTCCTACAAGTCCAGGCTCATCGACCCGGTCTTCGACAGCAACGGCATCCTGCAGTCGGCCAGGTACACCTATCCGATCGGCGGCCGCGGCGCGAACAATTTCGTCGACGGCGGACTGGGCTTCAATTCCAACCAAACCTATTACGACAGGCGCTCGCAGACCCGCGAGATCGCATGGAACACCAAGTGGACCATCGACGAGCGCTGGTCGGTCCAGAACGACCTGCAATGGGTCCATGCCACCAACAAGGCGGCCGGCAACAACATGACCCTGGCCACCTTCGTGCCGAGCATGAATATCGACCTCACCAAGAATATCGGGGAGATCACCTTCGACGAGAAGGCAAGGGCGCACCTGCAAAATCCAGCCAACTACTACCTGGAAATGTTTGGACCGAGCAGGGACAAGGCGGACGCCGACCTGTATGCGTGGAAGAGCGATGTGCGCTTCAAGTTCGACCACCCGGTCATGCGCGACCTGCGTTTTGGCGTGCGCGCGACCAAGCGCACGGCGAACCGCACCGAAGCTGGCGGCTCGACCTGGTATAGCATCGCCAGGCCATGGGAAGTGAGGAACTCGTCCACACCGGGGCAGCCGGCCGCGACGACGGATGAACCGACCTGGGCGGCGCGCGCCAACTTCACTTACCTGAGCGATCCGCGGGTCGCGGCCCTGTTGCCGACGAGCCTATATACATTCAACAACTTCTTCAACGGCAAGATCCCGAACCCGGGCGCCCTGGTGGCGCCGAGCCTGGCCGCGGTCATGGACTATCCGAATGCCTATGCGGCGGCGGCAAACCCGATCCTGAAGATTCAATGCGAGCAGGGCAACGCGCAATCGGGTACCAACAACGACTGCTCGAACATGCCCGACCCGTGGCTGCCGCTCGCCTACGGCGACGACCCTTCCAAAACCTCCCGCCAGCGGGAGACCACGCAGGCCGCCTACCTGATGACGCGCTTCGGCTTCGACGATCTGCGCTTCCCGATCGAGGGCAGCGCCGGCGTGCGCGTGGTCCGCACCGACACCCGGGCCCGCGGCTACACCGTGTTCAAACCGGTCTACGCTGGCGGCGGCTACCCGTCGGTGCCGAAGTTCGGACAGATCGACGAGCCGATCGTCGAGGGCCGCACCGCCGTCGACGTGCTGCCGAGTCTTAACCTGAGGATGGAAATCACGCCGCAGCTGCAATCGCGCTTCGCGTTTGCGAAGTCGATGTACCGGCCGAGTTTTGGCGACCTGAACGAGTACGTCAAGCTGTCCCAGGACGTCATTTTCGACCAGACCAGCAGCAGCGTGACGACCGTCAACTACCGGGGTGAAAACAGGGGCAACGCCCACTTGAGGCCGACCAAGGCCACCAGCTTTGACGCGACGATCGAATGGTATCCAGGCCACGGTTCGTCGCTGACGGCCGCCCTGTTCCATAAGCAGGTGACTGACATCATCATGCGCTCGGCCTATGCCCGCGACTACAACGATCTGGAAGGCAACCCGCAAACCTTCGTGATCACGGCGCCGAACAATGAAGCGGACGGCAAGGTGACCGGCCTGGAACTGGCTGGCCAGACCTACTTCAACAATGTGCCGGTGTTGGCGCAGTTCCTGCCGGAATGGGCCAAGGGCTTCGGCATGTCGGCGAACTACACCTACATCAAGAGCAAGCAGACGCTGCACCATCCCTACGACCTGAAGTACTGCCCGTCCGCCAATTCGTTCAACAACAGTTCCTTGAACGTGCTTGGCTGCGACACCAACGGCATGCCGTTCAAGGATATGCCGCTGCAGTATTTGTCGAAGAACGCTTACAACCTCATGGTCTTCTACGACAAGGGGCCGATGTCGATGCGCCTGGCCTACAGCTGGCGCAGCCGCTTCCTGCAGGGCGTGTCCGTCAACGGCACCCAGGGCCAGGACGCCACCAGTGCCGATCCGACCCGGGCGACCGTTGTCGATGGCAAGACGGTCTATCCGCAGGACGTGGGCTGGGGCTTGCCGACCTGGCAGGAAGCGGCCGGCCAGCTGGACTTCGGCTTCGACTATCGCTTCAGCGACAACGTCCAGGCCAGTTTCTCGGCCAGCAACGTCCTGGATACCGTCGTTAAGCAGACCCAGCAGCAGTCGATCGGCAACATGACCCGTTCCTGGTTCGAGCCTGGCCGCAGCTATCGCCTGGCGCTGCGCTACACCTACTAAGACCGGCCTCCGGTCCATCGCCCGAAAGAGCAATGGACCTCCCGTAGTCTCCTGCCGTTTTGCCGGCAGTTTCAGGGGCGGCTCCGGCCGCCTCTCTTTTTTTGGGTTGGGTTGCCTATGTCAGACAAAGCTATTCGAACCATCGTCATCGTCGGCGGCGGCACCGCCGGCTGGATGACTGCCGCGCCGCTGGCGCTCAAGCTGCCCAGGACCTGCGAAGTGGTACTGGTCGAATCAAACGAGATCGGCACCGTCGGCGTGGGCGAAGCGACGCTCCCGACCATCCGCCATTTCAATGTGGCACTGGGCATCGACGAAGCCGATTTCGTCAAGAATACGCAGGCGAGCTTCAAACTCGGCATCGAATTCAAGGATTGGGGCCATGTCGGCAACCGGTTTTTCCACGGCTTCGGCGATTTCGGCCCGGCCATCGACAACCGCCCGGCATACATGTACTGGCTGCGCCTGTCGCGCGTGTTCAAGGACATGCCGCCCTACGAGCAATGGTCGATGGCGACCATGATGGCGCACAGCAACCGCTTCATGCCGCCGCAAGGCGAGCTGCCGTCGATCACCGACGCGTACAGCTACGCCTATCATTTCGACGCCGGCCTGTATGCCGCTTATTTGCGCGACTACGCCATTGCCCGCGGCGTCAAGCGCATCGAGGGCATGGTCGAGAACGTCGAACAGCACCCCGGGACCGGTTTCATCACCGCCCTCAAACTGCGCGACGGCCGCCGCATCGAGGGCGATCTGTTTGTCGACTGCTCGGGCTTTCGCGGCCTGTTGATCGAAGGCGTGTACCAGGCCGGCTACGAGGACTGGAGCGCCATGCTGCCGTGCAACAGCGCGCTGGCCCTGCCATGCGCCAAGGCCCAGCCGCTCACACCCTATACCACCTCGACCGCCAAGGCCGCCGGCTGGACCTGGCGCATTCCGCTGCAGCACCGCACCGGCAACGGCCACGTTTACTGCGATGGCTTCACCACCGACGACGAGGCCGCGCGCGTGCTGCTCGAAGGGCTGGACGGCGAAGCGCTCGGCACGCCGCGCCAGCTGCGCTTTACCGCGGGCCGGCGGCGCAAGTCCTGGGTCAAGAACTGCGTCGCCATCGGCCTGTCGGGCGGCTTCCTCGAGCCGCTGGAATCGACCAGCATCAACTTCATCGAGAACGCGGTCGGCTGGCTGCTCCAGTATTTTCCCGATCGCGAATGCCGGCCCGAACTGGCCGGCGAGTTCAACCGCCTGGTCGCGCAGCGCTACGAATATGTGCGCGACTTCATCGTCATGCACTACAAGCTCACCGCTCGGACCGATTCGGCATTCTGGCGCTACTGCGCCGACATGCCGATTTCCGACACGCTGCGGCACCAGATCGAGACCTTCCGCGAAACCGGACGCGTCGTCGTCTACGACAAGGAGGGCTTCACCGTGCCGTCGATGGTCTCGCTGCTGATGGGACTGGGCGTGGTGCCGAAGCAGGACGATCCGCTGATCGACGCCATGAATTTCGACCAGCTGCTGGCGCACCTTGCCAGCCGGCGCGAGACCCTGGCGCAGGTGGTCAAGGCGATGCCCGGGCACGCCCAGTACATCGCCCGGCACTGCGCCGCGCCATGAGGCCGCCCTTCAAACGCATCGTGGTGGTCGGCGGCGGCGCGGCCGGGTGGATGACGGCCACCGCGCTGGCCACCGCGCTCAAAGGCGGCACCGCCATCGAGCTGGTCGAGTCGGAGGAGATCGGCATTGTCGGCGTGGGGGAGGCGACCTTTCCGTCGATCCGCAACTTCCACCGCCTGCTCGGCATCGACGAGGCCGAATTCCTGCGCGCCACCAACGGCAGCTACAAGCTGGGGATCCAGTTTGTCGACTGGCGCGCGCGCGGCGAAAGCTATTTTCACACCTTCGGCGACTTCGGCGAACTGCGCGGATCCATGGCGGTATGGGGTCAGCACCACCGGCTGGGCGAGGCCGGCCTCGGGTCGCTGGGCCAGCAATGCCTGCCCTCCGTGATGGCCAGCCAGGGCCGCTTCGCGCTGCCGGGGGAGGCCGACCGCTACGACTACGCCTACCACTTCGACGCCGCGCTGTACGCCGCCTTCCTGCGCAAGCTGGGTGAGCGGCGCGGCGTGCGCCGCACCGAAGGGCGCATCGCCGAGGTGGCGCGGCGCGCCGACGGCGGCGTCGACCGGCTGACACTGGCCGATGGACGCGTGGTGGCCGGCGACATGTACATCGACTGCTCCGGCTTCGCGTCGCTGCTGCTGGGGCGCACGCTGGGCGAGCCATTTGTCGACTTCAGCCATTGGCTGCCGGTGGACCGGGCCTGGGCCTGTCCGACCGAACGGATCGGGACCATACTTCCGCCCTACACGCGCGCCACTGCGCTGGAGGCGGGCTGGGCGTGGCGGATTCCATTGCAAAACCGCACCGGCAACGGTCATGTTTTCGCCAGCCGCTACATTGACGAGGATCGCGCGCGCGCGCAATTGCTGCAAGGGCTGGACGGTCCGACGCTGGCCGAACCGCGCCTGCTGCGTTTCCAGACCGGCCACCGCGCGCGCGCCTGGGTGCACAACGTGGTCGCCCTGGGCCTGGCGGGAGGCTTCCTGGAGCCGCTCGAGTCGACCAGCATCTTCCTGGTCCAGACGGCGATGGGGCGGCTGATCGATTTGCTGCTGTCGGGCGCACCGTTCACCGAGCAGGTGCAGGCCCGCTACAACGGCGAAGTGGGCGTCCAGTTCGCGCGCGTGCGTGATTTCATCATCCTGCACTACTGTCTCTCCGCGCGCCGCGACAGCGCGCTGTGGCGCGCGATGGCAAGCATGGAACTGCCCGACACCCTGGCCTTCAAGCTGCATGCATGGCGCCAGGCGGGCGCGCTGCACCAATACGACCTGGAGGGCTTCGACGCGACCAGCTGGCTGGCGATCCATGCCGGCATGGGGCATTGGCCCGAGCGCGCCGACCCTACGCTGGGCGAGGTGGGGCGCGCGGATGCGCTGCAAGGATTGCAATGGCGCCGCGAATGCATCGCCAACGCCGTGGCGGCCATGCCCAGACACGACGCTCACCTGCGTGATGCCATTGGCGGCAAATTCGAAGGCCGCTGGATTGGCCGCGCGCTTGGCAAGGAGATCGTCAGGTAAGGACTTCTTGCGCTCCGCGCGGCCGGGTGCGCCCTATGGTTTCGCAGGTCCGGTCAGGCGCAGCATCAGCACGCTGTGCGGCGCCAGGCGCGCTTGCAGTTTGGCGCTGGTGTCGCCCGTCTTCTTGCTCCACAGGTCGGACCAGCGGTAGACGGTCTGCGTGAAATCGACCGACCTCTTGTTCAAGTCATCGATCAGGGCTTGCTTCTTCCAGTCATGGTGAAGGTCGGCAGGCTGGTTGGAGCGGTTCAGGAACATCAGCGCCCAGTCACCGCCGTCGAGCGGCTTGGCATAGAACTCCAGCGGACCGTCGGCCAGGACGCGCAGCGCCTGCACACCCAGCTTGTCCTGGTTCACCGCGATCACGCCGGGGTTGGTCAGGATGCGGCGGGTCGACTCGGACATGGAACGCAGGTCGTTGCCCAGGAT
>JAKFDH010000036.1:0-55658 GCA_036676245.1 Massilia sp. | reverse complement strand
GTAAGTCTGGGCCGATACCATGGCCAGGTTGATCGAGTCGTTGGTCGTATGCAGGGTCGGGCCCACCAGTTCGCCCAGGTCGGCGCCGGAGCAGAAGGTATTGCCGCGCCCGCGCACGACCACTGCCAGCACTTCCGGATCCTTCTCGGCGCGGTCGATGGCGACGCCGATATCCTTCAGCACGGCCGGGCTGACGCAGTTGCGCTTGTGCGGACGATTGAGCCAGATGGTGGCGACGTGGTTCTTGACTTCATATTGGATAACTTCGGACATGTTTCCTCCAGTGGACATAGGTTTTTTGAAAATGCGACCGACCGGACGGTCGGGTAAATAAAGATTAGTTGAGATTTAAAGCAATGTCAACAACAACGCCTGCAATTTATTTTGCCTCCCGACCGTCTGGTCGGTTGACAAACGCAAAACGACTCTGTTAAGGTTGCCCCAAGTGCCAAGCATGGCCAATTCCGACCCGATTCAGAATCAAGGACCCGCAATGAACTTCGATTACTCCCCCAAAGTGCAGGAACTGCGCACACGCCTGCTGGCGTTCATGGATGAACACATCTACCCGGCCGACAAGGCATTCAAGGCGGAGGTTGCGCGCAACCGTGCGGCGGGCGATCCGTGGAAGCCGGTCAGCATCCTGGCCGAACTCAAGCCCAAGGCGCAGGCGGCCGGCCTGTGGAACCTGTTCCTGCCCCACTCCGAGCGCGTGCCGGAAGGCCTGTCCAACCTCGAATACGCACCGCTGTGCGAGATCTTCGGCCGGGTGCTGTGGAGCGGCGAAGTATTCAACTGCTCCGCCCCGGACACCGGCAATGCCGAGATCCTGGAGCGCTTCGGCACCGAGGAAATCAAGCAGCGCTGGCTCGACCCGCTGCTGCGCGGCGAGCTGCGTTCGGCATTCTCGATGACCGAGCCGGCGGTCGCTTCCTCCGACGCGGCCAACATCGAAACGCGCATCGTGCGCGACGGCGACCATTACGTCATCAACGGCCGCAAATGGTTTAGCTCGGGCGCGGCCGATCCGCGCTGCGCATTCCTGATCGTGATGGGCAAGACCGATCCGGGCGCCGCCCGCCACGCGCAGCAGTCGATGATCGTGGTGCCGACCGCCACGCCGGGCGTCAACATCCTGCGCAGCGTGCCGGTGTTCGGCTACGACGACGCGCCGCACGGCCACATGGAGATCGTCTACGACAACGTGCGGGTACCGGTCGCCAATATCCTGCTGGGCGAAGGACGCGGCTTCGAGATCGCCCAGGCGCGCCTCGGCCCCGGCCGCATCCACCACTGCATGCGCACCATCGGCGCGGCCGAAGTGGCGCTCGAATACATGTGCCGCCGCCTGCACACGCGGGTCGCCTTCGGCAAGACCCTGGCTTCGCAATCGGTCTGGCACGAGCGCATCGCGCAATCGCGCTGCCTGATCGACCAGGCGCGCCTGCTGACCCTCAACGCCGCCCACATGATGGACACGGTCGGCAACAAGGCGGCGCGCGCCGAGATCGCAATGATCAAGGTGATCGCGCCGAACATGGCCTGCCAGGTGCTCGACTGGGCCATCCAGGCGCACGGCGGCGCCGGCGTGACCGACGACTTCCCGCTCGCCTATATGTTCGCCCACCAGCGCGCGGTGCGCATCATGGACGGTCCGGACGAAGTCCACCGCGGCACCATCGCCAAACTCGAACTGGCCAAGCATGCGCCAGCCGCGGGGCGCTGACATGAGCGAACACGCGATCGACAACCCTGCCAGCACGATGCGCGACCGCATCGACCCGCAGCGCCTGGAGCAGTACCTGCATGGGCGCATCGCGCCTTTCAAAGGTCCGCTCGAGGTCATGCAATTCCCGGTCGGGCAATCGAATCCCACCTACCGCATCACGACCGCCGATGGCGCCCGCTATGCGCTGCGCAAGAAGCCGGGCGGCGTGCTGCTGCCGTCGGCGCATGCGATCGACCGCGAGTTCCGGGTCATCACCGCCCTGCACGGCGCCGATTTCCCGGTCGCCAAGCCGGTGCTGTACTGCGACGACGACAGCGTCATCGGCACCGCCTTCTACCTGATGGATTTCGTCGACGGCCGCAGCTACTGGGACCAGGCGCTGCCCGGGATGACGCGCGCCGAGCGCTACCAGATCTGGGATGAGCTGAACCGCGTCATGGCCCGCCTGCACGGGGTCGACTACAAGGCCATCGGGCTCGACACCTACGGCAAGACGGGCGACTACCTCGGACGCCAGATCCGCCGCTGGTCGACCCAGTACCGCGCCTCGGAAACGGAGCGCATCGATGCGATGGACAAGCTGATCGCATGGCTGCCCCACAATATCCCGCCGGGCGATGAAACGAGCATCGTGCACGGCGACTTCCGGCTCGATAACGTGATCTTCCATCCGACCGAGTTCCGCATCATCGCGGTGCTGGACTGGGAACTGTCGACGCTGGGCCACCCGCTGGCCGACTTCGCCTACCTGGCGGTGAGCTACCACATGCCGATCACGGTCTTCCCCAGCATCGCGGGGCTCGACCTGGAGGCGCTCGGCATCCCGTCGGAAGAGCAATTCCGCCAGATCTACTGCGCCCGCACCGGCCGGCCGCCGCTCGACCTGGCGGCATGGAACTACTACATCGCCTACAACCTGTTCCGCATTGCCGCCATTTCGCAAGGTGTGGGCAAGCGTGCGCTCGATGGCAATGCCTCCAGCGCAGACGGCGCCGAAGTGGGCCGCAAGGCGCGCCCGATCGCCGAACTGGCCTGGAGCCTGGTCGCGCACCTGGCCACGTAGCCGTTGACGGCGCTGCGTTGAACTCCTATAAACTATAAACAGAGACAATGATGACACCAGCCCAGCGAAAGGCAGCACGATGCATGCGCCACTGATGGACCAGGCACCGCAAGGCGCCGCACTCATGGAACGCTACTACCGCCAGGGCTACTGGCGCAAGGACACCCTGTGGGACACGCTGAGCCAGGTCGCGCAAGCGCGCCCGGATGCGATCGCCTTCATCGACGGCGAGCGACAGCTCACCTACGGCGCCCTGCTGGCCGAGGCGCGCCGCTTTGCCGGCGCCCTGTGCACGCGCGGCATCGAGCGCGGCGAGGCTGTCATCATCCATGGCCGCAACGCGCTCGAAACCGTGATCGCCATGGCAGGCTGCTGGCGCCAGGACTACGTGGCGATACCGGTGCCGCCGATGTTCTCGTCCGCGCAACTGGGCGCCATCGCCGCCAACTCCGGCGCCCGCGTGCTGTTTTCGTGCACCGAGCGCGATCCGCTGGAACACGCCGCGGCGGCCGCCTCGGCCTGCCAACTGCCCTGCTTCGTCACCACGGAACCGCGCGCGGGCGCCATCGCCTGGGCCGACTTCCTGGCCACCGGCAATGACGCGCCGCCCCCTGCCCCGGCCGAATCGGATGCGCTGGCCATGCTGATCTACTCGTCCGGCACTACCGGCGCGCCGAAGGGCGTGATGCATTCGTCAAACACCGTGCGCGCCACCGCCGAATCGATCCAGCGCCTGCACGGCATCGTGCCGGACGACCGCATCCTGGTCGCCTGCCAGTTCGGTTTCGTCGGCAGCGTCGTGTTCGGCCTGGCGGTCGCCATGGTTTCCGGCGCCACCGGCGTGCTGGTGGGGCGCTGGAGCGCCGCGCTCGGGCTCGAGCTGATCGAACGCCACCGCATCACCTACAGCCTGTTCATGCCGACCCACGTGATCGACGTGCTGGCCGCGCCGACCCTGTCCAGCACCGACTGCAGCAGCTTCCGGCGCGGCATCCTGGCTGGCATCACGGCGCAGCAGCGCCAAATCGCCAGCGCCAGCCTGTGCGCGCAGCCGCTGGCCATGTTCGGCATGTCCGAATGCGTCGGCCAGACCACCACCTGCGAAGCCGATCCGGCCGCCAAGCGGGCCGCCACCGATGGCCGCACGGTGCCGGGGGCTGAGACGCTGATCGTCGACGACGACGGCCGCCCGCTGCCGCCCGGCAGCGTCGGCAATATGCTGGTGCGCGGCCCGAGCCGCTGCCTGGGCTATTACGGCGCACCGGAACTGACGCGCGCGGCCATCACCGACGACGGCTACTTCCGCACCGGCGACCTCGGCTCGGTCGACGAGGACGGCTACTTCACCTTCGCCTCGCGCGCGCGCGACGTGCTGCGCCGCGGCGGCATCACCATCGTGCCATCGGAGATCGAGGAAAACCTGCACAAGGATCCGGCGGTGCACGAGGCGGCGATCGTCGGCGTGCCCGATCCGCGCCTGGGCGAGCGCGCCTGTGCCTGCGTCATCGCCAAGCCCGGCCAGGCGCCGACGCTGGCCTCGCTCAACGCCGGCCTGGAAAAGCGCGGCGTGGCCCAGTACCTGTGGCCCGAGATGCTGATGCTGTTCGACGAACTGCCGCGCACCCCGTCGCTGAAGGTGAAAAAGGCCGAGGTGCTCAAGCTGGTGCTGGCCCGCATCGCCGCCGCGTCCACCTGAGAGGTTCGCATGCCTTATGGATTGATCTGCCTGGACGTCGAGGATGGCATCGCCACCCTCACCCTGAACGACCCGCCCAGCCGCAACGGGCTGTGCGTCGCCATGCAGCAGGAAATCCTGGATGCGCTGGCGCAGCTGGCGCGGCGCGGCGACGTTGGCGCCCTGGTGCTGACCGGCGCCGGCAAGGCCTTCTGCTCCGGCGCCAACCTTGGCCGGCTCGAACACGACGGCCAGGACGCGCGCTCGCCTGGCGAGCGTGGCGCGGACGCGCTGGAACAAGTCGCCAATCCGATGATCGTGGCGCTGCGGGCGCTGCCGATGCCGGTGGTGGCGGCGGTCAACGGCAGTGCCGCCGGAGCGGGCATGAGCCTGGCGCTGGCGGCCGACGTGGTGATCGCCGCCCGTTCGGCATTCTTCCTGGCGCCCTTCCTGCCGCGCCTCGGCATCCTGCCGGATCTTGGCGCCAGCTGGTTCCTGCCCCGTTTGATCGGGCGCGGGCGCACGATGGGACTGTTCCTGCTCGGCGATCGGCTTACGGCGGAGCGCGCCGCGCAATGGGGGCTGGTGTGGGAATGCGTCGACGACGCGCAGCTGATGGCGCGCGCGCGCGAACTGGCGCAGCAGCTGGCGCGGGCGCCGGCGCACTGCGCACTGGAGGCGCGCCGCGCGCTCGATGCCGCCTGCGCCAATGATCTCGCAGGGCAGCTGGAGTATGAAAAGGAGCGGCAGCGCGAGCTGATCGACCGCCCCTCGTTCGCGGAAGGGGTCGAAGCGTTCTTCGCCAAACGCGAGCCGGTCTTTGCGCGTCCGAAGTCATAAAACGCGAAACTCAAGACCCACTTGCCAACGCCGTCCCCGCCTTCGCGAGGACGACGTTGGTAGGTGCTGTATGAATGTTAATTTCGCGATCCCTACTTTTCCTGCAGTTTGATAAACCGGTCAACCTGCCGCCTTGCGCCCCCAGCCTGCGCCGCAATCGCCAGCAAGCGCCGGTGATACCCCCCGACCGCCAGCTCCTGCGTCATTCCCATCGCGCCGTGCAGCTGGATGGCGGTGTGCCCCATGCGCTGCCCGGCTTCGCCGATGAAGGCCATGGCGGCGGCGATGTCGCGATGGCGGCCGGGCGCGCCGCTGCTGACGCCGCGGGCGGCCACCAGCGCCATGCTCCGCACGAGCTCCAGCTCGGTATAGGCATCGGCCAGGCGATGCTGGATCGCCTGAAAACTGCCGATGGTGCGTCCGAACTGCTTGCGCTGCTGTACATAGTCAAGCGTCATATCGAACAAGGCATCCATGCAGCCGCACGCTTCCGCGCACATGGCGGCCAGGGTCTCGCTCGCCACCTCCTGCAGGATCTCCGCCACGCTGCCGCCACGCGCCAGCACATGGTCAGCCTCCACCCTGACCCCGCACAGCATCGCGTCGCAGGCCGGCAGGCTGTCGATCGTGCGGTAAGCATCGATCGTCACGCCCGGCTGGCCGGCGGCAACCAGCAACAGGGCAGGCTCGCCATCGAGTTCAGCGCTGACGATCAGTTGCGCGGCCGACGGGCCGTGCGCAACGAGGCGCTTGACCCCGTCCAGCACATAGCCGCCGTCTTCGGATCGCGCGTGCGTGCCCGACGCTTCCTCGCCGGCGAAGGCGAATATGGTTTTCCCTTCACCCAGCGCCTGCAGGCAAACCGCCTGCAGCGCCGACGGCGCAATGCGCCGCAGTATGCCGCCGGCCTGTATCACCGTGGCCAGATAGGGCTCGGCCACAAGTCCCCTGCCGAACCACTCCATCACCAGCGCGGTATAACTGAAGTCCGCGTCCAGGCCGCCGTGCTGTTCCGGCAGCGGCAGCGCCAGCAGGCCCATGTCGGCAAAAAACTGCCAGTGCGCCGGCGAAAAGCCCGCCGCGGTCGCGGACAGCGCGCGGCGCGCCGGATAGTCGTACGATTCCTTGATGAATCGCTGCAGCGAGTCGCCGATGATTTTTTGGTCGTCGTTCAGTTCCAGGTCCATCGTGGCGCCTCCTAAAGCGTCAATATTTGCACGGCGCCGATGCCGGGCGCGCCGTAGACCTGGCACAAGCCGGCCCGCGGATGGCCGCCAACCTGGCGCGCGCCCGCTTCGCCGCGCAGCTGGCTGCAGATCTCGTACACCTGGCGCAGACCCGAAGCCCCGACCGGCTCGCCGTTGGCCATGCAGCCGCCATCGGTGTTGATGGGGAAGCGGCCATTAATGCCGGTGACGCCGTCGCGCAGCCACTGCTCCTGTTCGCCGTGCTCGCAGAACTGGTTCTCGGCCATGTGGATGATCTCGGCGCCCGATTCGGTGTCCTGGATCTGGGCCAGGTCGATGTCGCGCGGGCCGATGCCTGCCGCCTCGTAAGCGGCCTTGGCCGCCTCCACCGTGGCGCTGTCGGCGTCTTCGACCGGCTGGCCGGGGCTGAGCACTTCGAAGCTGCCGTAGCGGCGCGAACGCAGGACGCTGGCGGCAATGCGGATCGGCTTGCGCGTGCTGAAACGCGACGCCAGGTCGGCGCGGCAGACGATCATCGCGGCGGCGCCCTCGGACGGCGAACAGAACATGAACTTGCGCAGCGGCGTATTGAGCATCTGCGAGGTGGCGATCTGTTCGTAGCTCATCTCCTCGCGCCGCCAGGCATTCGGGTTCAGCGCGCCATTCCGGTAGGCCTTGAGCGCGACGCGCACCAGCGCATCGTCCGTGATGCCATGCTGGTACATGTAGCGCTGGATCTTCATGGCGAAGTACTGGGTCGTCATGGCCAGGCCGATCTCGCCGTACCAGCTGCCCAGCCCCCACTTCTCGGGATCGAGCATGAAGGAACCGCGCGGGTGGCTGTCGAAGCCGACTACCAGCCCGACCTCATACTGGCCGGCCTTGATCGCGTTGACGGCCGCGATGAAGGAACTGGCGCCGGTGGCGCAGCCATTGGCCACGTTGGTGAACGGGATGCCGGTCAAGCCCAGTTTGTCGATGATGGTGTCGGCATTGCCCCCATCGAGACTGCCGCCATAGGCGAACTGGATGTCGTTCCAGGCCATGCCCGCGTCCTCCAGCGCCCGCCGTACCGCAATGACGCCCTGCTCCGCGCCGGACACGCCCGGGGTGCGGCCGAAGGGATGCATGCCAATGCCGATGATCGCGACCTCGCTCATGCCTGCTCCAGCGGACGGAAGGCGAAGCTCATGACCATGTCGCCGTTGGGCTCCTGCCGGAACGGCACGATCGCCAGCTCCATCGGCATGCCGATCGCCAGCTTCGCCGGGTCGCTCTCGGTCAGGCGCGCCTCCACCCTGACCTGGCCCGGCAATTCGACATAACCGATACCGTACGAGGCGAACTGCCCTGGCCCCTCGCCGCTGGCGTAAGGCGGCGACTTGGGCGCGAACTCCTGGACGGTCCAGGTCCACAAGGTGCCGCGCTGCGCCAGCAGGGTGGCGGCGACGTCCTGGCTGCAGCATTTGGGGCAGGACTTCTTGCGCGGAAAGGCGATGGCGCCGCAAGCCTTGCAGGCGCTGCCGATCAGGTGGGGATCGCTCGACGGCCAGGTGAACAGGCCGTCGGCGATGGCAATCTGCTGTGCGGTGTGACTCATGGAATGCTCCGTGGAAATTACACGACCGACCGGACGGTCGATAAATTGAATGGTAGTGGAGATGGCCGGGGCTGTCAATCCGGCGCCGCATTTTTCTCGACCGTCCAGTCGGTTGACACATCGAGCGGGAACCTGTTATGGTTATATTGCGCAGCAGCGCGGCCCTTGCGGCCCAGGACCGGAACGGCCGCGCCGTACCGGAGACGACGCTTCCACCGGAAACCTCCACATGTCACTTGATTTTGCCTACAACGCCGACGACCTGGCCTTCCGCGCCATGGTGCGCGCCTTCCTCGTTGAGAACCTGCCCGAGTCGATCCGCAGCGCCACCCGGCGCAATGCCGCCACCTTTGTCACAAAGGACATCGCGCAGCAGTGGCAAGCCATCCTGCATTCCAGGGGCTGGCTGGCGTATCACTGGCCGCCGGAATGGGGCGGCACCGGCTGGAGCCCGGTGCAGCGCTTCATTTTCGAGCGCGAATGCGCGCTGGCCGATGCGCCGCGCCTGATCCCGATGGGCCTGCGCTATGTGGGCCCGGTGATTTTCACGTACGGGAACGACGCGCAGAAGGACTATTTCCTGCCGCGCATCCTGAGCGGCGAGCATTACTGGGCCCAAGGTTTCTCGGAACCCGGCTCAGGCTCCGACCTGGCCTCGCTCCAGTGCAAGGCCGAGCTGCGCGGCGACCACTATGTCGTCAATGGCACTAAGCTGTGGACCACCCACGCCCACTACGCCGACTGGATCTTCTGCATCGTGCGCACCGAAAAAACAGACCGGCCGCAGGAAGGCATCAGCTTCCTGCTGATCGACCTCACAACTCCCGGTATCCGGATCGAACCGATCGTCACCATCGGCGGCGACCATGAGGTCAACCAGGTGTTTTTCGACGATGTCATCGTGCCCGCCGCGAACCTGGTCGGCCAGGCCGGACAGGGATGGCGCTACGCCAAATTCTTGCTGCAGCTCGAACGCGGCGGCGCATCCGCTTCCGGCATGATCCGGCGCGAACTGGAGCACCTGAAGGCAGCGCTGCACGCGAGCGACGAGACCGGGGACGACCAGGTGACCCAGCACCAGCTGGCGCGGCTCGAGATTCGCCTGCTGGCGCTTGAGGTGACGGAGCTGCGGGTGATGTCGGCGATGAGCGCGGGCCGCGCGCCCGGCAAGGAATCGTCGGTGCTCAAGCTGGCGGCCACGGACCTCGAGCAGGACACGGCGCAGCTGGCAATGCAGGTCATGGGCAGGCAGGCGCTGCGCGCCCCGTGCAGCGGCGGCGCCGTTTCTGCGGACGACAGCCAGGGCACGGAGCTGATGGCCAGGTACCTGAACAGCCGCGCGGCGTCGATCTACGGCGGGTCGAATGAAATCCAGCGCGGCATCATCGCGGGCCAGGTGCTGGGTTTGCGCTGATGCCACGATCGATCTCGACAGGCCGCCGCGCACGGTGCGGCCGGCAAGGCGAGCGTGCTTGTCAGCCGTTCAGCATCCTGAAATGGCAGGCGTTTCCTGCAAGCGGATCGCACCGTCGCCCTAAGGCTTGATCGATTGCGCGCCCAGCCTGGCATTACCCTCAAGCGCCGCCTGCGTGGCCGAGCCCCCCACGATTACCCGGTACTCGCCGGCGGCGACTTTCCAGCGATTCGACTTGCTATCGAAGTGCGCCAGCAAGCGCGGATCGGCGACGATGCTGACGCGCTTGCGCGCGCCCGGCGCCAGTTGCACCTTGTCCCAGCCGATCAGGCGGCGCATCGGTTTGCCGGCTGCCGCGCTCAGGTAGACTTGAGGCACGTCGGCGCCGCTCAGCTTGCCGGTATTGACGACATCAAAGCTGACGGTGAGCGTCTTGCCCGCCTCCACCCTCAGGTCCGACACGGCGAATGTCGTGTAAGACAGGCCATGCCCGAACGCGAACAGCGGCTGCGCGCCGGTCCTGTGGAACCAGCGGTAGCCAACGTCCGCGCCTTCGTTGAAGGTGATGTCGAAGGCGGCGTCCCTGGCCTGCCCCTGCCCCGGCAGCACCGGGCGCGGCAACTGAGCCAGCGATGTCGGGAAGGTCATCGGCAGGCGTCCGGACGGGTTGATGGCCCCGAACAGCACGTCCGCGATCGCCGCGCCGCCTTCCTGGCCGGGATACCAGGCCGCGAGGACGGCGGCGCTGGCGTTCAGCCACGGCATATCGACCGGCCCGCCCGTCTCCAGCACGACCACGGTGCGCGCGTTGGCAGCGGCCACGGCAGCGATCAGCGCATCCTGGCCTTGCGGCAGGCTCAGGTCAGGCAGGTCTTCGGCTTCGCCGTTCCACTGGACACCAAACACGATGGCCACGTCGGCACTGCGCGCCAGTTCGGCAGCGGCGGCAGGATAGCGGCCATCGTCGAAGATCACCTCGGCCTTTGGCGCGCGCGCACGAATGGCGTCCAGCGGCGCCGACGCGAAATACGTGGCGCGGCGGAAGAATGCATCCTTGGGCCCGTTACCGCCCAATTGCAGCACCAGCGGCGCTTTGCCGGTCGGCGTCACTTGCGACGAGCCGCCGCCGGACAGCACGCCCAGGCTGGCATTGCCGCCAATGACGGCGATGCGCCTGAGCGCAGGCGAGAGCGGCAAGGTGGCGCGCTCGTTGCGCAGCAGGACAATGCCCTCGGCCGCGACCTGGCGCGACAGCCTGGCGTGCGCGTCGAAATCGATTTTTGCCGCCACTGGCGGGTGCTCGAACACGCCGACCGCGAACATCGAGCGCAGGATGCGCCGCACCATGTCACTGACGCGCTGCCGCGGGACGGTACCGGCTGCGACCGCCTGCTTGAGCGGCTCCCCGAAAAACACTTGCTTGTCGAGCTGTTCGCCGGATTCATGATCGAGCACCCTGGCGGCGGCCACCGTCGAGTGGACCGCGCCCCAGTCTGACATGACCCAGCCCTTGTAGCCCCAATCGCCCTTCAGGACGCCGCCCAGCAAGGCCTCGTTCTCGCAGGCGTACACGCCGTTCACCTTGTTGTAGGCGCACATCACGGCGCCGGGCTGGCCTCGTTCAATGCCTAGTTCGAAAGCCAGCAGGTCGCTCTCCCGCAGCGCCGCCATGTCGATATTGCCGCTGTGGTGGCTGCGGCTGGTTTCGTAGGGGTTCAGCGCGAAGTGCTTGATGGTTGACACGACCTTGGCGCTCTGGATGCCAGCGATCGATTCGCCCGCCATCACGCCGGCCAGCCATGGGTCCTCGCCCAGGTACTCGAAATTGCGTCCGCCGCGCGGGTCGCGCGTCAGATTGGCGCCGCCTGCCAGCAGCACGTTAAAGCCTTTCGCATGCGCTTCCTTGCCAATTGCCGCGCCCGAGTCGCGCGCCAGTTGCACGTTCCAGGTGGCCGCCAGCGCCAGGCCCGAAGGCAGCGCGGTCGCCGTATCGCCGGGACGCACGCCAAGCGGATTGGTCACGCCCAGGCTGGCGTCGCTCTGGTTAAGTGCTGGAATGCCCAGGCGCGCCACGCCGGGCACGTATCCGGCCGAACCGATGGCGCCGGCCGGACGGTGGAATTCGCCGAATTCCAGCGCCATCTGGCTGTGCACCAGGGACAGCCTTTCGTCCGGCGTGAGCGCCTGTTCCAGCAATTGGGCGCGGACGTCGGCCGTCAGTGCCGTGTTCATCCACGGACGCACGCCATCGGCGGCGGCGGCGGCGCCGGACAGCAGAATGGCCAGCGCCAGGGCGGCAAAGGCGGACGGTATTGTTGCGTGTTTCGAATGCATGTCATTCCTGTCGGATGGGCGGGGCGACGGCGCCGCAGCGCCGTCGATACCATTTAGAAGTAAGCGATCAGGCGCACGCCCACGGTGCGCGGCGGCGCCAGGGTAACCAGCGCCGGGCCACGCACGGGATTCAAGGGGAGATATCCGACCATGACGGTCTCGTCCTCGATATTACGAACATACCCCTGCAAGCTCCACTTGAGGTTCGCCGGCGAGTAATTCAGGTTGATGTCGCTCTTGTGGAAGCCGCCCTGGGTGACGTGGATGAAGTTGTTATAGTCATTGATGAGATACGAGCCGGTATACCGGGTGCCGGCGTAGACCATCAGGGACGCGCCGCTCTCCATGCCGAAGGTATGCGAATACCCCAGGCCAATCGAGGTCCTGGGCGACTTTTCCAGGCTGGTGCCGGACCAGTCGATGGTCGGTCTTGGCTTGTAATCGGCGAAATGGGCATCCAGGTAAGTGGCGGAGAAATTGATTTTGCCAGCGCTGCTGACCGCGAACTTGCCGTCCAGTTCGACGCCCTTGACCGCTGCCTTGGCCGCGTTCAGCGTCTGGCTGGCGGAGGCGCGTGTGACCGGGTGGAAGAAGGTCCCGGTCAGTTGCAGATCCTTGTAGTCATAGGCAAATACGTTGGCATTCACTTGCAGGCGGCCATCAAGGAAACGCCCCTTGATGCCAACTTCGGCGGCAGTCAGCTTCTCGGGATTGTAGATAAGGAAGTTATTGGTGGCCCGGTTGCCGTCATTGAAACCGCCAGCCTTGTAGCCGGTCGAAAGCGTGCCGTAAAGCATGGTGCGCTTGTCGAGCTGGTAGGCCGCGCCGATCTTGCCGGTGGTCTCGGCGTAGCTGACCGCAGCGTCGTTGACGCTGGTAGAGAAGACCGGGTTGCCGATCAGCGTGCGGCCGATGCGCGACTTGTCGTCGAAGGTGCGGCGAATGCCGGCGATCAGGTTCAGCGCCGGCGTGACGCTGTAGGTCGCCTCGCCGAACACAGCTTCCGACTGTGAGATGGTGGGGCCCTGGATAAATTGCAGCACGCCCAGGCCCGGGTAATTGCCCAGGCGCGCGTCGATGAACGACTGTTCCTTGAACCAGTACAAACCGGCGATCGTCCTGACCGGACCAAACGTCGAAGCCAGGCGCAGCTCGTGCGAGGTTTGGCCATAGCTGGCCACCGTGTGGAAATCCGCGTCGGCCTGGTTGGGCTTGGTCAAGCCATACGCGGTGAGTTCATCGCGATCGAAAACGCGGCGCGCCACCTGGTAGGTGATTTCGCCGATGCCGGTAGTGGCCTTGAACTCGCCGCTAAAGCCATGCGAACGATTATCGACCGAACCTGGTACGCTCAACGAAGTGGTGCGCTGCGCCTCGCCGCTCTGCGTCACGAAGGTGTTATAGGGCACGAGGCCCGGACCGGCGCCCTTGAGCGTGCTGACGTCGGCGCTGAGCAGCAACGTCATGTCCGGGGTAAACTTGAACAAGGCGTGCAAGCGCGCGGACTTCGAATCGTCGTCGTCGTTGTTCTTCGTGAAGCCGCGCGTATTGCGCAAGTAGCCATCGCGCTTGCTGGTCGAAACGGCGGCGCGCGCCGACAGGAGGCGGTTGACGTTGACGTTGACCATGCCGTCGAACTTGGTGCTGTGGTAATTCCCCACTTCGATGGCGGCGCTGCTTTCGAACTTGTCTACCGGCTTGTTGGTGATCAGGTTGATCGCGCCGGCAGTCGCGTTGCGGCCATACAGGGTGCCCTGCGGGCCCCGCAGCACTTCGACGCGCTCGAGGTCGTAAAAGGCGACGCCGGCCGACTGTGGACGGCCGAGGTTAACGCCGTCGATATTGAACGAGGCCGACGGATCGCCTTTTTCCGTGTTGTCGTTGCTGGAAACGCCTCGGATACTGATCGTCGTCGCACCGCCGACGTTGGCGACCTGGACGTTCGGCACCAGTTCGGTCAAGGTGGACGCGTTGACCGCGCCAGCTTGCTTCAAGTCGTCGCCCGACACCACGCTCAGCGCCAGCGGCGTCTTCGATGCGGGTTGCGCAATACGCTGCGCCGTCACGATCACTTCCTGGATCTTGCCATCATCACCGGCCGCGGCAGTCTGCGCCAGCGCGACGCCGCCGTGCATCGCCAGCATGGTAGCAACGGCCGAGGCTATTGCAGTTTTCTTCAAGGTCAATTGGTCCAACATGGTGTCATCCCCTAGTTCAAATTAGTAACTTCGTTGTTTTGCTTGCGGGTGCAACTGGTTCCACTACCGTGGAGGGTTCAAGTGCCGGGCGCGGCACTGCGACGGTCGGCTGCAAGTCGTGCTCGCATTATCCCGTTTCCCGACCGAACGGTCGGTAGACGAATGGATATTAGCGTCTCCTGAAAAAAAGTACAACCACTTTTTTTCATAAAACTACAGGCCTCAGGCAATTGCCATGAACGCGGTCCGGCGCGCCATTGCTGCGTCGCGACTGCGCACAGGGCTAGGCAGCAACGCAATCAGCGCCATTTATTTCGAGGGTGTTTAGTCGAACTACAATTAGTTGACCCGATTGCGCACGCTGACCCGGCCGCGCGCATGCCGGCTATGTAGACCATCGGAAACGGTCACAGGACCGGTATTTTCGGCAAAAAAGCGCGTCTGGATGCGGCGTGGCCAGCGGTCGGAGGGGGATTGGCTTGCGTATTGGCGAGCGGCACGACTGCGCCGCAGCGGGATCGACGTCCCAGTTTATGCAATGGCTGCTTCGCCAGCGTGCGGCGCGAGACTCACCCGTTGGCGCTTGAGGTGACAGCCCAACATCGTCCCCAGGGTAGGGACGACCTTGGTTAGCCTGGTTAGAGTTGTAGAATCTCCAGATGGCGCAGCGCCTGCCCCGCTCTCAACGAGCAGCGGCTACGGCCCCCGCGCCAGATTCGCGCCCCCCATTTCCAGCCGCCATATCCTGCGACAAGAATCCCGACGCACGCCACAGCAGTGCGGCGGCAATCAGCGAAAACAATGCGGCAAAACTCATCGCGTAGCGCAGCGAATCGTTCAGCATGCCAAACCGGCTGACCAGCAGGTCGCTGATCATACCGGTCACCAAGGGACCCAATCCCAGTGCAAACAGGTTCAGCACCAGCATCAGCACCGCCGACGCGAACGCGCGCATATTGGCCGGCACCAGCGACTGCATGACGGCGATCAGCGGCCCGTAGTACACCAGCATCATGGTCAGCGCGACGGCCGCCATCACCAGCGACAGCTGGGTCGACGCCACCAGGAACTGCGCCAGCGCGGCCGGCACCATGACCAGCAGGGCCACCGACACCACGCGCAGCCGGTTGCGCGGGTCGCGCTGGCCGAAATGGTCGGACAGGCGCCCGCCCAGGTACATCCCGAGCGCACTGCCCACGCCATTGAACAAGGCAAGGTACAACGACACTTCGCCCAGCGACATGCCGTGCACCCGCACATAGAAGGGCGCACTCCAGGCATTGATCGAATACCAGGCGAAGGCATGCATCGCCCCGCCGGCGGTCAGGTAGCGGAAGGCGCGCAGGCGCCACAGGAATTTGAAGGCCTGCATCGTCGTCGGGATGGCATCACCGGACACTGGCGCCGGGTCGAAGCGGCCACGCACCGGTTCGCGCATGGTCAGCCAGACGATCGGCGCCAGCACCAGGCCGGCCAGGCCGACGATCACGAAGGTGGCGCGCCAGCCGACAGCCTGTTCCAGCGCACCCGCAGTCGAGAAACCCAGCATCAGCCCCACCGGCAGCGACAGGCCCCAGTAAGCCAGCGCAGTGGCGCGCGCATTGGGCGGATACAGGTCGGCCAGGATCGAATGGGTAGCCGGGATGCTGCCGGCCTCCCCCACCGCCACGCCGATACGAAAGAACACCAGCCCGGAGAAGTTGGTCGCCAGCGCGGTGAGCGAGGTCATGCCGCTCCAGACGGCCAGCGACCCGGCCACCAGGCGCGTGCGCACGGTGCGGTCGGCCAGGCGCGCGATCGGCACCGCCAGCGTCGCATAGAACAAGGCGAACGACAGCCCGGTCAGCGCCCCCAGCTGGGCATCGGACAAGCCGAGATCGCGCTTGATCGGCACCTGCAGGATCGAGAGGATGGTGCGGTCGACATAGCTCAGTACCGATACCAGGAACAGCAGGAACAGGATATAGCCACGCCCGCTGCTGGTACCGCTTGTTGCTTGGTCTTGCATGCTGTCCTCGTCAAGATGTGGTTGCCACTTCAGCATATCGACCGACCGGTCGGTTGTCAACCGTTTCTGCATCCTGAAATTGTAAGCGCTTCGACTGTATGATTGAGCCGTGAATTTCTCGAAAAGGACCTGCGGGATGAAAAAAGTGATGTTGATGTTGATCGCCTGCCTGCTGCTGGCGCCCGCCTGCCATGCCGACAGTCAGTTCAAGGTGCTGGTGCTGGCAATCCCGAACAAATATCACTACGAGTACATCCCTATCGCGCGCGACAGCCTCGAACGGCTGGCCAAGCTGCACTCCTTCGAGTTCAAATGGACCAACAAGCCGCAGGAGCTGGAGGGCGATCTGAAGCAGTACGCGGCGGTCGTCATCATGAATACCGCGATCGAGGATATCGATGCGGCGCAACGCGCCAAGTTCGAGGCCTACATGCAATCCGGCGGCAATGCCGTGGTGGTGCACCGCGCCTTGATCGCCCAGCCCAAGGTATGGCCATGGTACGAAAAACTGGTGGGGCGTTCCTTCACCAACCATCCGATGGTGCAAAGCGGCGTCATCACCATCGTCGACAGGAACTTCCCCGCTACCTTTGGCCTGCCGGAGCGCTGGCTCTGGAGCGATGAGTGGTATGTCTTCACCAATCCATTCAACGTCAAGATCCACCCGGTGCTCAATGTCGACGAGAGCACCTACGACCCCACCAGGATCTGGCCCGGCCAGGTCGCCAAAGGGATGGGCAAGGACCACCCGGTGGCATGGTATCGGCATCATGGGCAAGGCCGGGTGTTTGTGACCACGCTCGGTCATAACGGCGAGATGTACAGGGATCCGCAATATCTGGCGCACCTGCTGGGCGGCATGTGGTGGGCCGCCACCGGCATGGGCGTGCTGAAATAGCAAGGCTGCGCCCTACTCTTCTTTAGCGCGGCCGGACATTTTTACACGTCGCCTTGGCGCTTTTTATCGTAGCCGTGCCCACATTCGCGCGGCACAATTGCCCCATCAGTTGGTGATTTTCCGATAGATTTTTCCGGAGCGCAGCGCTGCGATTTTGACGTCCTCCCCTCCCTGAAGGAATGGGATTCCTGCTCCTAAATCGAAATGCATCGCCCTCGCGCTTGAGCGGGCGCCCCTTCAGGGGAATCCATTCAGTCGACTTGATGCCTCGATAGCGCAGGTAAGGGCGTTTGAGCTGGGAGCGCGACTTGGCGTACTGCTGGCATACATCGTTGACCGTGTCGGAATACAGCTGGAGTTCCTTGCTCGATCCAGCGCACAGCTTGACCAGATCAAAGCCGCTGAGCCAGGCGCGGTTGAAACTGAGGGCGTCTTTCTGGCGGTCGTTACAGTAATTCCAGACAAAGTTCACTGTGCGGGCTTGCCTGTTCAGCAGTCCGTTGAGCGATTTGACACGATAGCGGAACACCAGATTCATATTAGTTCGACAGCACATGCCGAAGCTGGTTCCAACGCTAAGCAAATACTGCCGACTGCCTTGCAGTCGGTCCCTTTCACTCCACGCCCTGAAGGACGGGTTTTCTCGGGACAATTCTGATGAATAGAAATATGATTTTGCTTGCCGTATTCGCTGCCGTTTCGCTGACAGCTTGCGGCGGTGGTGGTGGTGGTTCGGGTTCTGGTTCAGCTGCGGGGTCGGGCCCAACAAGCCCATCGATTTCACCCAGCGTCAGCGGCGTCAATTCGACCGATGCGAATTTCACTGCTTCGGCCACGCCACGCATGAATCAGCAAGCCTATTTCCAGGTCACCGGCAGCAACTTGCCCGCCACCCTGGCACTGGACATAACTGACTGTGCCAGCATGAGCATGATCTCAGCTACCACCAGCGAGGCCCGCTTCCAATGCATGCCCGGTGGCACAGCCGGCGCGAAGTCCATCACGGTCAAGGACCAGGCAGGTGGCAAGACGCTGCACAGCAGCTCAATCGCTGTGCTGGCCGCCGTAGCGCCAGTCAACAGCGACACGCCGCTGCCGGTTCCAACCTACGGCTTCAACCTGGGAAATACCTTCGAGTCGACCTGGGGCTATCCGTCTCCCGCCCAGGCGGTGTTCACCTCCGCCGCCAAGGCCGGGTTCAACGCGATCCGCATCCCCTGCGCCTGGGAATTCAATTCCGATCCGGTCACCCATAAAATCAATGCCTCGTACATGGCCAAGGTCAGGCAGGCGGTGGATTGGAGCATCGCTGCGGGAATGCATGTGGTCATCAACATTCACTGGGATGGCGGCTGGTTCGACAGCCACATCGGCGATAGCGTCGATCCCGCCGTCGATGCGAAGGTACGCAACTACTGGACCCAGATCGCGACCGAGTTCGCGGCCTATGACAAGCGCCTGCTGTTTGCCGCCGCGAACGAGCCGGACGTGAAGAGTCCCACCCAGATGAAAACGCTGATGGCCTACTACCAGACCTTCGTCAACACGGTGCGCGCGGCCGGCGGCAACAACGGCAAGCGCTGGCTGGTGCTGCAGGGTGGCGGGGATACGTCGTGGTTCACCACCCTGCCATCCGACCCGACCCCGGGCCGCCTGATGGTCGAATTCCACAACTACACACCGTCCCTGTTCACGATCATCCACGACGATCAATCGTGGGGCAAGGCGATCTATTTCTGGGGGCCGGCTTACCACTATCCTGGCAATCCGGCCCGCAACGCCAGTTTTGGCGAAGAAGGCGACATCGATGCGGGCTTCCAGCAGTTGAAGGAACAATTTGTCGACAAGGGCGTCCCCGTGCTGGTGGGCGAGTTCCAGGCTGCCGGGACGCCGGGCCTGACGGGCGTTGAAAAGACGTATAACACGGCTTCCACGCTCTACTGGAACAAGTATCTGGTCGATTCCGCCCATGCCCACGGCCTTAGTCCGTTTTACTGGAGCACGCCCGACAGCCCGTTCAACTACGACACCGGCGCAGTCACGAACCCGGAAGTGGTCACCGTCCTGACCGGCGGCGTAGCGCCACCGCCGCCGAACGGCGCCCCGTTCGCGGTGACCGGCCTTGTCGCGGCACCCGGCGCGGGCCAGGTATCCTTGTCCTGGAAAGCGGTCGCCGGCGCCACCAGCTACCGGCTCTACCGTTCGGCGCAATCCGGGGGCAAGCCCGCCACGCCGTCCGTCACCGGCATCAGCGGCACGAGCTACACCGATACCGGCCTCAATGAGGGCACCACCTACTATTACCAGGTAGTCGCCGTGAACAGCGCCGGGGCGTCCGGGTTTTCGACCGAGGCGCATGCGAAAACAGCCGGCGTCAATCCGGACCCGACCAAATTCCACTTTGAGACCGATACCCAGCGCTGGTCGGCGAGCGGCGCCCAAATCGCCGGGATCGCCACGTCAGGCGCACAGCACTTTGCGGGCAAACAGTCGCTGGCGGTGAGCTTCAAAGGCGCGTCCGCCGGGACCTCCTCGCTGGACCTGAGCGATGTGGTCGTGCCCGCCGGCGCAACGGTGACCTTCCGCGTCTGGGTTCCGGCCGGCAGCCAGGTCACGACGATCGAGCCCTACCTTCAGGACTACAACTGGGCCTGGAGTGCCAGCTCGTACGGAAGTCTGGCGCCCGACACGTGGAATACGCTCACCATCAAAGTGCCGCCGGGCGCCACCACGCCCTTGAAGCGGCTTGGTTTGAAGATTGCGACCGGTGCTGCCTGGACAGGCACGATCTACGTCGACTCGATCGACTGGAGCCTCCCTTGACAGTCAGAATCTTTCGACGCGGGATTGTTTTAGGCGATGTCACCGTTAAGTGTGGGATTGCCAGGCAGAATTCACGAAGCTCGAACTTCACTTTCCTCTCCAACGTCATCCCTGCGCCAAGGCGGCCCTCGGCAGGGATCCAAACCACGGTGGCGAAGCGATCTACGACACCCGGCCATGGAAGATGTTTGGAGAGGGCCGACGCAGACCCGCGCCGGCGCAATGAAGGAAGAGGCCGACTCGAGTTGTCGGCGCCGCTGACCGATCCCGCTGGCCACTGAGGATACCGGGCATCGCCAAGGGGACCGATAGTCTGGCCTCCCCTCAGCGCGGCCCCTTATTTCGCTGCCCGCAGGTTCAGCAGGTAAACGTCGTTCTCGCGCAAAGGCAATTTCATGCTGAGCTTGCCATCGGCGCCGACTGTTAGCTTTTTCTGCTCCGTCGCTTTGCCGTTGGCAATCGATTTCAGCGTGCTCACCTGCGGCCTGGTCAGCTGCTTCGGCGAGCCCATGCCGATGAAGGCGGTATAGGCGTCGTTGCGCTTGTAGCCCACCTGCGAAATCTCCATCGTATACGCGCCCTTCTTCAGGCCCTGCAGGCTGATCCGCACCTCGCCCTTGTCCTTGGGCGGCAAATCCTTGATGAAGAACTGCTGGTTGTTGACCTTGTCCGGCAGCGTGTGCGTGTAATCCCACAGCAGCACCTGGACATTGCCCTTCGCATCGGTGGTCGCCATCGATCGCTTGTCGGCGTTGGCCAGTTCGTTCTGTCCCAGCTGGTTCAGGAACTGGTAGGCGAAGTAGGCCGGCTTCTTGATTCCCTGCGTGTTCATCAGGCCAAAACCGCCATGGAAGGCTTCAAAGCGCGGGCCTGGCTCTTCGAAGATGTCGGTAAATACCCAATACGACATCGATTGCGCCGCGTTCCCCACCTGCTTGAGCTTGTCGAGGATATACGCCGCCTGGTGGTAGCTGTCGTGCGTCGGATCGGCCGGCGTGTATGACGAGCTCCATTCCGTATAGTGCAGTTCCAGGCCCGGCATGGCCGAGGCCTCGATCTCCTTGCGGTTCTTGAGCACGTCGCTGACGACCGCTGTATCGTCCGCGATGAGCGCCGTGCCTTTCGATCCGAATTCGTCGAGGAAGCCCTCGCCCACGCCGTAGGAATGGGTGCTGACGAAGTCGAGCGGCACATTGTTCTTCACGCAATAGGCGATCATCTCCGGAATCCATGCGGCACCGGCGGTGGCGGGGCCGCCCACCTTGTACTTCGGATTGACGGCCTTGACCCCGCGCGCGGCGTGGGCGTACAGCTTGAAGTACTCGTCCTGCGTTCCGGCCCAGAAGCCGTCCAGGTTCGGCTCGTTCCACACCTCGAAGTACCAGCTCGCCACTTCAGTGCTGCCATAGCGATCGGTCCAGTGCTGGGTCAGCGCTTTGATCAGCTTTTCCCATTTCTCGTAGCTGCGCGGCGGAGTCACATTGCCGCGCCACCAGAAGATGGTCTTGCTGCCGCTGGCCATCGCCTGCGGCATGAAGCCGAATTCGACGAAGGGCTTGACGCCGATGCTGAGCAAATAGTCGAACAGGGAGTCGATGTACTGGAAATTGTACCGTTCGTTCCCTTGCGCATCCGTACCGCCGTACACGGCCATATCGTCTGTGAGCAGCCCGTGCATGCGGATGTACTTGAAGCCGGCATCGCGCTTGATCTCGGCCAGCTGCTGCTGCCAGTCGGCGCGCAAGCCTTCGTTCGCGCGGCCGGCGCTGATCGACAGCTTGAAGGTCTGATTCAGCTTGCCCTTGACGGCCTTGACATCGACGTCGATGACGCGGTCCTGCGCCCAGCCGTGTGGCGCGCAGGACAGCAAGCCTCCCAGCAGAAGCGCTGCGATTTCTTTGCTACCCATTCATTTCTCCATTATTTGAACATCGAAATTCCTGGCGCCTCCCGGCGCCCTTCGCTTTAGTAGCTGAACAGGATGCCGCGGCCGCCGCCGCTGAGGTACAAGCGCCCGGGCACGGCATGATCGGCCGCCAGGGTGCCGATGCCGCCAAACTGGTGCTTGTCGTCGTTGAAGCGGCGCCAGTTGCCGCCGCCATCGTCGGAGCGGTACACGCCCCACACGCCGTTGATCACGCCGACCACATACACGGAGGCCGAGTACGCCGCGCCGGCGGGCGCCTTGCCCAGCGCGATCGACGTGGCGCCGTACACTTCGGGGTACTGCCAGGTCGGATTGGCGCCCCAGATCGGCGCGGTCACGTTCAGCCTGCTCCAGGTCGCGCCCGAATCGAGCGAGTGCAGGATGCTCTGCCCGTCAACCAGCCAGATGTCGCCCTCCGCGTTCGGATTGACCGCGATCGACGAGCTGCCGAAGGCGGCAACGACGGTACCGCTGGCCGGGAAAGCGGCGCTCTCGGTGAAGGTGTGGCCGCCATCGATGGAGGTGAAGAAGCGCGGCGTCTCCGACCATTGGGCCCACCATGCGCCGCCCGAGTTGTAGGCATACACCTTGTTCGGGTTCTTGCGGTCGGCCACGACACGGTAGCTGCGCGCGAACACCGGGTTGAGTGCCGGCAGGTTGGTGTAAGTCCAGGTCGCCCCGTTGTTGGTCGTGTAGGCCGGCACCGAATTGGCAGGCGCCCAGACGATGTGGCCCGGCTTGGTGACGGCGATGTTCGATTCATTGCCCTGGTTGGCCAGCCCGTCCGGATGGTTGCCTGCGAAGCCAGTCCAGGTCAGGCCAGAATCGGTGGAATACGCGCCGCCAATGGTGGCATGGTCCCAGGTGCTGGTGCCGATCGCCGCGATATAGGCAGGATTGGCCCAGGCCATGTCGGCGCTGACACCATTGCCGAAGAAGCCTTTCGGGCCTCGCGTCGGGGCCTTGTAGAGTTCCGTATGGACGTGCACGCCGATGTCGCCCGAACTGTTGAGCAATCGGTAGGAAGCGCCCGGCGGTGGCGCCATCAGGGCCAGTGTCGCCGTTTCCTCGATGCCGTCCACGGCGTTGACCCAGCTGGGCTTGGCCGCCGACGCATTCCTGGTCTCCCACACGCCCCCGCCAAACACATGCAGGATGCGTTCCGGATTGTTCGGGTCGATTTCGATGTCATCCACCCAGCCGGAAAAATCGACGGTGGACGGGGTGTGCGGGGCCGTCGAGGCAATCTCGCGCCAGGTGGCGCCGCCGTCGTCGGACAGCTGCACCACCGGCTGGCCTTCCCAGTTGCCCCAGGAATTGGTGACGCCGAGCGCGATGCGGGTGGCCGCGCCGGTGCCCGACACCGACAGGCCGCCCATGCCGAAGCTGGTCCATTCGGTCTTCTCGTAGCTCTTGAGCAGGGTCCAGTTGCTGCCGTCGAATTTGTACAGCCGTGCCGAACCGCTGGCGCCGGGGCCGGTGCCCTGCGTGAAGGCCACGTACATCATGCCATCCCTGGCGCGCACCATGTGCGGGACGTAGTAGCCGGTCACCGGCGTGGCGATGCCGGTCCAGGTCGCGCCGCCGTCGGTGGTCTTGTACATGCTGTGGGCCAGCCCCGCCACGGCGGCGTAGTCGGGCGCGACGGCCGTGTAGATGGTCTGCGTGGCGTTGCCGCCGCCCTTGGTCGATGTGTCGAAGATCACCTGCTCGACTCCGACCACGCCGCTCCAGAACACGGCTTCGATCTGTTCCTTGCTCATCTGGGCGGTCGACAGCGAAGCCACCTGCTGCCAGGTCTGGCCGCGGTCGGCGCTCTTCCACAGGCCGGCGGTGCGCGAGCCGTAGAACAGGATCGCGGGGTTGTTGGGGTCGACCATCATGCGCTCGCCGACGGCGCGGCCCTGCACGTTGCTGCCCACCGTGAACGGCAGGTTGACATAGGTCCAGTTGTCGCCGCGGTCGGTGGAGATGTACAGCCGCCCGTCGGGCTTGTCCGAAATGTACATGCCGGTGCTCATGTAGACGCGCTGGTCGTCGTTCGGATCGAGCGCCATGCTCTCGCTGCCGTGGTGGAATCCCTCGGTGACGCCGAAGCCGTCGGTGATCGCCACCCAGGCCGCGTTGGCCGCGTCCCAGCGGTAGGCGCCGCCGATGTCGGTGCGCGCGTACAGCACGTCCGGGCTGGTCGGATGGAAGACCAGGCCGGGGACATAGCCGCCGCCGCCGAACTTCAGGCTCGCCCATCTGGCAGGCGCCGTCGCCCTGGCGGCGACGGCGCTGGCGTTGGTAACAGCTGGGCCGGGGTCCTGCGCCGCGCTGCCACCATTGCCGCCGCAACCTGTCAGCAAGATTGCCAGGAGACTTGCCAGGCCGATGATTCGCTTGTTCTTCATATTCATTTGAACCTTGGGAGCAATGATGAATCGATTATTGCCGGCGGCGACGCGCCAGGGCACAGACGGCCAAGCCGGCCAGCAGCAGTGGCACGGTACCGGGCAGCGGCACGGCCGCGTCCGCGTTTTCCACGCTGACATTGTCGATCTCGTTGAAGGCGCCCGAGCTCAGGCGCAGCTCGCCGATGCCGTTCAAGGCCGTATTCCAACTGCCCTCGTCCTGGATCGAGCCGACCAGGCTGCCGTCCGCCGACACGCCGCTCAGGTCCGTGTAGTAATCGAAGCCGAGCAGATTGAACAGGCCGCCGCCGACCCGGCTCAAGGTCACGAAGGTGTCCAGGCCATTTTCCAGGCCGTCGTGCCAGTTGTAGGTTTGTTCCCAATACGTGCCGTCGCTGATATGGGCCGCGCCGGCGGCCGCGTTGGGCGCATGCAAAGTCAACTGAAAACCCGACTCCACATAAACCAGGTTCTGGCCGTCGTAGCTCATGTTGGCGAGCAGCGGCGCGCCGTCGCCATAGACCATCGCGGTCAGGCCGTCGAAGGTCAGGACGGTGGCGCTTGCGCTACTGGCGGCCGCCCCCAGGAACAGGGCGGCGAGGATTTTCTTGAACTTCACTGACATCATTTTTGTCTCCGGATTTGCTGTAATAGATACACATTGCGAAAAACCGGGCGCCCGCCTGGGCGCCCGGCCGATTAGTAGCTGAAGAAGACCCCGCGCCCGCCGCCGCTGAGGTACAGGCGTCCCGGCACCGTATGGTCGGCCGCCAGCGTGCCGATGCCGCCGAACTGGTGCTTGTCATCGTTGAAGCGGCGCCAGGTCGCGCCGCCGTCGTCGGAGCGGTGCACGCCCCATACGCCTTGGACCACGCCGAGCACATACACCGAGGCCGAATACTTCGCGCCGGCCGGCGCCTTGCCCAGGGCGATGGAAGTGGCGCCGTACACGGTGGGAACGAAGCTGTCGCTGCCCCAGATCGGCGCAGCAGCGCCCAGCTTGGTCCAGGTGACGCCGGCATCGAGCGAATGCAGGATGCTCTTTCCGTCAACCACCCAGATATCCCCTTCCGCGTTCGGATTGACCGCGACTGACGAGGCGAAGTAGTCCGACGTCCACGACAGGGCCGGGAAGGCGCCGCTCTCGGTGAAGGTCTTGCCGCCATCGGTCGAGGTGTAGAAGTGCGCCGTTTCCGACCATTGCGTCCACCATGCGCCGCCCGAGTTATAGGCATACACCTTGTTCGGGTTCTTGCGGTCGGCCACGATGTGGTAGGCGCGGTCGATGCCCATCCGGTTCAGGGCCGGCAGGTTGGTGTAGGTCCAGCTGGCGCCACTGTCGGTCGTGTAGGCCGGCGCCGCATGGGACGGCGCCCACACGATGTGGCCAGGCTTGGTGACCGCCAGGTTCGCTGCATCGCTGATATTGCCCGGCGCGTCTGGATGGTTGCTCGGGAATGCCGTCCAAGTCAGGCCGGAATCGGTCGAGTAGGCGCCGAGCCGGTTCGGCGTTTCCCAGATCGGCGAGCCGGTCGTTGCGATATAGGCCGGATTGGACCATGCCATGTCGGCGCTGTAGGAGCTTCCGAACCAGCCCGACGGGCCACGGGTCGGCGACTTCAACAGCTCCGTCTGGACCGAGGTGCCGACGTCGAGCGCGCTGCGCAGCAAGGTGTAGCTGGCGCCCGGAGGCGGCGTCATCAGGGCTTTGGTGGCGACTTCCTCGATGCCCCCGGAGGCGTCGTTCCAGGTCGGCTTGGCCGCCGACGCGTTCCTGGTTTCCCATACCCCGCCGCCATGCACGTGCAGCACGCGCTCCGGATTGTTCGGATCGATCTCGATGTCGTCCACCCAGCCCGAGAAGGCGCCATTCGATGGGCTGTGCGGGGCCGTCGAGGCGATCTCGCGCCAGGTGGCGCCGCCGTCGTCGGACAGCTGTACCACCGGCTGGCCTTCCCAGTTGCCCCAGGAATTGGTGATGCCGAGCGCGATGCGGGTGGTGGCGCCGGTGCCCGACACCGACAGGCCGCCCATGCCGAAGCTGGTCCACTGGGTCGGATCATAGCTCTTGAGCAGGGTCCAGTTGCTGCCGTCGAATTTGTACAGCCTGGCCGCGCCGCTGGCGCCGGGGCCCGTGCCCTGCGTGAAGGCCACGTACATCATGCCGTCCTTGGCGCGCACCATGTGCGGGATGTAGTAGCCGGTCACCGGCGTGGCGATGCCGGTCCAGGTCGCGCCGCCATCGGTGGTCTTGTACATGCTGTGGGCCAGCCCCGCCACGGCGGCGTAGTCCGGCGCGACGGCCGTGTAGATGGTCTGCGTGGCGCTGCCGCCGCCCTTGGTCGAGGTGTCGAAGATCAGCTGCTCGACACCGACCACGCCGCGCCAGAACACGGCGTCGATCTGTTCCTTGCTCATCTGGGCGGTCGACAGCGAAGCCACCTGCTGCCAGGTCTGGCCGCGGTCGGCGCTCTTCCACAGGCCTGCCGTGCGCGAGCCGTAGAACAGGATCGAAGGATTATTCGGGTCCACCATCATGCGTTCGCCGACGGCGCGGCCCTGGTTGTTGCTGCCCACCGAGAACGGCAGGTTGACATAGGTCCAGTTGTCGCCGCGGTCGGCGGAGATATACAGCCGCCCGTCGGGTTTTTCCGAAACGTACATGCCGGTGCTCATGTAGACGCGCTGGTCGTCGTTCGGATCGAGCGCCATGCTCTCGGTGCCGTGGTGGAAGCCCTCGGTGGGGCCGAAGCCGTCGGTGATCGCCACCCAGGCCGCATTGGCGGCGTCCCAGCGGTAGGCGCCGCCGATATCGGTGCGCGCGTACAGGACGTCCGGGCTGGTCGGATGGAAGACCAGGCCGGGGACATAGCCGCCGCCGCCGAACTTGACGCTTGCCCATCGGGTTGGCGCCGCTATCCTGGCGGAAGATCCGCTATCGCTTGCGACGGCAAGGCGTGGCGCCGCCGCCGATGAGGCACTGTCGCCGCTGCCGCTGCCGCAGCCGGACAGCAGAATTGCCACGACACCGGCCAGGCCGATGATCTGATTCTTTTTCATATGTTTTTGTCTCCGGAAGTACGCATGAATCGTGAATGACCGGCCGGACACGCCAGCCAACAAACTATCGAATAATCACCAAATGTCGAGTTGATTGTGCCCCTCGCGCGCCGGCGCCGCCATCACAAAAACTGTCAATACGAAGTACAAAAATGTCCCGCCGCGCCGCGAAAAAAATGGGGCGGCCAGAGCCGCCCCATAACCGTCGTATGCGACGGAGGAGATTGCCAATGCCTGGGCAGGCACTGGCGCAAAGAAGGGATGCAGCCTGCGGCGCCACTGCCCGTGTCGTGCAAAACTGCTGTGTAAGTATTCTGGGAGCGATGCCACGGCACGGCAATGTCAATAAGCGCCGGTGCGGTATCCAATATTGCGCAGGCTCGCGCAGGCCGCCGGCACGGCTGCCGGCTTTGCTCCTCTTCCTGCTTTTCAATGCGGCGGATTACGGTAGAATGCCCCACTGCAAGCCAGCTTCGCGCTACGCGCTGGATCATCAGGGAAGGATCGGTCAGTGAAACATTGGGGAACTCGCCTCGCCCTCGCAATCCTGGTGTGGTCAGCCATCGGCGTGGCGTTTTCGCTTCCCTATATTTTGCTGGGCCGCGGGTTCAGCAACCTGCATTCCATCATGATCAAATGGTATTTGTGGGGCGCCTTGCTGCCGCTGATGTTCAGCGTCGACGACCGCCTGGCAGCTGCCTGCAAACGCCCTCTGCAATTGCTGGCGGCCCATGCCGCATTCGGCCTCTCGCTGGCGGCACTGCATGCCGCCGTCAGCACGACGCTCGAATATCACCTGGGCGTCAATATCTTTTTCAACCCCTGGCCCAATCCCCTGCGTTTGTTCGATGCGATCCTGCGGGACTGCCTCGTGTACTGCATGCTCCTCGCCGCGATGAAAGCGTTCAAATACTATCGGCGCCACCTGTTCGACGAACTGCAACTCGAACGCCTCGAACGCAGTTTTGTCGAAACCCGGCTCAATGCGCTGCGCATGCAGCTTGATCCGCACTTTCTGTTTAACTCGCTCAACGGCATTTCCGCCTACATCGGATACGACCCAAAACGTGCGCGCAAGATGATCGAGCATCTCGGCGATCTGCTGCGCTTGTCGCTCGAGACGCGGAACCGCCAGGAAGTGACCCTGGCCGAAGAGATCGCCTTCCTCGACCACTACCTTGCGCTGCACCGGATGCGCTTTGAAGACCGCCTGTCGGTCACGGTGTCCGTCATGCCGGACGTCGAGCAGGCGCGCATCCCGTCGCTGCTGCTGCAACCCCTGGTGGAAAACGCCATCCGCCATGGCATCGGCGGGCGCGTAAGCGGCGGCAATATCGCCGTGTCGGCGCGGCGCGCCGGCGGCAAGGTCGACATCCGGGTGATCGACGACGGCGTCGGCCTGCCCCCGGACTGGCAAATGGCATCCTCGCAGGGACTTGGCCTGAGCGTGACGCGCGAACGCTTGCTGGCCATGTACCCGGCGGGGTCGAGCGACTTTACCGTCGCGCCCCACGCCGGCGGCGGCACCGAAGCGAGAATTTCGCTGCCGCTGGTGCTGGAGGACTGAAACGCTTCAGTAGGTGCCCATCCTGACCCGCAGCACGATCGGCTGGCCGGTCAGGTTCAGGCCATGATCGGCCTGGTCGCCGTTCCAGTTGCGTTCCATGACCCATTTTCCCTTCGCATCGAAATACCCTTCCTCGACGCGCGCATACATGGCGGGCTTGCCCTTGTTGGCGCCAGCGACCTCGACTTTGACACGGGCGTGGTGGCCGATGATGATGAACTCGCGCTCGCCGATCTGGGCCACCGCGGCGCCGCCGGAAGGCATTTCGGTGCCGGGCGGGATATCCTTCATGGTCCACTCCCAGGCTTGCTCGCCCAGCTGCCACTGGCGGAAGGAAACGGTGATGTTCCAGTCCTTGAACGCCATCGTCTGCGGCTTGCGGTCGTCGCTCTCGGCGATGCCCTGGGTACGGCCTTCGAGCGCCCACTTCGCCCACAGGTTCTCCATCGGCCGGAACGCCGCGTAGATCTTGCCGAAGGGCTCGACCATGGTCTTGTCCTTCAGTTTCGATCCCAGCGGATAGTTGCTGTAGTCGGCATAGTCGACGCCGAACGGCGCCACGCCGATCGCGCCGCGCCCGAGGATCTGGTAGACATAGCGCGCATAGTTGGCCGAGTTGCCCATCTCCGGCACGAACAGCGCATTGTCCGGGCGCTGGAAGTGGCCGAGATTGGCACTGACCTTGCCCGACTCGGACTGGTAGAGGTCGGGGGCGGCGATATCGATATGGGGCGCGGCTGCCTTGTAGATGTCGATCACGTCATAGGACGGGCCGCCGCTGGCGAAGTTGCCCTTCCACGGCGCCATCGGCTCGAGCGGTTCGCGCAAGGCCGCGTTCACATACATCGGCAGGTTGTAGACCGCGCGCCCGGCCTTGGCCAGCTCCTCGATGTAGCTGGCGATTGCAAAGGCATGGAAATACTCCGGCGCATACGGACCGTAGACCTCGGACCAGGAACCGCTGGCCGCGCCGGGAACCGGCGACTTCTTGCGCGCCAATACGGCTGGCGGCACAGGCGCGCGGAAAGCCTGCTCGGCCTTCGGCGCGAAGTCGCGCACGGTGCCGTAGGTGCCGACTTCGTTCTCGACCTGGACCAGGATGACGGTGCGGTGCGCCTCGTCGATCTTCTTCAGGTGCGTCATCAGCGCGACGAAGGCCCGCTTGTCGGCCTTCAGGGTGTTCTCGCTGTGCGGCGACAGGCAATAGGTGACGTTGCCGTTCTGGTCGATCATGCGCGGGAAGCGCGCGTTGTCGAACTTCACCCATTCGGGCGCATAGGCGGGGCCGGTGTTCTTCGACATGCCGAACCACAGCAGCATCAGGCGCACCTTGTTCTTGCGCGCCTGGGCCACGAGCGTGTCGACGAAGCTGAAATCGAACTTGCCTTCGACCGGCTCGACCTGCTCCCATGCGACCGGGATCTCGACCGTATTGGCGTGGGCATCCCTGGCCGCCGCCCAGACCTTCGGGAGCGCAAGCGGATAATTGCTCGAGTTGTGCGTTTGGACGCCGAGCATCGTGAACGGCTTGCCATCGACCATCAGGGCGTAGCGGCCGTCCTGCTCCACGAGCCGGGGGATGGGCGGGGCAGCGACGGCGGCCGCGCTGAACAATGTAAGGGCGCACAAGGCGGCCAGGATACGGCGGGAAGGTTTTTTCATGGTTTCAGGGAATGATAGAAAGAACGGCCGGGCCTCGCGCAATCGGGAGCGATCGCGCGAGAGCCGGCCGCGGGGAACTTACTTCACGAAGCGCGACAGCAGGCGGATGTAGTTGACCTGGTAGCCGTTCGAGTTCTCGGCGATCGACCACGAGTTGAGCGGCCAGCCGTCATTGAAGTCGAGGTAGGACTTCTGCGGCGGTTGGCCGTACGGCGGTGTCGGCCGGGTGGCGCCGCATTTCGACGACACGCCAGGGCAGCCGCCGTCCCAGTCCCACTGGTTGCCGGCCGGGCCGCCGACCACGAATCCTGGCGCGGGGCCGTACAGCGAGTTCTTGGCGTCATCCCAAGGCGTGCCGTCGAAGAACCAGCTGTGCCAGATCTGGTTGACCGAATTCTCGGCCCCGAAGGGGTACATATTGGTCAGATACACCTTGCCCAGGGGGTTCACGCCGTGCAGGTAGTGCACGTAGTCGAGGGCGGCGTCGTTCGCCTGCTGGGACGTATGGCGGCTGATGCCATAGTAGGCTTCCTCCGCGAACAGCGTGCCGGCGTTGGCCTTGACGCTGTTGCTGGACCAGGTGTAGGTGCCGATGTAAGCGCGGTAGGGGTCGGTCTGTTCGTCGACCCGGGCCCAGCCGCCGTACTCGGAGCGGCCCCACAGGTCGAGGTACTGGTTGCGGATCGCGCTGGCGACGCTGGCGGTGGCGCCCGGCAGCGAGGCGTAGTACAGCAGGTTGCGGGCATCGCCGGCGTTGAACCCCGACAGGTCCCAGTACTTCAAGAGCTTGGTTTCGGCGTAGTGCGCATCGACATAGCTGCGGTAGGTCGCGTCGCCGGTGGCGGCGTACAGCTTGATGGCCGCCCACAGGCGCAGGAACGCACGCCCTTCGTCGTCGGTTTCCTGCTGGCCGACGGCGAGGCCGGCGGTTCCGTTGGCCGGGTCGTTGTTACGGAAAACGACGTTCGGGTTGGCCTGGGCCCAGTTCCAGGCGTTCTTGGCGCGCACCAGCAGGTCGGCCGCATAGGTGTTCATCGCTGCATTGTTCAGGCCGCCCAGAGTCTTGGCGCCCTCGGCGAAGGCCGCGGCCGTCGCCAGCGTGGCCGAAGTGTTGACGTCGCCATAGTAGCTGGGGCTGGTGGTGGCCGACGGCGGGCTGGCGCCCCCCAGGCCCTGGATCGACAGCACCGAGCCGTCGCTGTTCTGCATGCGCTTGAGCCAGTCGAGTCCCCACTTCGCTTCGTCGAGAATGTCCGGAATGCCGTTGTACGACTCGGGGATGTTGAAGTCGTCGGTGAATACCGTGGGGTTCTGGCGGTAGGCGTCCATCAGCTCCTGCGAGTAGCCGGCCGTCCAGCTGGTGTACTTGTTCAGGTCGCCGGCATCGTACCAGCCGCCGCGCAGGTCGCGCGCGGTGGAGGCATTGTTGGGGTCGAGGAAGCGGCGCGACTGCGTGTCCTGCCCCGGTCCCATGTGGCTGGCGCCGTCGGCCCATTTCACGCCCGCGTTGGACGCGCTCTTGGCCTGGCCGGCGCGCTGGTAGAAGAAGGTGCGCACGGCCTGGACCAATACCTTGCGGTAGACGTTGTCGCCGATCTCGAAACGCGCCGATTTCTGGTTGCGGTCGATGTCGACGATCTCATAGGTGCCCGGCGTGGTGATGTGGCTGAAATCGAAGTGCCACGCCTGGTCGCCCGACGAAGCATCGACGGCATAGTCCTTCCATTCGCGCGGCCAGAAGCTGTACACGACAGCGTTCGTGGCCGCGTTCACCACCTGGAGCTGGCCGGGCCAGTAGCCCTGGTTGCTGTCGTAGCCGGTATTGGGCCGGCGCAGTACCGCCACCTTCTTCGCGTCAGGCAGGTAGCCGAACTGGTCGACCATGATGAACTTGCCCGCATTGGCGGCCATCGCCGGCCAGACGGTGAAGTTGTGCTGCTGGACCGTCTTGGCGCCGCAGCTGTTGGTGAAGGTGGCCGTGGCGGTGCAGCTGGCGGTCAGCTGGATGGTCTGTTCGCGCGACGAACCCGAGGTGCCGCAGCCGCTCCATGCCCAGGTGCCGTTGAACGGCTGCGGCCCGAGCACGACGGTGGTGTCCGCGTTCAGCGAGGCCGAACCCTGCACCACCCAGGAGCTGGTGCCATTGACGTTGAGGTAGGGGGTAGTCGCGCTGGGCTGGCAGGTTTGCGCCCATGCGGGCGCGCCCAGTGCCGCCAGTGTCAGCAGCACGCTTTTCTTGAACTTCATGTTGTTCTCCGTTGTAGATGCAGATTGGCCGGACTTGTCGCGCCCCCGGCTGCGCGCCGCGGGGCACGGCTTCAACGGTCAGCCTTCGTTGAAGCCGCAGGAATATCTTCTGGAATGCGGATGCTTACTCGGCGATGGCGGGAATGACGGTCAGTTCCGCGGCGGCGGTCAGGTGCCCGCGCCAGACCTCGTCGAGGGCCGTGAAGCGGAAATAGCGGGCCGTCACGGGGGCAAAGCGCGCCTGCTGCCAATCGGGGTTGTTGCGGATGTTCGAGAAGGTGCCCTTCTCGACCGCCGTGACCCAGGTCACGCCGTCCACGCTGGTCTCGAAGCGGTAGTTCTCGACCGTGCCGCCGAGCTGGCCATCCTGGCGCGGCAGGTAGCCCAGGCCCGCGATGCGGCGCTGTACGCCCATGTCGATGGTGACGGCGTGCGGCAGTTTCTGGTCCGCCCCCCAGCCGGTGCTCCAGAACGTGGCCGGGTCGCCGTCGATGGCGGCAGCGGCGGCAGTGCCGGCCTCCTCGCGGTCGACCGCCGCCACCTTCCAGCCCAGCGGCGACAGGCCGACGAAGTGGCGCGTTTCGATGACGCCCAGCCGGCCGGAGCCCAGCACGCGCGCGGCCTTGACGACGCCACCGGCGGCCGGCGCCAGCGGCCCGCTGTAGACCGGCGAGGCGGCGCCGGGCGCAGAGCCATCGGTGGTATACGCGATGGCGCCGCCGGCCGGATGGCTGATGCGCACCTTGCCCTCGGCGTCGCGCTCGGAGATGGCCGGCGGCAACAGGTCGACCGCCTGCAGGTACAGGCCCACTTCGGCCAGGGTCGGCTGCAGGCGCGCGCCGGTGATGCGCACCCGCACCCGGTCGGTCGTCGCAGGCGCCTTCAGGCGCACCAGCCGGCGGTGGCCGACGGTGGTCAGGGTGTCGGAGGCGATGTGTTCGGGCGCCGTCCAGGCCGCGCCGTTCCAGGTCTCGATCACGAACGATTCGATGCGCTGGCCGCGGTGGTCCACCGCCTCTTGCAGCGACACGACGTCGAAGCGCTTCGCCTTGGGCAGGGTCAGCGTCAGCGTGCCGTCGCTGCGCCCCGGCGCCGCCTCCCACCAGGTGTCGAGCTTGCCATCGAGCGCGGATCTTGCGGCGCGGCGCGGGGCGGCGTGGTCGGCCGCCACTTTGGCGCCGGCCGCCAGGTCGGTGGCGAAGGTGGCTTTGACGATCTCGCCCATCTGGGCCAGCGCCAGGGCCTGGTCATCCGGCACCAGGCCGCGGTTGTCCGGCGACAGATTGAGGATCAGGTTGCCGTTGCGGCCGATCGACGAATAGAAGATATCCACCAGCTGCGTCACTGGGCGCGGCCGCTTGTCCTTGGCCCAGAACCACTGGCCGTTGGCGAGCATGGTGACGTTGGTCTCGGCCGGATACCACCACAGGTGCGATCCCGGCGTGAGCTTGGCCAGGCTGCCGATTTCGCCGTGCATGTCGGGCCACTGGAACTTGGCGGGCGCGGTGGGCAGCGGCACCACGCTCCACTCGGTGGTGCGGCCGTAGCCGCTTTCGGTGCCGACCCAGCGCACGTCCGGTCCCTTGCCCATGATGACGGCATCCGGCTGCAGCTTGCGGATCAGGTCATACCAGGCTTCGTAATCGTAGGTCTCGGGCACGCTGGGGTCCGGGTTGGCGCCGTCGAACCAGACTTCGTGCACCGGGCCGTAGGCGGTCAGCAGTTCATAGAGCTGGTTCAGGAAGTAGCGGTTGTAGTCGTTGACCTTGTAGGTGTGGCTCTTGAAGCCGGGCGCCGGCGCGCGGCCCCTGGACGGGTCGCTCTTGAAACTGGCGGGATCGGTCGGAATCGTCGATGCCAGCTTCGCACTGCCGTTGCCGTAGTAGCCGTCCGGATTGCTCGGATTCGTCTTGAGCTGGTAGAGGTCGGCCGGCGACAGGTAGATGCCCAGCTTGACGCCGGCGCCGCGCGCCGCATCGGCCACTTCGCGCACCAGGTCGCCCTTGCCGCCGCGCCAGGGACTGGCGGCGGACGAATGCGCGGTGTAGCGGCTGGGCCACATCGAGAAGCCGTCGTGGTGCTTGGCGACCAGCACCAGCATCTTGCCGTCGAGCTGCTTTACCGAACGCAGCCACTGCTTCGCGTCCAGCGCCGGCGGATTGAAGATCGCCGGGCTCTCGCGCCCGCTGCCCCACTCCACCTGGTTGAAGGTATTCACGCCGAAGTGCAGGAAGAAGGTGCGCTCCATCCGCATCCATGCGCTCTGGTTGGGCCGCGGCAGCACCTTGGCCGCCTTTTCGGCGATCACGGCCGGGGAATCGCCGGGGGCGATGATATGCTCGGTCGCATACGGAATGGATTGGGCCGCCGCGACGGTCCCGGTGGCCGCGAGCGCCAGGGCCAGCGCCGGCATCAGGAAGCTGCTTCGTTTCATATTCACTTTCATTGTTTTTCCAACAGGTCGGCGCCCTGCGCTTCGAGCCGCAACGTGCCCGTCCAGCGCTTGCCGGACAACAGGCCCGACATGCTGCCGTCGATCGCCACGTCCTTCGCTTCGCCGCTCATGTTCACGTACAGCGTCCTGCCCTCGACTTCGCGCGCGTAGACCCCGTCCGGCGTCTTCGGTCCCGGCACGATGCCCAGGCTCGCATACAGCTGGCGGTACAGCGGCCCCATGATTTCGCGCTGGGCCGGCGTGGCGACGTAGATCGCGCGGCCCTTGCCGTAGTTGTTGACGGTGATCGCGGGCGGCGTGCCGTCGACATTCGTAAACCGGGCCAGCGTCTGCGCGGTCGACGGTTCCAGCACTTCGTAATGACCGATCGCCCCCTTGACCTCCTCGTTGCCGATCTTCGTCACCAGCGCGCCGGCGTTGTAGAACTCGTTGGTGCGCAGGCCGAACACGTCGGAGAGTCCACCTGGCAGCGGCGTGTTGTGCCACTGGTTGTTGTCGTTGACCTTGGCCGACCAGGCGGTCATGATGGCCGTGCCGCCGTCGGCGACGAACTTGCGCAGCGCATCGGTGCTCTTCTTGTCGAGCAGGTACATGCCCGGCACGATCACCAGGCTGTAGCGGCTCAGGTCTTCATGGCCGATGTTGATGACGGCCGTGTCGATGTTGTCCTTGAACAGGGGCGCGAAAGCGTTGTGCGCCTGCACCAGGTACGGGGTCTTGATGTACTCCTTGACCGTGTTCGCGTTCGACGGTCCGGCCACGGTGGTCGCCACCATGTTGTCGAAGGAGTAGGCGAAGGCGATCTTCGGCTTGACCATGCGCGGGAAGCCCATCTTCTCGAGCCGCTTGAATTCCCTGGCGATGGTGGCGAACTCGCCCAGCTTCCACGAAGGCCGGTCGTCATGGTCGATCAGGCCGAACAGCGCCTGCTCCTCGCCGCCGAGATGGCTGTTGTAGGTCCAGGCCAGCACTGCCTGCGAACCCAGCAGCAAGCCCAGGTGCGCCCACATCCGCGAACGGCCCTTGTTGCCGTAGTAGCCGGGGCCGCCGGCGGTGAATTCATTGAACCAGATCGGCGTCTGCTTGCCGGCGCGCATCATCGTCGCCTCGAAACCCGAGCCGACCGCATCGCCCGGGTAGAAGCCCATCGCCCCATAGTGCGAGTACTGCTCGTGGGTGCCGAGGAAATCGAAGCCGCGGCGTCCGGCGCTGTCCCACAGGTTGGACATGGCCGGCTTGTCCGGCGTGTTCTTCTGTCGGATCGCTTCCAGGTACTTCAGCGTGTCGACGGTCACCTCGGACCAGTAGCGGCGCAGGTCGAGCAGGCGCTCGAACGGGCCGGGGCCGTCGCCGTATGGCAGGCGCACCTCGTCCCAGGCGCCGACCTTGCGCGACCAGCGCTGCGTGGCCCAGGCCAGGTTCAGCGCTTCGAGGGTGACGTACTTCTTCTGCAGCCAGGCGATGAAGCGCTTGCGGTCGGCCTCGGAGTAGGACATGACGCCGTTGCCGATCTCGTTGTTGTAGCCGATCATGTACAGCGCGGGATGCTTCGCATAGCGTTTCGTCATCGTGCCGGCCAGGCGCTTGACGAGGCGCTGGTAGTCCGGGTCGGTGATGTTGTCCATGTAGCGCTCGGCCGGATCGAGCCTGGTGCCGTTCTGCGTCACGAGGTCGACGCCGGGGTACTTCTTGTGCAGCCACAGCGGCGCCGGCGTTCCCGGAATATCGAGCACGACCTTGATGCCGGCCGCATGCATCTGGTCCATGATCCAGTCGAACTCCCTGAACTCGAACTTGCCCTCGTAGGGCTCGAAATAGTCCCACGCCAGGTCGCCCACGCGCACGATGTTGAAGCCCGATTGCTTCATCAGCGCGATGTCCTGCGCGATCTGCGCGCGGTTGCGGTCGACCGGCTGGTAGTTGGCGCCGACGAACAGCTGGCCGGCGCCGGGCCAGTTGGGCTGGATGGCGGCTGCTTGCGCCCCGGCATGGAGCGAACCGAGCGCGGCGAATGCGATCGCCCATGCGGCGGCGCCCTGTTTGATTCGGTAATGCATTGTGGAGTCTCCTGGTTGTTCCTGATTCTGGCGGGGATGCTAGCACCTTCAGTTCGCCTTCGAAACGGCGGAAAGGACAGTTACGGAATTTTGTTAATCGGCTTGGTGATTTATATTCCACCCCCCCGCAAATCGACGGTGCTACCATCGGCGCGACTTCAACACCCAGGAAATTTTCACGATGAAACATCAGCACCGGCGCGGCGCCGCGGTGGCGGCCGCCATTACCTTGTCCTTCCTTGCCCTCGCGCCCCAGGCGGCGTCGCAGGCGCCATCCGATAGCCGGCCACAGGCCGGCGCCGCTCAGCGCGCAAGGGACCTCGTGGCACGCATGACCCTGGAAGAAAAAGCGAGCCAGCTCCAGCATGACTCGCCCGCCATTGCGCGGCTGGGCATCCCTGGCTACAACTGGTGGAATGAGGGCCTGCACGGCGTCGCCCGCGCCGGCAATGCCACCGTGTTCCCGCAGGCGATCGGCATGGCCGCGACCTGGAACAGCCCGCTCATCACCCGCGTTGCCGATACGGTTGCCACCGAGTTCCGCGCCAAGTACCTGGAAACCGCCGGTCCGGACGGCAGCTCCGGTATTTACCGCGGCCTCACCGTCTGGTCGCCGAACGTGAACATCTTCCGCGATCCGCGCTGGGGCCGGGGCCAGGAGACCTATGGCGAAGACCCGCACCTGACCTCGCGCATCGGCGTGGCCTATATACGCGGCCTGCAAGGCGACATTCCCGGCGCGCCCAAGGTATCGGCAACGGTCAAGCATCTCGCCGTGCACAGCGGTCCGGAGGCGGACCGCCACCGGGAAGACGTCCACCCGTCGCGGCGCGACCTGATCGAGACCTATCTGCCGGCCTTCCACGCCGCCGTGACCGAAGGCAAGGTCCTGTCCCTGATGTGCGCCTACAATGCGGTGGACGGCGTGCCCGCCTGCGCCAGCACCGCCCTGCTCAGCGATTACCTGCGCGGCGCGTGGAAATTCCAGGGCCATGTGGTCTCCGACTGCGGTGCCGTGGCCGACATCCACACGGAGTCGGCGCACCGCTATGCCAAAACACCCGAGCAGGCGGTGGCGGCGGCCGTCAAGGCGGGAACCGACGTGCTGTGCGAATTCGGCGGCAGCCCGACGGCGGCCCCCGCCACCACGGTGCGCGCAGTCCGGCAGGGCCTGCTGGCCGAAGCCGACCTCGACCGCGCCCTGCGGCGCCTGTTCGAGGCGCGCATCCGGCTGGGGCTGCTTGAACACCCGGCGGACCGGCCGTTCAAGCAGATCGGCGCCAAGGACTACGACACGCCAGCCCACCGGCGCCTGAACCTGGAGACGGCGCGCCAATCGCTGGTGCTGCTGAAAAATGACGGGCTCCTGCCCCTGGCCCGCGCGCCGGAACGCATCGCCGTGATCGGCCCGAACGCCGACAGCGTCGATTCGCTCGTCGGCAACTACAATGGCACGCCGTCCCGGCCCATCACGGTGCTCGAGGGCATCCGGGCCAGGTTTCCACAGGCGCAGATCAGCCACATCGAAGGCACGGGCTGGGTCGCCCCGCCGCTGCAGGACGTGCCGGCGGCAGGCCTGTGCCTTGACCAGGCCTGCACCCGGCCCGGCCTGCAGCTTGAACGCTTCGATAACCTCGGCCTTGAAGGCAAGCCGGTCGCGGTCGAGGAAGTCGCAAGGGCCGAGCTCAAATGGGGCTGGCCCAACGCCTACGACCGCAAGACATCGGCGCGCTGGACCGGCTACCTGCGCGCCGGCGAGAACGGCGTGCACAATTTTCGGCTGAAGGGCAATCAGGGCTATCGCATCCGCGTCGATGGACGGCTGGTCACCGATATGTGGGACATCGCCTGGCCCACCTCGAAAACCGAGATCCGCCTTGTTGCCGGCCAGGTCTACCGGATCGAGGTCGAAGCCCAGCAAACCGGTTGGGACGGCGATCAAAAGCTGCAATGGACCAAGCCCAGCTTCGACGATACGGCGGCGCTGGCAGCGGCCCGCGATGCCGACCTGGTGATCTTCGTCAGCGGCCTGAACTGGCAGCTCGAGGGCGAGGAAATGGCGGTGCACGCGCCCGGCTTCGCGGGCGGCGACCGCACCAGCATCGACCTGCCCGCCCCGCAGGAAGCGCTGCTCCAGCGCATCGGCGCGCTTGGCAAGCCCCTGGTCCTGGTCAATATGAGCGGCAGCGCCATGGCCCTGAACTGGGCCGACAAGAACGTGCCGGCCATCATCCAAGCCTGGTATCCGGGCGGTGAAGGCGGACAGGCAGTTGCCGAACTCATCGCGGGCGACTTCAGTCCCGCCGGCCGCCTGCCCGTCACCTTCTACAAGTCGGCCGCTGACTTGCCGCCGTTCAAGGACTACGGCATGCAGGGGCGCACCTACAAGTACTTCAAGGGAGACGCGCTGTACCCCTTCGGCCATGGGCTGAGCTACACCCGCTTCGCGTATGCGGCCGCGCCCGGCGCCCCCAGGGTGGTTCGCGCGGGCAGCGGCGTCAAGCTCGCCGTCGACGTGAAGAACACCGGACGCCGCGCCGCGGACGAAGTGGTGCAAGTGTATGTGCGCCGGCCCGGCGACGCCGCGCCGAACAGCACCCTGGCCGCGTTTACCCGCATCGCGCTCAAACCCGGCGAAACGCGCAGGGTGACATTCGCGCTCGATGCCAAGGCCTTGAGCACGGTCGACGCGGCCGGCAAGCGCACGGTCGAAGCCGGACCTGCCTACCTGTGGGTGGGCGGCGGGCAGCCAGGCAAGGCCGGCGGCGCATCCGGTGTCGGCCTGCAAACAACGATCAAGGGGCGCCGTACCCTGCCACAATTCTGACTACTCCATGCAAAACATGAAACTACTATCCCGCTGCGCGCTGGCTGGCGCGCTCGTCTCACTCGCCTTGAACGTGACTGCCCAGGGCGCGGCGAGCACGCCGGAACTGCACATTGCCGCCGACCGCATCAAGACCCGGATCAACCCGAACCTGTACGGCCTGATGACCGAGGAAATCAACTTCGGCTACGAAGGTGGCCTGTACGGCGAACTGATTCGCAACCGCAGCTTCAAGGCCGAAGCCGGCTACGCCTACCAGGCCGAAGAGCCGGTGTACTGGCGCGCCATCGGGGCGGCCGAGATCGCGCTGGACAAGAAGCACAAGCTCAACGACGCGCTCGACCTGAGCCTGGCGCTCACCATCAAGGACGCCTCGCCCGCCCAGCCCGCCGGCATCGAGAATCCCGGCTACTGGGGCATCGGCCTCAAGCCCGACACCAGCTACACCTTGTCCTTCCATGCCAAGGCGGAAGGCGATGTGGGGCCCTTGCTCGCCTCCCTGGCCAAGGCCGGCGGGGCCACCGTCGTCGCCGGCCGGGTCGACGGCATCGGCAAGGACTGGAAGAAGTTCGAGCTCACCCTGCGCACCGGCAGCGGCGTGGCGCCGTCCAAGGACAATGTGTTCACGCTCACCGCCACCCGGCCGGGCAAGCTGTGGCTGCAGCAGGTGTCGCTGTTCGGACCCACGTTCAAGAACCGGCCCAACGGCCTGCGTCCGGACCTGATGGCGCTGATGAAAGAGCTGAAGCCAAAGTTCCTGCGCTTCCCTGGCGGGAACTACGTCGAGGGCGACACCTTCGGCCAGCGCTTCCAGTGGAAGAACACGATTGGCGATCCTGCCCAGCGCCCCGGCCACCGCAGCAGCTGGAACTACTGGTCCACGGATGGCATGGGCATGATGGAGTTCCTGCTGTGGTGCGAGGACCTGGGCATGGAACCCTTGCTCGATGTGTTCGCCGGCTATGCGCTCAACGGCGAGCGCCTGTCCACGCCTGAAGAACTTGCACCCTACGTGCAGGAGGCGCTCGACCAGATCGAGTACATCATCGGCGGCGCCGGCACCAAGTGGGGCGCCCAGCGCGCCAGGGACGGGCACCCGGAGCCCTTCCCCATGCGCTACGTGGAGATCGGCAACGAGGACTTCTTCGACAAGTCCGGCTCCTACGACAAACGCTATGCGATCTTCCATCAGGCGATCAAGGCCCGGTATCCGCAGCTGCAGCTGATCTCCACGATGGGCGCGGCGGCGACGCCGTCGCAGCGCCCCGAGATCGTCGACGAGCACACCTATGCCTGGGGCGAGGCGCAGATGTACGAGCACCTGCACGACTACGACAAGCGCCCGCGCAGCGATCCGAAGGTCTTCGTCGGCGAATGGGCCACGCACTCGGGCTGGCCGATGCCCAACATGAAGGCGGCGATCGCCGATGCCGCCTATCTCGCCAGCCTCGAGCGCAACGCCGATGTGGTGCTGATGGCGGCCTATGCGCCGCTGCTGGCCAACGTCAGCCAGGTGAGCGGCCACAGCCGCGACCGGTCGATGCAGTGGGCGACCAACCTGATCGGCTACGACGCCCTGCGCGCCTACGGCACCCCGTCGTACTACACGCAGAAGATGTTTTCCACGCACCTGGGCGATGTGGTGCTCGAGTCTTCCGGGCACCATATTCCGACGTGGAAGAGCGACGACGGGAAGACCTTCCCTGCCCTGCACTGGGTGGTCACCCGCAAGGACGAGGCCGGCAAGCCGGGCCGCATCCAGATCAAGTTCGCCAGCCGCGCCGCCACCGATCAGCCGGTGCGCGTGAAGCTGGCCGGCGTGGACAAGCTGGCGCCCAGCGCCGTGCTGACGGTGATGAGTTCGCCCGACCCGGACGCCGGCAACTCGCTGGAGGAACCGACCCGCATCGCGCCGAGAACGCAGACGCTCAAGGGGATTGCCCGCGAATTCACGCTGACGCTGCCCGCCTGGTCGGTGGGCGTGCTCGAACTCGAAACCCGGTAGGCGGACGGGGCACTAGAGACCCTGGCCCAGGCGCTTTTCCAGCTGGCTGCGGTAAGTGCGGCTGACCTTCGTTCGGCCGCCGTGCTTCAGCACCACTTCGAACTCGCCATGCGAGATCGGCTCAAGATGCACGATGCTCTCGAGATTGACGATGGCCGAGCGATGGATGCGGACAAAATGGGCGGGGTCGAGCTTGTCGGCCAGCAGGTGGATCGGCGAACGGTACAGGATCGCCTTGCCGCCGATGTACAGGTTGACATAGACGCCCACGGCCTCGATCCAGTCGATGTCCGCGGCCTTCACGAACTGGGTCATGCCCCCCGACTTCACCACCAGCCGGTCCCATCGCTCGGATTCGGCGCCGGCCGCCGGCGCCGCGCGTTGCAGCTCCAGTCGTTTGCCCACCCGCAGCATGGTCGCTTCGAAGCGCTCGTCGCTGAAAGGCTTGAGCAGATAGTCGAGCGCATTGGCCTCGAAGGCGCTGATCGCGTGCTGGTCGTAGGCGGTGACGAAGACCGTGACCGGCATGCGCTCGAGGCCAACGGCCTCGACGACATCCAGGCCCGACTGGCCGGGCATCTGGATATCCAGGAACACGACGTCCGGACGGCGGCTCTCGATCAAGTCGACGGCCGCATTGCCATCGCCTGCCTCGATGATGTCGATTCCCTTCGCCACGGTGCGCAGCAGGTCGGCGAGCCGCCGCCGCGCAGGCGCCTCGTCGTCGACAATCAGCGCTGTTAACGATTTATACAAGGGCGTGTGCATGCCTGTCCTCTTCCACGGTGGCCAATGGTAATGTAATGATCGCTTCGGTCCCGCCGCCGGCGCGGCGCCTGACAGCCAAGCCGCTTTCGCCGGCCGGGTACATCGCCGACAGGCGCTCGCGCGTAACGCTCAGGCCCTGCCCCTGCGCGCTTGCCAACTGCCAGTCCGCTGCCAGGCCAGGGCCATCGTCGGCGACCCGGATCTCGAGCTTGCCGCCGGCGCGCCGCGCCGATACGGTGACACTGCCGCCGCCCATGCGCCCGGCGATGCCATGCCGGATGGCGTTTTCCGCCAGCGGCTGCAGCAGCAGCGACGGGATGCGCGCCTGCTCGACGCCGGGCATGACCGACAGCGTGACGGTGAGGCGTTCTCCAAAGTGCAGCCGCTGCAGTGCGAAGTAGTTCTCGAGGAAGGACATTTCCTCGGCCACCGTCACTTGCTGGCGGTTCCTCGTCGCGAGCGAGAAACGCAGCAGGTCGCCAAGATGCTCGATCATCTTGCGCGCCAGCTTGGGCTGCTGCTCCACGCACGCCGAGATGCCCTTGAGCGCGTCAAACACCAATTGCGGATCAAGCTGCAAGCGCAGCGCGTTCAGGCGGGTTTCAAGAACCCGCCGCTCGAGGCGTTCAAGCTGCAGCTCGTCGGCGACATGGCGGCGATAGTATTTGAGGGCTTTCAGCGTGCCGAGGATCAGGCAGTAGACGATGAGTGCCCATACGAACCAGTCGAACAGGAACTGCGGTTCGCTCCATGGCGCCCACTTGTTCAGGCCGATTGCATACTCGAGCGTCGCCGCCGTCCCGACGTATAGCGTCGTCAGCAACACGCCGCATCCGGCATGGGCCGCGAGCAAGGGCAAGGGACGCTTGCACGCGGCCTGCAAGCGGTCGTCGGCCATGCTGATCAGCGGCGCAAACAGTCCCCACAACCACCAATTGACCATCGTGGCCGTGTCATACCAGTGCCCGCGCAACATGTTCGGCAGCGCAAACACTGCACCGACGACCGTCCACGCCATGGCCGCAAGGGCGATGCGTTTTCCCCAATGTTTCAATTGCAGATACTTTCCCGGTGATCTGGCGCGCATCCCGAACATGGGCGCTACCCGTCTCAATTGCGTGAGCAACCGTCCTGCGACAGTGCCGTCCGGACTGTCACAAACCCATTGCAAGGTGTACTTGCACTTGGGCATTCTACCGCAATCGGGAGGCCGTCCGCCATGCAGAATCGTGGCGCGCAGCTTACCACGATCAACGACGAGACAAGCTTTCACGTAAGATAAAAAATGACAAAAGCACACCGAATCGCGCTACTGTTCAACGCGAACAAGACATTCGACCGCGAAATCATTAACGGCATCGCCGCCTACCTGGGAAGCACGCGCAAAGCCTGGGATCTGTTCATGGAAGAGGACTTCCGCCTGCGCCTGCCGGGCATGGCGAACTGGAAAGGCGACGGCATCATCGCCGATTACGACGATCCGGCCGTGGCCGAGGCCCTGGCCCACACCTCCATACCCGTGGTGGCGGTGGGCGGTTCGTATGCACGCGACAGCGACTATCCGGCCGGCGTCCCGTATGTGGCGACCGACAATTTCAAGCTGGTCAAGCTGGCGCGCGATCACCTGATCGAAGCCGGCCTGCGCCGCTTTGCCATGTTCAGCCTTCCCGCCGTCATGGAAAACCGCTGGGCGCAGGAGCGCGAAAACGCTTTCCACAGCCTGATGCAGAGCGACCGGATGGAGGTCGAGATCTTCCGCGGCTGCGAAACCGATGCTTCGTCATGGGATGAGGCGGTCCAGAAACAGATCGCGTGGCTGCGCAGCTTGCCCAAGCCGGTCGGCATCATCGCCGTCACCGACGCGCGCGCGCGCCAGTTGCTACAGGCCTGCATCATCGCCGGCATCGAAGTGCCGGAGAAAGTCGCGCTGATCGGCATCGACAACGACCCGCTGGTACGTGCGCTCACGCGCATACCGCTCAGCTCCGTGATGCAGGGCGCACACGAGATGGGACGCACGGCCGCCCACTTCCTGGACCGGATGCTGCATGGCGACCGCCTGGCGGAAACCCGCATCCTGGTGCCGCCGAGCGGCATCAATGCCTGCACCTCCAGCGCGCACATACCAGGCACCCATCCGCACGTCATGAAGGCCCGCTACTTCATCCGCCAGTACGCCTGCCAGGGCATCAAGACCACCCAGGTGGCCGACTACGTGGGCATCTCGCGCTCCACGCTCGACACCTACTTCCGGCAAGAGCTTGGATGCAGCGTGCACGACGTCGTGTTGCGCTTCAAGCTCGAGGCCGCCAAGGCCAGCATCGAAAGCGGCGAACGCATCGCCGCGGTGGCGCGCGACTGCGGCTTCGGCTCGACCCAGTACATGCACCTGGTGTTCAAGCGCGAACTGGGCGTCTCGCCGTGTGCCTACCGCGACGATGTGCTCGGCGCGCTGGCGTCCGCCTAGCCTGCCGCGTGCCGGCGCCACGTCAAAGAGAGTTTTTAAAATGAGGTTCATCAAGTATCCCGCCATGGCGGCCGCCATGTTCGCGGCCGCCACGGCCATTGCTGCGGCGGAAGTCACCATCACGATCGATGCGGCCCGGCCTGGTCCCGTGATCAACAAGAACATCTACGGGCAATTTGCCGAGCATCTCGGCGCCGGCATCTACGGCGGCATCTGGGTGGGCCCCGAGTCGGCGATTCCCAACACCAGGGGCTGGCGCAAGGACGTGGTCGGCGCGCTGAAGAACCTGCAGGTGCCGCTGCTGCGCTGGCCGGGCGGCTGCTTCGCCGACGAATACCACTGGCGCGACGGCATCGGCCCGCGCGGCGGCCGGCCGGCGCGGGTCAATTCCACCTGGGGCGGGGCCGCCGACAGCAATGCCGTCGGCACCCACGAATTCTTCGACCTGGTCGAACTGCTCGGCGCCGAAGCCTACGTGAACGGCAACCTGCGCACCGGTTCGCCGCAGGAAGTGGTGGACTGGATCGACTACATGACGGCCGATGCCAAGTCGGCGCCAGGGCAGCTGCGCGCGAAGAACGGCCACCCGAAGCCATTCAAGGTCGGCTACTTCGGCATCGGCAACGAAGCCTGGGGTTGCGGCGGCTACATGGATCCGGCGCGCTACACGAAGCTCTACAACGAATACCAGGCCGCCATCAAGGCCAGGGGCGCGACGGCGCCGCAGCTGATCGCCAGCGGCGGCAAGGATTTCGACCTGACGTGGACCGAGCACCTGAGCAAGCATGCCCAGGGCGATCCGGCCGGCATCACCGTCCATTACTACACGACCGCCACCGGCAATTGGGAAAAGAAGGGCCAGGCGACCGGCTTCGGCGAGGATCAATGGTTCTCGACCTTGCAGGAAACCCTGAAGATGCAAGGCATCGTGACGAGCAACCTCGCCAGGCTCGACGAGAACGATCCGGCCAGGAAGTTCAAGCTGATCCTCGACGAATGGGGCAGCTGGTACGATCCGGCGCCGGGCGCGAATGCGCCCTTCCTGCAACAGCAGAACTCGCTGCGGGATGCCGTGCTGGCGGCGCTGAACCTGCACATCTTCCATGCGCACGCCGACCGCATCAGCATGACCAACATCGCGCAGATGGTCAACGTACTGCAAGCAATGATCCTGACCGAGCAGGACAGGATGGTGCTCACGCCGACCTATCATGCGTTCAAGATGTATGTGCCCTTCCAGGATGCGACGTCCTTGCCGTTCAAGCTCGACAACAATCCGCAATACACCTTGGGCAAGGCCAGCATTCCGACAGTGAGCGCATCCGCCGCGCGCGGCAAGGACGGCACGCTGTACCTGGCGCTGGTCAATACCAACCCGCGCGAACCGGCCGACGTCGCCGTGAGCGTCGCCGGCGCCAAGGCAAGCTCGGCTTCCGGTGCGGTGCTGACCGCCGCCGCGATCGATGCGCACAACACCTTTGCGGCGCCGGGCGTGGTCGCGCCGGCACCGTTCGCGGCCGCCGCCGACGCCGGCAAGCTGGTCTTGAAACTGCCGGCGAAGTCCATTGTCGTGGTAGCGGTGAAATAGTAAGCATGCCGCCAGCCAGGAAGTTCCTTGAAACGCTTTCTTGCTGGCGGCGGGCCTCCCCCAAACCGACAATGAAAAATCTTCTCGCATTCTTGCTTGCGCTGCACTTGCTGTGGTCCGGCGCCGCCGTGGCGGCAACGCCCGCGATCGTCAATTTGAAGGTCGAGTATGCCACGAAACCCATCGGCCTCGATGTCGAACGTCCCCGCTTCAGCTGGCAAATGCTGGCGGCCGGACAAGCGAAAGGCCAGCGCCAGACGGCCTACGCAGTGGTGGTGAAGGAGCGCCATGGCGGCGTCGTGTGGAACACCGGCAAGGTCGGTAACGCGCAGTCCTTGAACATCGAGTACGCCGGCAAGCCCCTGGCCGCCGCGCAGCGCTATGACTGGTCGGTGCAAGTGTGGGACGAGCATGGCCGTTCCCATCATGCCGCTTCATGGTTCGAGACCGGGCTGATGGCATCCGACGCCGCCCTGGCGGGCTGGAGCGGCGCCAAGTGGATCGGCGGCGGCGACCAGGACATGCCCCTGTACGCGCCCTACCTTTCGGTGTTCAAGCTCAACTACACTTTGCGCCTGGACCAGGCATCCGGCAGTACCCGCGCCGGCTTCGTCTACGGCGCGAACGATCCACGCCTGATGGCGAAGGCCAGCAACGTGCACAATCTGGCCAGTCCGAAAGGCGCCTCGTGGCTGATGCTGGAAATCGATATCGGCCCCCTGCTGGCGAAATCCAACGCCATGCTCCATATTTATCGGGTCGGCTACCATCCGAACGACCGCAAGGATGTTCCCTTCAAGTCGCTGGCGATCCCCTACTCCGTGATCAGCGAAAAGAACAGGTACGAAGCGCACCGGGTCAGCCTCAGTTCCAACCTGGGCAGTACACGCATTGAGATCGCCGGCAACGGGACGCAGCATCTCATCGCCGACCTCAACCTCAGTCCACTGGGCGAAGGCGGCGACTTTGCGTTTCCGGTCGTGGCGGACATCGGCTTTCACGCCGCACCGGGCCAGGCCGCGGCCTTTTCGGATGTCGAACTACGCCACTTCCGCAGCCCCTCCAACCTGATCTTCTCGGAGCGGCTCGATGGCAAGCCGTATGCCGGCGTGTTCGCCGCATCCAGCGGCGTGACCGTCGCCGGCAATGCCTACCGCATCGACGGTGGCCAGCACGGCCGCATGGTGGTGGCCGATCCGAGCCGCAATGCCATGCCGATGCTGCGCACGCGTTTCGCCGCCCGCGGCGGCGCGATCGCCCGGGCCCGCCTGTACGTGACGGCGCGCGGCATCTACCAGATCTACTTGAACGGCAAGCAGGTCGGCGATGACTATTTCAACCCCGGCCTGACGCAGTACAACCGCACGCACTTGTACCAGACCTACGACGTGACCGGCTTGGTCAAGCCGGGCCGCAATGCGCTGGGCGCGATGCTGGGCGAAGGCTGGTGGAGCGGCGCCGCCACCTACATGGGCCAGTTCTGGAACTTCTTCGGCGACCGGCAATCGCTGCTGGCCAAGCTGGTCATCACCTATGCCGACGGCGAGCAGGACGTGATCGTCAGCGACCCGGCAAGCTGGCAGTACTTCAATGACGGCCCGTTGCGCTACGCTAGCCTGTTCCATGGCGAAGTGATGGACGCGTCGAAGGATAAGCTGGTCCGCAACTGGAGCACCGCGCCGTACGACGCCTCGTCCTGGAAGCCGGCGGTGGAAGTCGGCCTGCCCGGCCACATCAGCAAGGATTCGCCGGTAGACGACGACAGCCAATGGCGCTTGCGCGGCCAGTTCGACCAGCCGGTACGCGGCATTCAGGAATTGCGTGCCCGATCCGTGCAGCAAGTACGGCCTGGCGTATTCGTGTACGACATGGGGCAGAACATGGTCGGCGTGCCGGCGATCAGCCTGTCCGGCATGGCGCCCGGCAAAAAGGTGGTGCTGCGCTTCGCCGAAGTCAAGTACCCGGACCTGCCGCAGTATGCCGGCCACGCGGGCATGATCATGCTCGAAAACATACGCGCCGCCATGGCCCAGGACGTGTACATCACGCGTGGCGGCGCCGAGGCGATCGCGCCCCGGTTCACCTTCCACGGTTTTCGCTACATCGAGATTTCCGGCATCGACAAGGCGCTGCCGCTCGCTTCCGTCAGGGGCCGCGTGACCAGTTCCGTGCACAAGCTGGCGTCGCACTACGAAACGTCGAACGCCAAGGTCAACAAGCTGTGGGAGAACATCACCTGGTCGACTTACGGCAATTTCCTGTCCATTCCCACCGACTGCCCGCAGCGCAATGAGCGCATGGGCTGGAGCGGCGATATCTCCGTATTCGCCCGCACCGCCACCTACCTGGGCGAGCTGCCCCAGTTCCTGCGCCGGCATATGCTGGCCATGCGCGACACCCAGCGCGCCGACGGCAGGTTCAGCGACGTGGCGCCGCTGGGCGGCGGTTTCGGCGGCGTGCTGTGGGGCAGCGCCGGCATTACCGTGGCCTGGGAAAGTTACCAGCAATACGCCGACAAGGCGCTGGTGGCCGAACACTACGATGCGATGAAGCGCTACATCGACTTTGTGTTGGCGAAAAACTTCGATCGCCACAGCGGCATCCTGGTCCAGGAAAATCCCACCGCCTGGACCAACCTGGGCGACTGGCTGGGTCCGGAACAGGAAAAGAACGACAATTCCCTGCTGTGGGAAGCGCAGTTCATCAACGACCTGCAGATCATGCGCAAATTTGCCGGCGTGTTGGGCAAGTCCGCGGACGCCAGCGCCTTCGGCCAGCTCATTGAGAAACGAAAAAGATTCTTCAGCGCGAACTATATCGATCCCCAGTCGGGCAAGACAGTACGCTCCGCGTTCAACCAGTTCCCTGCCAACAAGCGCAAGGCGGGCGAGCTGGTCGACACCCAGACCTCGTACGTGCTGCCGCTGGCATTCGATCTGCTCGGGGACAGGGACCGCGAAGCGGCGGCCAGCCACCTTGCGGCCCGGCTGGAGCGCAGCGACAACAAGACCTTCCCGCCCTACTCGCTGATGACCGGCTTCATTGGCACCGCATGGATCAGCAAGGCGCTGTCCGATAGCGGGCGATCGGACCTGGCCTACCGCCTGCTGCAGCAAACAAGCTACCCGTCCTGGCTCTATCCGGTGGAACAGGGTGCGACGACGGTGTGGGAGCGGCTCGACTCGTACACCGAGACGAACGGCTTCGGCGGCAACAACGGAATGAATTCTTTCAATCACTATTCCTTCGGCGCCGTGGGAGCGTGGATGATCGCGCATTCACTGGGCATCGCCCGCGACGAGGACCGCCCGGGCTTCCAGCATGTCATCCTGAAGCCGGAGCTTGATCCCACCGGCGGCCTGCGCTACGCCAGGGGCCACTACGACGGCATGTACGGCCGCATCGAAAGCAGCTGGAAACGGGTCGGCGACAAGACGGCGTACAAGGTCGCCATCCCGGCCAATACGTCGGCCACGGTGTTCATTCCGGCCACCCATGCGGGCGCGGTATCGATCGATGGCAAAGTCGGCGATACGCCCCACGTCAAGTTCGTGAAGATCGAGCGCGGAAAAGCGGTGTTCGAAGTTGCTTCGGGAAGATATGTGTTTACTGCGCATGGCGCCCTGGCTTCCAGCCGGGGTGACAGGTAAAAACCTTAGCGCAGCTACTCAAAATCGCAATGGAATCGATTTCTATTGCCAAGTTATGATCGTCGCCGTGTGCAACATGAGGAGACGACTGTGCTACAACAAAAACGAGTACGGCTGATTGCCGCGGCAATCAGCCTGGCATGCGCGAGCGCGGCAGCGCAGGGCCAGGCGGCCAGCTATCCATTCCAGGATCCGGCCCTGCCGGCCGGGCAACGCATCGCCAACATCCTGTCCTTGATGACGGTGGACGAAAAGATCGACATGCTGTCGACCAGGTCCAGCGTGGCACGGCTCGGCATCCCCGGCTTCGGCAGCTCAGAGGGCATTCACGGGCTGGTGCAGCGCGGCAGCGACGAGCGCAACATCGCGGCCATTCCGACCACCCAGTTTCCCCAGCCGCCCGGCATGGGCGCGAGCTGGAACCCCAGGCTGGTCCAGCAGGCCGCGGCCGCGCAGGGCGACGAAGGCCGCTACATCACCCACAGCGACAAGTACAAGCGCCCGGCGCTGATGCAGTGGGGCCCGCAGGCGGACCTGGCGCGCGATCCGCGCTGGGGCCGCAGCGAAGAAGTCTACAGCGAGGATCCGTTCCTGGCCGGGACCATGTCCACCGCCTTCGTCAAGGGCCTGCAGGGCGACCATCCCAAATACTGGCGCGCGGCCGCCCTGCTCAAGCACTTCCTCGCCAACAGCAATGAAAATGGCCGCGGCAATTCCTCATCCGATTTCGACGAGCGCCTGTTCATGGAATACTACGCGGTGCCGTTCAGGATGAGCTTCGAAGACGGCGGCGCGCGCGGCGTCATGGCTGCCTACAACGCCTGGAACGGTACGCCGATGACCGTACACCCCATCCTCAGGAGCCTGGTGATCGACCAATGGGGCGCGCTGGTCGTCTCCAGCGACGGCGGCGCCGTCGGCAACCTGGTGAAGCTGTTCAAGCACTATCCGGACCAAAAGACCGCCGTGGTGGCGGGCCTGAAGGCGGGTATCAACCAGTATCTCGACAGCTTCAAGGAAGAACTGCGTGCGGCCGTCAAGGAAGGCGGCGTCAGCGTGGCGGAACTGGACGCCGCGGTGGCGCCCAAGCTGCAGCTGACCCTGCGTCTCGGCCTGCTCGACCCGGCCGAAGGCAACCCCTACGCCGCCATCCACAACGGACCGGAACCGTGGCTCAGCGAGCGGCACAAGGCGGTGTCGCTGAAGTTGGCGCTCGAATCCATCGTGCTGTTGAAGAACGCCCGGCACGCCCTGCCCTTGTCCAAGCAGGCCATCAAGTCGATCGCCGTGATCGGCCCCCATGCCGACAGCGTGCACTGGGACTGGTACGGCGGCAAGGCGCCGTACACCGTGACGGCGCTGGCCGGCATCAAGGCGGCGCTCGGACCCGGGGTCACGGTCAACTACGCGCGCGATGGCGATGATGCCGTGAAGGCGGCGCAGGCGTCGGATGTGGCGGTGGTGATGGTCGGGAACGATCCTACCTGCGGCCCGCATATGGCGAAGGAATGGACCGACGCCGGTACCAGGCCGTGCGCCGATCCGGGCGACGGGCGCGAAGGCCGCGACCGCGAAACGCTGGCGCTCAGGCAGGAGGAACTGGTCAAGCGCGTGCTGGCCGCCAATCCAAAAACCGTCATGGTGCTGGTATCGAGCTTCCCGTTCACGATCAACTGGTCGCAGCAGCACGTGCCGGCCATCGTGCAGATGGCGCATTCCTCGCAGGATCAAGGCACGGCGCTGGCCCAGGTGCTGTTTGGCGACTACAACCCGGGCGGGAAAACGGTGAGCACCTGGCCGGCGGCCGAAAGCCAGCTGCCGCCGATGATGGATTACGACATTCGCCATGGCCGCACCTATCTGTACGCCAAAGGCACGCCGCTGTACCCGTTCGGGCACGGCCTGTCATACACCACGTTCAAGTACAGCGCCCTGCGCATCAGCAGAGCGGCCCTGGCGGCGGACGGCGCGGTCAGCGTGGAGGTGGACGTGACCAACACCGGCAAGGCGGCCGGCGACAGTGTCGTGCAGCTGTATGCCCGCTTTCCGACGTCGAAGGTGGAGCGGCCACGCCGCGCGCTGGTCGGTTTCGAGCGCTTGACGCTCAAGCCGGGCGAGCGGCGCACGGTGCGCATTGCGCTCAAGGCCAGCCAGCTGGCGTACTGGAACGTGCAGCGCAAGGCCTTCGAGGTCGAGCCGGTGCCGGTCAGGCTGATGGTGGGCGCATCGTCGGCCGACATCAAGCTTGAGCGCACCCTGCCGGTCCTGGCTGCCGGCGACGGCGCGCGCTGAGCGGCGCAGCAGCTTGTTCGAAGGCCGCGCCAGCTTGCGCCGGCGCGGCGCCAGCCGGTCAGAAGGTGTAACCCATCGACATGCGGAAGCTGCGGCCCGGATCGTACCAGGTGCGGCCGGTCTGGCCGATGGCCTGCTGATGCGTCTGCCTCGTGACGACGTTTGTCAGGTTGCTCACATTTAAGCTACCCCACATATGGTCGTTGAAGCGGTAGTTGATGCCCGCATCCCACTGGCCCACGGCCTCTTGCCAGACCGGCAGCCCCCATCGCACGTCCGTCGGCGCGACGCCGCCGTTGGCGGCAATACGGGTCGGATCGGCGCTGGTGCCGCGGTCGCCCGAGGCGCCATAAACACCTGTCGCCAGCAAGGTACGGTCGCGCCAGCTGTAAGCCAGGCGCGCCGAAATCGGCCCGCGGTCGTACATGAAGCCCAGGTTGAAGGCGCGCTTCGACATGTACGGTACCGGCAAGTCCTTGTAGGGCAAGCCGTTGATGTCGCAACCGTAGAGGTTCCCGGCGATCGTCGCGCTGGAAGGGCAATATTCCATTTTGAACGGTTGATACAGTTCCTGTTCGCCGTCGATATAGGTGAAGTTCGCGGAGACGCCCAGGCCTTTCGCCCAGTCCGGCAAGCGCTCGGCCAGGCCGGGCAGTTTATCCAGGTAAGTCGAACCGGCGATTTCAATGCCGGCCAGCCAGAGCTTGGCCGCATTGGCCGGCCCGGTGATCTGGAAGTCCTGCTCGCTGCCGGCCAGGTCCTTGATGGTCCGGGTGTACGTTTCGGACAGGATAATGTCCTTGACGTTCTTGTAGAACATCACCGCGGTCAGCGACTGCCCGTTCTGCGGATACCATTCCAGCGACAGGTCGAGGTTGTTCGCCTTGAGCGGCTTCAGTTTCGCATTGCCGTCGTTGTTGCCGGTGTAGGTGACCATGGTCACTTTGCCGGTTTGATCCGTCGTCACATTCTGGGCCAGGGTGATGTACTCCTGCAGCTGGTCGAAGCCAGGACGGTAGACGCCGCGCGACAGTGCCACCCGGGACTGCAGCTTGTCGGTGAAGTTCATCTTCACGTTCAGGCTGGGGATCACGTCGATGTGGCTGGATTTGGCATCGAGCGGCTCGTCGATCTCGCCGAACTTTGGCAGGCTCGGCGGCGTCGTTTCGCCATAGTTCGGCTTGAACACCGTATAGCCGTGGGCCACCGTGCTGGTCCTGACCACCCGCACGCCGGCATTGCCTTCCACCGGGTACTTCAGGTCGTCGAAGCCGAAGCGCAAGGTGCCGTAGATGGCCTGGGTGCCTTCGCTATGCTCGCTGATGTTCTTCGGATTGGTGGGATCGAAGCCATCCCGCTTCCAGTCTTTGATACTGTTGAGTGCCGAACAATCATCACTGGTGCCCTCGATCGAATTGGCCACTTCGCAGTTCAGGCGCAGCGCCTGCAACAGGTTTTCGTAGGCGGCCGGTTTGTCCTTCACCATGGCCATGGTCGGCACCACGATCGTTGGCGGCGCACTCATCCTGCCGTTGAAGAAGTTCGGGAAGGCGTATTGCTCGACCTGGCCGAGCGCCGCGTAGCGCGGGTCGCTCATGTAGCCGAAGTTACTCCGCTGCCAGCCAAGATCGGCCACGTTCGGCAGCTGCCCGGCCACCTTGGTTGGCTGCACTGCCCAGTATTCCGAATAGGATTTCCAGCCGGTGCCGGCGTTCTTGTGTTTCGTCGATGAGCGCTCGGTCAGGCGCACGCCGAAGCGCACGTCGCGCAGCACCGGGTGGTCGAAATTGAAGCGGCCATCGGTCTTCCACGCATACAGATCGGCATCGGCCTTGTTCTGCTCCGGCTGCGAAATATCCCAGTAGTAGTTGCCGGCATCGGACAGGAAATTGCGGGAGGCCTCGTCGAAACTGAACGCCGGCCGCGCGCCGGTGACGTCGACGCCCATGCTGGGCACGAAGGTGCCAAGGTTGAGCATGCCATTGTCGCCGCTATTGGTGGCATGAACCCATTGCAGGTCGGTCATGAACGACCAGCGCTCGTCGATCTTCGCCTTGAAGTTCCAGGCCAGTTCGCGCGTCCGTCCTTTGACACTGCTGTAATTGCGGGTGGTGCCCATCTTCAGGCCGCCGGCCGCGAACTGGTTCGCCCCTTGCCCGCCGATCGGATAGTGCAGGATGCCCGATTGGAAGACACCATTGTCGTCATACTTGGCGTCCTTGTACCGGGTCAGGTAGGGATCTTCGCCGCCGGCGAAGATATTGGTGCTCGTGCTGTTTCCACGGAAACCGGAATCGAAGTAAGTCAGCGATGACTCCTTGCCATTCTTCTTCCACTGTAATGCCCCATACAGGCCGCCACGCTCGGACTCGCCGGTGCCGGTGCCCCAGGAAGCGCTGACCGGCACCCACACCGTCTTGCCGGCGACCAGGTTCGAGCGCGGGTAGTACGGGGATTGGTCGATCGAGTCGTAGCGGCTGGTGGACTTGCCATAGGACAGGTCCACCAGGAAGCCGATTTCGCCCAGGTCCGTCGTCCAGCGGTTCGAATACAGGCCGGAGACGGCCGGCGAGTTTTTCTTGCCCAGCACCTGATAGTTGTTCGACAGCGACAGGGCGCCGTGCTGGCCCTTGGAGTCGAACGGCAGGCGCGTGCGCAGGTTGATCTGGCCGCTGATGCCGCCCTCCACCAGTTCGGCGGACGGGTTCTTGTACACGTCCACGCCCGCCATCAGTTCCGGCGGGACATCGCCCCAGCTCAGTTCGCGCCCGGGCCAGCCGGCCGAGAAGCTCTCACGGCCGTTCAGCGTGGACGAGCCCCAGGACAGGCCGCGAATCTGCACGCCCGACCCTTCGACGTCGAAGCCCAGGCCATTCGCGGCCAGGTTGGCGCCGGTGCGCGAGCGGTTGCGGTCCATGGTG
>JAKFDH010000035.1:0-42134 GCA_036676245.1 Massilia sp. | reverse complement strand
TTCGCGAACGGCGCATAGGCCGGGTCGAGCGCCTGCAGGAAGCCGGCCCGCTCGCTGATCTTTTGCATGTTCCCGATGCGCGCCAGCTGGTACAGGATTTCGATTTCCTCGGCCGGCGGGATGACCAGGTCTTCCGCGCCCTCGCCGTTCAGTTCGCCGTCATCCTGCGCCGGCTGCTCGACAATCCAGTGCAGCGCCAGCTGCGTGCCGATCGCGTTGAGCAGCAGATCGATGTCGACCGGCTTGGGGATGAAGGCATTCGCCCCCGCGGCATAGCATTTCAGTTCGTCTTCATGGCCCGCGCTGGCGGTGACGGCGATGATCGGCAGCGCCGCCCACTGCGGCATCTGGCGGATCCGGCGCATCGCTTCATGGCCGTCCATCACCGGCATCGTCACGTCGATCACCAGCAAGTCCGGCTTGAAACTATCGAGCATGGCCAGGCATTCCGCGCCGTTCCTGGCGTCGGCCACGATGAAGCCCACCGCCTGCAGCGTATCCATCAGCATGGCGCGGTTCTGCGGCACGTCGTCGACGATCAGCAGCCGCTTGCGCGTGCCCTCGTAAGCGGTGATGGTGCGCAGCTTGGCCAGGACCGGCAGCGTGCTGCTGGCAACGGGCAGGGCGAGCTCGAACCAGAACAGGCTCCCTTTGCCCGGTTCGCTCTTGACCTCGATGCTGCCGCCCATCAGCTGGATCAGCTGCTGGCTGATGGCCAGCCCGAGCCCGGTGCCGCCTTCGCGGCGCGGCAATTCGCCGACCTGCTCGAAGGGCTGGAAGGCGCGCGCCAGCTGGTCGTCGCTCATGCCGATGCCGCTGTCGCCCACTTCGAAGCGCAGCCGCGCCACCGCCGCGCCGCTGCTGCCGTCGGCCAGCCGCACCCGCAGCCAGATGTGGCCGTAGTCGGTGAACTTGACGGCGTTGCCCAGCAGGTTCAGCAGCACCTGGCGCAGGCGCTTGTCGTCCATCGTCACCGCGGCCGGCAGGTCGGGCGCCGCTTCGCAGCTGAATTCCAGGCTCTTCTCGTCGGCCTTGACGCGGATGATGTCGGCCACCACGCGCAGGAAGGTGCCAAGCTCGGTCGGGGCCGGATACAGCGCCATCTTGCCGGCCTCGACGCGCGCCAGGTCGAGGATGTCGTTGATCAGGGTGAGCAGGTGGCGGCCGCTGTCGTGGATGGTCGTCAGGCCGGTCGCCTGGCGGTCGGTCAGATGCTCGGTGTCGCGCCGCAGCAGCTGGGCGTAGCCCATGATGGCGTTGAGCGGGGTGCGCAGTTCGTGGCTCATCTGCGCCACGAAGTCGCTGCGCTGGCGCGCCAGCCGCACCGCTTCGGCCAGCGCCGTCTCGCGCGCCGCTTCGGCCGCCTTGCGCTCGCTGATGTTGCGCGCCACGCCCACCATGCCCAGCAAGGTGCCGTCCTCGTCCAGCACCGGGGCGCGGTAGGTTTCCATCCACACCGGGCCGTCCGCGCCCGGCATCGGCTGCTCGACGGTGCTGCGCCGGCGCGTGTCCATCACCTCGGCGTCGCCGGCGTGGAAGGGTTCGGCCAGTTCCGCCGGCCACAGCTCGGCGTCGGTCTTGCCGACCATGTCCTCGACACTGCGCCCGCAAGCGTCGGCGCTGGCGCGGTTGGCGGTGAGGTAGCGCAGTTCGGTGTCCTTGAGCCAAACCCACAGCGGCATGGTGTCGATCAGCGTACGCAGGTAGCGGGTTTGCTGGCGCAGCTCGGCGGTGCGCGCTTGCACGCGCTGCTCCAGGGTGGCAAAGGCGCTGCGCAGTTCGAGCGTCATCACCTTGAAGGCCGAGCTGAGCTGGCCGATTTCGTCGGGGGCGTCGACGGCGATGAATTCGAATTGATCGAGCGCGCGGTCGTCGCCGCCGGCAAAGGAATTGCCGGGGCGCCGGTTCTTGCCGATCTGCCTGACCGCGTCGGTCAAGGCGACGATCGGATCGGTGAACCGACCCACCCAGTAAATGCCGATGGCGACGCTGATCACCAGGATCAAGGTCGATACCACCAGGATCGCGGACACGGTTTCGCGGATGTTGCTCAAGGTGCTATCGCGCGAGGCGTTCATGCCCAGGATCATTTGCGGCTTGTTCCCAAGCTGCCACGGCAGCATGGCGGCATAGAACGATCCCCGTTCGCCCTTGACGGTCTGCTGCACCACGGTGTGCGGCGCGCCCTGCGCCGCCGCCTGCATCGAGCGCAGCAGGGCTTCGGACATGTCCGGGGCCCCCTCCAGCTGCAGCCGGTGGCCGCCTGCGGGCGAGAACAGCACCGGCGACATGCCCGTCTTCTTCGCCACCGCACGCAGCGCGGCCTGGTCGATCACCCGGCTGAACACGACCACCGCGGCGATCTGGCCGTGGCTCTTCTGGGTGACGCCCGGCGGCGCTTCCTGCGGCTGCGCGATCGTCATGCCGGAGACGAGGCGGTACTTCTTCGGCAGGATGTCGCTCAGGTATTCCTCGAACACGCCCTGCACCGGCACGATGACGTCGATCGCCGCGAAGTCGGGCGCGGGGAAGTTAACCGCCAGCGCGGGCTGGTCCACATGGTCGAACGCGCGGGCGGCGCCGGGCGGCAGGGGCCGCTCCTGCCACGCGGGCCAGCTTTGCGCATTCAGGTTGCCGCCGGCGTCGGTGGCGGTGGTGACCCAGACCGGCGCGCCCGTGCCGCGGCGCACCAGCATGCCGGCCTCGGAGGCCGACACCGCATGGCTGAGCTTGCCGCCGGTATAGACCGCGATCCGCGAAAACCCGCTCGCGCGCAGGGCCAGGTGCAGGCGGTTGAGCGACACCGCCTTGGCGTAGGAATGGGCGCGCGCCAGCGAGATCGCGTCGAGCTCGGTGCGCACCGTCTCGGTCCGGAGCGGCGATTCGAGCAGCACCAGTTCGGTCAGCTGGTTCAGCACCACCGTGTCGCCGACGGTCGATTCGGCCGCGTCCTTGAGCCGCGTCGTCATCGCCTGCAAATCGTCGTCCCAGGCGCGCAGCGAGCGGTTCAGGGCGGCGAAGGCCGATTCCTGGTTCTGGCGGTCGGTGTAGTAGGAGGCCAGCAGGGCATTGAGCAGTGTCGACAGCGCCAGCAGGCCGACCAGGACAGCCAGCAGCTTGCGTTTGATGCCTGTCCGCGGCGCCTTCATCAGAATTGTCCCGAGAAACCCCATCCTTCAGGGCGGGGAGTGAAAGGGGCCGACTGCAAAGCAGTCGGCACTATTTGCTTAACGTTGGAACCAGCTTCGACCTGGACTGTCGAACTGATATCGCCAATCGATGGTCTGCACTCGCCAAAACCAGCATGGCCAAGTCGGTGTACGACGTCAGCTGGTCGACCTTCCGAACACAACTGGCGTACAAGGCTGTTAAGCATGGCGTGCAGTTTGCGGAAGTGAGCGAACGTTTCACCACCCAGATCTGTTCGAGTTGCGGCAGCTTGCCCGATTCGCGGCCGAAAGGTATCGCAGACCTTGGAATAAGGGAATGGACTTGCAGTGATTGCGGTACTTTGCATGATCGTGATCTCAATGCGGCAAAAAACTTTCTCCGTCGCGGACGTGCGACGCCAGGAGTAGGAATCCCATTCCTTCAGGAATGGGAGGACGTCAAGGGTACGGGTATCCGTGGTTCGCGGCGATGTGCTTGTCGATGATGTCGGCCGCCTTGCTCAGTTCGGCCTGGGCGTCGGCGCCCAGCACGATGTTCTCGACCGCTGCCCGGAACGCGGTGCTGATGCGTCCATAGGCCGGCGTGGCGGGCCGCGCCACGCCGCCTTGTTCCAGTTGCTGCACGATCAGTTGCAGCGGGCCCTTGGCCGCGTACAGGGGCGAGCGCCGCAGCGCCGAGCGGCGCGCCGGCACGGCCCCGTTGACGTGGGTGATGCCCAGGATCGCCTCGGTCGACAGCAGCTGCGACAGGAAGGCCCAGGCGCCCTCGGGGTGGCGGCAGGTGCTGGCAATGCCCCAGTTCCACGAACCCATGCCGGTCTTGACGCCGTGGCCGAAGTCCGGCAGCGGCAGCAGCACCAGGTCGTCGCCCAGCGCCTGCAGCGACGAGCGGTACGACCAGTGCCCGGTCCAGTACAGGGCGATCTTGCCGGCGGCCAGGTCGGACGGCTGTTCCTTGCGGTTGGCCCAGCCCTTGTCGTACCAGCTTTTCAAGTGCGCGATCGCGGCCACCGACTGCGGGCCGTCCAGCACGCCCCTGGCCGTGAGCAGGCTGCGCCGGTCGATCAGGTCGCCGCCGAAGCCCTGCACGATCGGCGCGTAGCCGTAGGAAAAGAACTCGTTGCCGCGGCCGTTGAAGAAGGCAAAGCTGATCGGGTAGGGGAGGTCCTTGACGGTCGCCAGCCGCGCCAGCACCTCCTCGAATTCGGCCAGGCTCCACGGCGCGCGCAGCGTGGGGATGCGCACGCCGGCGGCGCGCAGGTAGCGCAGGTTGCCCCACAGGACGACGCCGGATTCGAACTGGCCCAGGCTGTAGAGCCGGCCCTTGTAGGTTCCCTGCGCCACGATCGACGGCAGGAAGTCGTCGAGCATGGCTTTCGGCACCAATTTGTCGATCGGCTGGAAGTAGCGCGGCCACGCATATTCGGCGAGGAAGGGGCCGTCGAAGTCGAGCAGGCAGGGCAGGGTGCCGTTGGCCGCTTCGCGGTGCACCCAGTTGGCATGGTCGCGCCGCAGCGAGGGGGCGAATTCGATCTGGTAGGTGGACTGGCGGCGGTTGAAGTCGTCGGCCTGCGCCTTGATGAAGCGGAACTCGGGCGACAGCGGATCGGAATGGCTGCGCGCGCTGATGACAGTCGGTTCCCGGGCGGCGGCGGCAGTGGCGAACAGGAGCAGCGCAGCCAGCACCGCGTGCAGCCGCCGCTCAGGGGCCCTGAACCAGGTCCACCGCCAAAGGCAGGCAAAAGACGTCATCTTCATTCGTGGCGTTCACCACGCGTAGCTCATTGCGTCGAAATAGTTTAACCTTCGCTCCGTCCTTTCGACATATTTTCTTGTCGGCGCCGCGTCAGGCCAGCGCGAGCCGGCGTGCGTCCGCCTGCTGCGCGCTGGCGGCCGGCCGGCCGCTGGCCGTTTCGCCGGCCAGGCGGAAGATGCCGACCACCGTCGCCAGCCGCGCCGCCTGGTCCTGCATGCTTTCGGCCGCCGCCGCCGCTTGCTCGACCAGCGCCGCGTTCTGCTGCGTCACGCTGTCCATCTGCACGATCGCCTGGTTCACCTGCGAAATGCCGGCGCTCTGTTCATGGCTGGCGGCCGTGATCTCGGCCATGATATCGGTCACCCGGCGCACGCTGGCGACCACTTCATCCATCGTGCGGCCGGCGTCGGCCACCAGGCTGTTGCCGATCTCGACGTTGTGCACCGAATCGCCGATCAGGTCCTTGATCTCGCGCGCGGCAGCCGCGCTGCGCTGGGCCAGGTTGCGCACCTCGCTCGCCACGACCGCGAAGCCGCGCCCCTGTTCGCCGGCGCGCGCCGCTTCCACCGCGGCATTGAGCGCCAGGATATTGGTCTGGAAGGCGATGCCGTCGATGACGCTGATGATGTCGACGATCTTCTTCGACGAATCGTTGATCGCCACCATCGTATCGACCACCTGGGCGACGACGGCGCCGCCCTTGCTGGCGATCTCGGAAGCCGATTGCGCCAGCTGGTTGGCCTGGCGCGCGTTGTCGGCGTTCTGCTTGACGGTGCCGGTCAGTTCTTCCATCGACGCGGCCGTCTCCTCGAGCGAACTGGCCTGGTCTTCGGTGCGCGCCGACAAGTCGCTATTGCCGGCCGCTATCTGGTGCGATGCGGTCGCGATGGTGTCGGTGCCGCTGCGGATGTTGCCGACGATGGTGGCCAGGTCGTCGCGCATGGAGCGGATCGCGTGCAGCATGCTCGAGCGGTCGTCCGCCTTCAGCTCGACCGGCGTGCCAAGGTCGCCGGCGGCGATCCGGCGCACGACCTCGGCCGCGTAGTGCGGCTCGCCGCCCAGCTGGGCCAGCATGCCGCGCGCGATCAGCGCGCCCAGGCCCAGCAGCAGCAAGCCCAGCACCAGTGCGCCGCCGCCGAACTTGGCGACCCTCGACATGATCGTGGCGTTGACGGTGTCGATGTAGACGCCGGAGCCGATCACCCAGCCCCACGGCGCGAAGCCTTTCACGTACGACACCTTGGGCACCGGGCTGTCGCTGCCCGGCTTGGGCCACTTGTAGAACACGGCGCCGCCGCCGCTCGCCTTGACGGTGTCGACGAACTCGATGAACAGCAGTTTGCCGTCCGGGTCCTTGTTGGCGCTCAAGTCCTTGTTGTCCAGTTCCGGCCGGATCGGGTGCATCAGCATGACCGGCCGCATGTCGTTGACCCAGAAATATTCGTTGCCGCTGTAGCGCATGCCCTTGAGCGCCAGCAGCGCCATTTTCTGCGCCTCCGCCACCGGCATCGCGCCGGTTTTGGACAGGCCCTCGTAGTGGGCCACCACGCCGTGGGCGGTCTCGACCGCCTGGCGCACACTGTCGGTGCGCTCGTCGAGGATCAGCGTGCGTTCCGAGGTCAGGAACAAGGCGGTCAGCGCGGCAATGCCGAGCAGGCTGCCCACGATCAGCAGGGCGAGTTTGCGCGCAATGGTCATCGATTGAAGGAAGCTATCCACGTGACGATCTCCTCTGGCATTGGTTGGCGGTCTAGGAAGTTGCTGTGCCGCCATACCATCCTACGCCCACTATCGGGGCCCGGTCCGGTTTTTGATATGGCTGTTGTTTCTTTGCATGGGCTGCGCTTAGGGCGCTGCCGCCGGCGCGTCCGCACCGGCGCGGTAGCGGGCCACGAAGGCGGTCAGGGCCTTCGAATGGTAGCCCTGCGCCAGCGCATGCAAGCGCCTGGCGAACGGGGTGTAGGCAGGATCCAGCTGTTGCAGGATGTCGGCCCGCTCGCTGATCTTTTGCATGTTCCCGATGCGTGCCAGCTGGAACAGGATCTCGATTTCCTGCGCCGGCGGGATGACCAGGTTTTCCCCGGCGTCGGCACCCAGCTCATCCTTTTCGGGCGCCAACTGCCCGGCCACCCAGTCCAGCGACAGCTGCGCGCCGATCGTATCGAGCAGGATATCGATGTCGATCGGCTTGGCGATGAAGGCGTTGGCGCCGGCCGCATAGCATTTCAGTTCATCCTCGTGGCCCGCGCTGGCGGTCACGGCGATGATCGGCAGGTGGGCCCAGTCCGGCATCTGGCGGATCCGGCGCATGGCCTCGTGCCCGTCCATCACCGGCATCGTCACATCGATCACCAGCAGGTCCGGTTTGAACTGCGCCAGCATGGACAGGCACTCCAGGCCGTTCCTGGCATCGGCGACCGTGAACCCCAGCGTGTGCAGCGTATCCATCAGCATGGCGCGGTTTTGCGGCACGTCGTCGACGATCAGCAGCCGCTTGCGCGGGCCTTGGTAGCCGGCGATGGTGCGCAAGGTGGTGCGGACCGCCAGCGTGCTGCTGGCAACGGGCAGGGCCAGTTCGAACCAGAACAGGCTGCCCTTGCCCAGTTCACTGCGTACCCCGATGTTGCCGCCCATCAGCTGCACCAGCTGCTGGCTGATGGCCAGGCCCAGCCCGGTGCCGCCTTCGCGCCGCGGCATGTCGGCCACTTGCTCGAACGGCTGGAACACGCGCGCCATCTGTTCCGGGCTCATGCCGATGCCGCTGTCTTCCACTTCGAAACGCAGGCGCGCCAGCGCCGGGCCGGCCTGGTCCTGCGCCAGGCCGACGCGCAGCGCGACGCTGCCGGCGTCGGTGAACTTGACGGCATTGCCCAGCAAATTGAGCAGCACCTGGCGCAGGCGCTTGTCGTCCATCATGACGCCGGCCGGCAGGTCGGGCGCGGCATCGCAGCTGAACACCAGGCTCTTCTCGTCGGCCTTGACCCGGATGATGTCGGCCACCACCCGCAGGAAGCCGCCGAGCTCGATGGGGGCCGGATACAGCACCATTTTGCCGGCCTCGACCCGCGCCAGGTCGAGAATGTCGTTGATCAGGGTCAGCAGGTGCTGGCCGCTGTCGTGGATCGTCGCCAGGCCGGCCGCCTGCTTCTCGGTCAGGTGCAGGCTGTGGCGCCGCAGCAGCTGGGCGTAGCCCATGATGGCGTTGAGCGGGGTGCGCAGTTCGTGGCTCATCTGCGCCAGGAAGTCGCTGCGCTGGCGCGCCAGCCGCACCGCTTCGGCCAGCGCCGTCTCGCGCGCCGCCTCGGCCGCCTTGCGCTCGCTGATGTTGCGCGCCGCCCCGACCATGCCGAGCAAGGTGCCGTCCTCGTCCAGCACCGGGGCGCGCCAGGTTTCCATCCAGACCAGGCCGTTCTCGCCCGCGATCGCCTGTTCGACCGTCGTGCGTTCGCGCGTGGTCATGACGTGCAGATCGTTGGCGCGGTAGCGCTCGGCCAGTTCGGGCGGCCATAGCTGTTCGTCGGTCTTGCCGACCATCTCGTCCACGCTGTGCCCGCAGGCATCGGCATTGGCCCGGTTGGCGGCCAGATAGCGCTGTTCGGTGTCCTTCAGCCACACCCACAGGGGCAGGGTATCGATCAGCGTGCGCAGATAGCGCGTCTGCTGGCGCAGTTCGGCGGTGCGGGCTTGCACGCGCTGCTCGAGGGTTTCGAACGCGCGCCGCAGTTCGCCGGTCATGACATTGAAGGCGGCACTCAGTTCGCCGATTTCGTCCGGCGCATCGGCCGGGATGAACTGGAACTGGCCGCTCCGTTTCCTGCCGATCTGCTTGACGGCCCTGGTCAGCGCCACAATAGGATCGATGAAGCGCCCGACCCAGTAGATGCCGACGGCGATGCTGAGCACCAGGATCAGGCCCGACGCCAGCAAGATCGCCGTGACCGTTTCACGGATGTTGTACAAGGTGCTCTGGCGCGATGAACTCAGGCCCAGGACAATCCGCGTCCGGTTCTCGTATTTCCACGGTAACAAGGCCGCATAAAAGGATTCCTGCCCGGCCTCGACGGTGTGCTGCAGCACCGCCGGCACCTTTCCCGGCGCCAGCGTTTGCGCCGTGCGCGCCAGCGCGTCCGGTATCACGGGGCCGCCGGCGAACTGCAAGCGGTGGGCGCCGTCGGGCGAGAACAGCACGGGCGCCATGCCTGTCTTGGCGGCAACCGCGTCGAGCAAGTCGCGGTCGATCAGGCGGCTGAACACGAGAATGGCGGCGGTCTGCCGCCGCCCTTTGCCGAGGTTCCCGGGCTGCCGCTGCGGCGACCCCGCGATCGTCATGCCGGAAACGAGGCGGTAGATGCGCGGCTGGAAGTCGCTCAGGAATTCCTCGAACACCCCCTGTACCGGCACGATGATGTCGATCGCCGCGTGCTCGGGTGACGGGAAGGTGATGGACACCGTCGGTTGGCCGGCATCGGCAGGCAGCGTCTCGGCCCCGGCCGGGGCCGGCCGCTGTTTCCAGGCGGGCCAGCTTGGCATGTTCAGGTTGCCGTCGGCGTCGGCCGCGGTCGTGACCCAGACCGGCTCGCTGTTCTTCCCTTGAATCCGCATGCCGGCTTCGGTGAGCGACACGGCATGGCTGAGCTTACCGCCGGTATACACGGCGATGCGTGAAAAGCCGCTGGTGCGCAAGGCAAGGTGCAGGCGGTTGAGCGAGACCGCCCTCGCATACGACAGCCCGCGCGCCAGGGCGACCGCGTCGCCCCGTGGTTGCGGCCGGGCGCCAGGCGATTCGAGCAGGATCAGTTCAGTCAGCTGGTTCAGCACCACGGTGTCGGCGACGGTGGACAGGGCCGCCCCTTTGAGGCGCCTGGTCATGGCGTGCAAATCGTCATGCCAGGCCCGCAGCGAACGGTCGAGGGCGGTGAAGGCCGATTGCTCGTTCTGGCGGTTGGTGTAGTAGGAGGCCAGCAGCGCATTGAACGCCGTGGTGAGCGCCAGCAGGCCGACCAGCATCACGATCACCTTGCGCTTGATGCCAAGTCTCCGCTTGAGGCCAAGTCTCATGATGGGTCCCGGCGATCAGGGAAACGGATAGCCGTCGTGCGCGGCGATGTGGCTGTCGATGCGTTCGGCCGCCTTGCTCAATTCGGACTGCGGGTCGGCCCCGAGGATGATGTTGTCGATGGCGTGCCGGAACGCCGTGCTGATCGTGCCGTAGGCCGGGGTGGCGGGCCGTGCCACCCCGGCCAGCTGCAGCTGCAGCACGATCAGGCGCAAGGGGCCGTTCCGGGCATACAGCGGCGACTGCCGCAGGGCCGAGCGGCGCGCCGGCACGGCGCCGTTCATCTTCGTCATGGCCAGGATCGATTCGGTCGACAGCAATTCGGCCAGGAAGGCCCAGGCGCCGGCGGGCGCCTGGCAGCTGCTTGAAATGGCCCAGCTCCACGACCCCATGCCGGTCTTGATGCCATGCCCGAAATCCGGCAGCGGCAGCACGACCAGGTCCTGGCCGAGCGCCTTGCGCAGGCTGCGGTAGTTCCAATGCCCGTTCCAGGACAGCGCGACCTTGCCGGTGGCCAGGTCGGTCGGCTGGTCGCGCGGCGAGGTCCAGCCGGCCGCGATCCAGCGCTGCAGGTGGGCGATGGCGTCGATCGAGCGCGGCCCGTCCAGCACCCCCTTGGCCTTGCGCAGCGTCTTGCGGTCGATCAGGTCGCCGCCGAAGCCTTGCAGGATCGGGGCGTAGCCGAAGGAGAAAAATTCATCGGCGCGGCTGTTGTAGAAAGCGAAGTTGATGGGGTAGGCGAGCCCCGGCAGCGTGGCCAGGCTGGCCAGCACCTGCTCGAATTCGGCCAGGCTCCACGGCGCCTCCAGGGTGGGGATGCGGGCCCGGACGGCACTCAGGTGGCGCCGGTTGCCCCACAGGACCAGGCCCGATTCGAACTGGCCGAGGCTGTACAGGCGGCCCTGGTAGCTGCCCTGGGCCACGATCGATGGCAGGAAGTCGTTCAACATCGCTTGCGGAACAAACTGGTCGATGGGCTGGAAATATTGCGGCCACGCGAATTCGGCCAGGAAGGGGCCGTCGAAATCGAGCAGGCAGGGCAGGGTGCCGTTGGCCGCTTCGTGGTGCACCCAGGTGGCGTAGTCGCGGCGCAGCGAGGAGACGAATTCGACCCGGTATGCGCGCTGGCGCCGGTTGAAGGCGTCGGCGGTCTTCTTGACCAGCGCGTACTCCGCCGTCAGCGGATCCGAATGGGTCCAGGCGGTAATGACGACGGGCTGTGCCGCCGGTGCACGGCCGGCGGCGCCGGCTACCGTGCAGACGTACAGCAGCAGCGCCGCAAGCACCGCGTGCTGCCGCCAGGTTTTGTTCATGGTTCGCCAACGGGCGAAGGGGGAATTTTTTTTCTTCGTGGCACTCACCAGCTGTAAGTCAAACTCATGCGGAAGGTGCGCCCGAAGATCGGCCGCCCATAAATGGCGTTGCTGGTGCCCTGGCCGACGATCAGGTCGGTGCGGGGATTACCCTCGGTGAGACCGATTTCGTCGCTCAGGTTCGATCCCATCAATTGCAGCCGCAGGTTCTTGTCGAGGTCCACGATGAGGCCGGCATCGACCGTCGTAAAGGCCGGCAGGATGGTCGAATTATTGGTGTCGACATAGCGCTTGCCCTGATGGGTCAAGGTCGTGTAGGCCTTGGCCTTGCGGCCAAGCACAGTCCAGTCGAACGTGGGCGTCAGGGTGGCAAGGACCTTCGGAAAACGCCGGACCTGATTGCCCTCGATGCCGGGAATCGACTGTCCGGTGCCGAGGACGGTCAGGTCCTTGTACTGGGGCTCTTGCAGCGTGAGGTTGCCATACAATTCCAGCCTGGGCATGGGACGCCAGTTGCCTTCCAGTTCGAGGCCGTAGGTCTGGGTCGTGCTGATGAACTGGGTGTTGACGACTTGGCCGCTGGCCTGGGTCATCAGGGTCGAACCCTGGAAGGGATCGAAGCGGTTCCAGAATGCCGTGGCATACGCGGTGCCGTCCTGGAAGCGGTGCTTGGTGCCGATTTCCACTTCCTTCACCCGCGAGATGATCGGCCGCGGCTGGGTCGCGCCGAGGTAGATGTTGCCCAGCGCCGGCGTGCGGAACGACGAGGTGAAACGGGTGAAGCCGCCCAGTTGCGGCGAGAAATCGACGTTGGCGCCGACCGTCCAGGCGGTGCCGCGCAGATGTTCGGAGCGCCTGGAGACGGCGCCGGACGGCCCGCCCACGGCATCATCGGCCAGCGTCTGCGCGTTGCCCAGGTTCTGCGTGGTGCGCAGCACGGTATGGCCGTGGTGGCGGGTCTCCTGGTGGCGGACGCCGGCGTCGAGGCGCAGGCGTTCGCCGAGCTTCCATTCGTCCGCGCCGTACAGGGCCCACAGGCGGCCGTCCACCTGGCCGCCGAGGTCGGCATTGTTGGCATAGCTGAGGAAACCATTCTCGGTCACCGAGCCGAGCGCATTGCCTGCACTGTCGAGCGCCAGCACGTCGAGGGCGCGCGGCCGGTTGCGCATCTCGAGCAGGTTCGTGTTGAACAGGCGCGACTGCCTGAACTTGTAGTCGCTGTAATAGACCCCGCCGGTGATGGCATGGCTGCCTGGCCCGATGCCGGACAAGGTCTTGCTCAGGCGGAGGTCATTCATGAAATTCGAAAACTCGCTGTTCACGCTCCACCAGCCGCCTTGCACCACCAGCCCCTGGGTACTGGCCGGATCGAAGGGGATGCGGGTGTCGCCGGTGCCGCGCGAGTTGGCCAGGACATACGCGAGCCGGCTGACGCCGGGACCGAACCCGGCCCTGGCCCGGCTCAACTGGGCGGCCAGGAAGGCCTCCGCATCCTGTGGCGGGGTGGTCGAGAATAGGGCGTTGAACTTGACGCGGCCGTCGGTATAGCGGGCCTTGTCCTCGAAGGTCCAGCCATTGCCCAGGCGGCGCTCGATATTGGCCCCGACCACGCTGACCTTCGAGTGCACGCCCTCGGCCAGGTCTTCTTGGACGGTGGTGCCGCCAGGCGTGCCATTGAGGGTGCGGAAGCGGGCGTGGCGGAAGTCATCCGAGGCGAGCGTGCCCTCGCGCGGATCGATCAGGTGCGACAGCGACTGCGACGGCTTGCGCGGATCGGCCAGCGGGATCGGCAGGTAGAAAATGGCCTTGTCGTCGAGGCGGCTGGCGTACACGCCGGCCTCGCCGTCGCGCAGGCGGCGCGTCAGGTTGATCCGGAATTGCCCGCCCTTGTTGGCGGTGAAGCCCGGCGGGCGCAGGCCGTCGTCGACCCGGTAGAAGCCCCCCATGCTCAGCAGATAATCCTTGGCGACCGGGCCGGACCATTGTCCGTCGAAACGCGCCAGTCCATAGTCGCCGATGGTGGCGCGCAGCGTGCCTTGCGGCGTTGGCGTGCCCTTTTTCGTGATCAGGTTGACGGTCGCGCCGGGGGCATTCGACGCGTAGATCGGCGAAGTGCCGCCGCGCACCGCTTCCACATGGTCGGTCATCAGGTCGACGCGCTGCAACTCGTCGGCGTTCAGGAAAGCTTCCTGCGCTTCCTGGAAGACCGGCAGGCCATCGACCAGCAGCGGCACGAACAAGAAATTGGTGACTGGCAGGCCGCGGACATGAATGTTGTTGCCGCTTTCACCGCCCGACGGTTCGCTGCCGAAGCCGGCCAGCTTGCCCAGCAGGTCGACCGTGTTAAGCGGCGCATAGCGTTCGATCTGCTGCCCTGTGATGGTGGAGTTTGCATAGGCGGCGTCGAAACTGCGGCGGCGGACGGCGGTGCCGGTGACGATCACCGTTTCGAGGGGCCCTTCAATGCCGGCCTCGCGCGGTTCCGGAACCGGCGCGGCTGGCGCCTGCTGCGCCTTGCTGGGAGGGGGCGGATCGGCTGCTGCCTGTGCGCCGGCGGCGTGTGGCTGCATGAGAAGCGCCGCCGAGAACGCAATAATGATCGGCCCTACCTGCTCTAAGCTTTGCATAAGCGCCCCCAATTGTGTCGGGAAATCATGCAGGTCGGGCGCAGATGGCGTCAGAGCCTGTTTTGGACTCGTACCTTTGAAACGCTCATGCCAAAAAAGTTCATTGGCATTTTCGACTAGTCCAGCTTAGCTTCATGGGTTTAAATGTCAAGCAGGAAATTTCTGTTGTTGAGAAGCCTCGCCAAGGGCCTGCTCAAAGCTCGCGCAGCCACAGCAAGGCGGCCGCGCGATCGCCCTGGCGCCGCACCAGCGCCTGCGCGCCGACGTTGACCCGGTCGAGCGTCACGCGGCTGTGCACCAGGAAGTAGTCGCTCGACACTTGAAAGTCGACCCCTTCCAGCGTCTCCCTGTCGTTCAGGCGCAAGGCGAAGTCGCTGGTATCGCGAAAGTGCGCCTGGCGCCGCTTCGCCACCAGCGCCCGGGCGTCCTGCAGCGTGAGGTTCGCCACCGCGGTGAGTACCTCGGGCGGCGCGGTATTGACGTTGACGCCGGTCCGCTCCGGCAGCACGGTGACGAAAGGGCGCAGTCGCGCCAGCAGCGCCGGCGTGATGCCCGGAACGGCAAGCAGGTCCTCGGCCTCGCGCACCGCCAGCCGCGCGCTGCCCTGGGGCGGGGCGGCGGCCAGCGCGTCGGCGACGGGGCCTGCCAGCGCGGGGTCGAGCTGCAATGCGGCCAGCAGGCGCGCGAAGGCGGCCAGCTGGAAGGGATTGATCCCGGCGTCGCCCGCCAGGTTGCGCAGGTTGAAGCGCGACTGGGCGTCGACGATCTCGCGCCGCAGGTCCGCGGGATCGCCGCGCAGCTGCAGCGGCTGGCGCCACCGGCCGTCGAGCGTGGTGACATTGCCCTGCGCGGCAGCCGCGTCGCGCAGGGCCAGGCGGGCATCATCGAGGGCGCCTTGCAGCAGCAGGCGCGCCTGCAGGCGCAGCTGCTGTCCCTCCATGCCGCGCACCATCACCTGCTGCTGCCAGAACAGGTTCGACACCAGCGTCACCGCCAGTGCCGTCACCAGCAGCGCCGTTACCAGCGCCACCCCGTCCTGCCGCGGCTTGCTCACGGTCGCCGCAGGCTCAAGGGTGGGTCACGGTCAGGGCGTAGAACTTGACCTCGGCGCCGATGGTCGTGCTCTCGCTGCTCGACTGGATGTAGCTGCCGGCCTTGAAGTACTGGCCATATGGCAGGAACGCGGGATTGAGCGGGAACGCATGCGGCGTGCCGTTGATCGTCACCGTCATCGTGCTGCTGGTGGCCTTGATCTGGTAGGTGAACTTGGTGCCCAGCGGGACGTTGGCGATGACGTGCGGGGTCTGGCCGCCTTCCGGGCTGTTCTCGATGCCGACCACGATATTGCCGTTGCTGCGGTAGTACAGTTCGAGCGTCGGCTTGGTGGAGGAGGGCACGCCCGACTGCAGGGGCGTGCCGATCTTGATCTGGCCGATCGCGACGCTGCTCGGCACCTTGGTCACGCGCAGGGTGGCGTTGAGCGTGTGGGTGCCGGCATAAAAGCTCCAGTTAGCCGCGCTGCCGCTGGCGTTCATCTCGCGCAGTTCGCTGCGCGGGTAGTTCGAGTTCGGCGTGGTCACGCCTTTTTCCGGGGTCCAGAAGGTCATCGCGCCATCGTTCGGGTCGGTGTAGAAGTACTGGCTGGAGTAGCCGCCTTCGAGCGAGGACGCGCTGATCGTGGTCGGGCTGCCGGGCGAGCCCGAAGGCAGCTGCAGCTGCCAGATGCCGAGGTTGAAGTTGCTGCCTGGCGGGACGTTCGGATTCAGCGTGCTGGTGCTGCAGCTGCCCGTGCCGTTGCTCCAGATCTCCATTTCCGACAGGCTGACCCATTTATTGACATCGCTGCCGGTGCTTTGCACGCGCACGTAGCGCGCCGAGCGGTCGGCGAAGGAGTAGGGCTTGAGGCCGGCCGCGGTGCCGCTGTTGGTGCCGACGAACACGTCGCTCCAGGTGCTGCCGTCGTTCGATACCTTTAACGCCAGGTTGTATTTGCGCGAGTCGCCGTTGTACCAGGCCAGGTTGGCATAGGCGATCCGGTAGCAGCCGCCGAGGTTGTATTGCAGCCACTGGGCGTTGTTGGTGGCGTCGGCCGACCAGCGCGTCGACAGCGCGCCGTCATTCGCATTGCCGGGTACGTTCGCGTCGCTGCTGCTGGCGCTGACGTTGGCGGCGGGGATGCCCAGTTTGGTTTGGGCGGATGCCGGTAGCGCTACCATCGCCGCGCACAAGAAACCGGCTACAAGGCCGGCATGGCGCGCCGGTGTCAGAAAGGTCTGGAAGTTCATGAGATGTGTCCCTGTTCGAGTTATGAGGCAGGCCTGGCCAAGCCTGGGGTTAAGTCATCACGTGAGGTGATATCAGATATCACGAAGGCGATCATACCTAAGCATTTTGTAAAGAGGTAAACGTTTTTCTAAATATTGATTATTATAAAATTCATGTGTGGTAAATACGACAGAAAACGTTTAACTCAATGGTCAAAAAATGCGGTTCTCCAGAGGGGCGGCGACAATTTTCATACAAGCTGGGGCTTGTCATTTGTTCACGTATGCCTCACATTGTTGCTAGTGTTGTTTTTATTAAGATTATTCTAAAATCAATTTCATGAGTCCAAAAGCCCGCCTTGTCCGCAACCTGTTGCTTGCCGCCGCCGTCCTCGCGGCGGGCTGGTTCATCCGGCACCAGAACCAGGGTCCGCACCATGTGGGCTGGACCGTCGCCGGATGGGCGCTGACGGTGCTGGTGGTGGTGCGCGTCGGGCTGGCGCTGCGGCGCGGCCACGCCCTGGTCAGGCAGCACGCGGCCGAGGGCCTGAGCGTCAGGAGCATCGACCAGGTCACCACCGCCGCCATGCCGGCCTGGATGCGCGGCGCCTATGGCCTGGAGAAGCGTATGTATGCCGCTGCGTGGCGCGCGCTGACGCGCAGGGACCTGGCGCGCAGCGCCGAGTTTTCGGTCGCGGGCGGGCCGCGCGCGGCGCGCATGTTCGTGCTCGGCCTGGCCCTGGTCCTGGTCGCCGCCTGCGCCGCCTTGCTGGCGGTCCTGCAGTCTTCACTGCCGCTGGCCGCCGGGATCCTGGCCAGCGGCGGCGTGCTGTGTGCCGCGGCCTACCTGCTGGCCTGGCTGGCGGGCAGCCGCCGCCTGCTGCGCGAAGCGGGCCACGACATCACGCTCGCGACACTGTCGCTGGACCTTGGCCTGCGCGCCAGCGCCAGGGTGCCGATGACGGCGATCGCGCGCGCCCTCCATCCCTCCGCCATGGTGCTGGCCGCGCCGGCCGATGTGTGGGTGCTGGCCCCGTTCGAACGCCCCAACGTGCTGCTCAAGCTGGCGCGTCCGGTGGCGATCGAGGCGATCCGCTTCGGTTATCCGGTCACGCTGCACAAGACCCACATCGCGCTGTATGTCGACGAGCCGGCGCGCTTCGTCTCGGCGCTCGAGCACGCCCTGCCGGGCAGCCAGCGCCACTTCGCCTGACCCCCATACTTTCCCGGTGGCGACAGTGGTAGACTGCCGGCATGCGCCGCCTGCCCCTTTTCTTCGCCTCGATCGCCTGCCTGCTGCTGGCCTGCGCTTCGCTGCCGGCACGGGCCGAGGCGCGCCGCGTGCTGGTGCTCTATTCGCTTGGCAATGACACCGCGTCCCTGTGGCAGCGCGGCATCACCAGGGGGCTCAATCGCGAACTGGCGGCGGCCGGCGCCGAGGCGCCGCACATTTACGAGGAGCGGCTCGATGCGCACCGCACCGGCCCGGCCGAATCGAGTGCGGCGATGGAGCCCTACCTGCGCACCAAGTACGCGCGGGTACGGATCGACGCGGTGATCGCCGAAAACTACCCGGCCGGCGCTTTCCTCGACGCCAATCCCGACCTGTTCCCTGGCGCCCCGCGCTTTTATGTGAACCACGGCCGGCGCGGCTGGACGCCGTCCGACGGCGCCGGCTTCGAAACCTCGATCGACTACGCGCGCCTGGTGGACGCGATCCCGCAGGCGCACAAGGGCGTGCGCCGGATCGTCGTGGTCGGCGAGCAGACCGCGCGCAGCCAGGAATGGATCGACGGCGTGCGCGCGCTGGCGCCGCGCTACCAGGGACGGATCGTGTTCGAGACCTGGGACAACCAGTCCTTCGCCGAGCTGTACCAGCGCACCGCCGCCCTTGGCCCCACGGACGCGGTGCTGATGTTCGCCACCTATGGCGACAATACCGGCGCCCCCGAGGTGCCGCCCAACGTGGCGCGCAAGCTGGCCGGGCTCAGCCGCGCGCCGGTGTTCACCCACGTCGATTCGCTGATCGTCGGCGGTGTCGCCGGCGGCTATGTGCTCAGCGCCGAGCGCATCGGCCAGGTGGTGGGCCGGCTGGCGCTCGGCCGTCCGGCCGATACGCGCGACGTGCAGCACCTGGTGTTCGATTACCCGGCGGCGCAGCGTTTCGGCCTGACGCCGCCGGAAGGCGCGCAGTGGCTCAACCGCGAGCGCGGGATCTGGGAGTTGTACCGCCTGCAGATCCTCTGCGGCGTCGGCCTGATCGTGGTCGAGGCGGTACTGATCTGGGCGCTGGTGCTGGCGCTGCGCGGGCGGCGCCAGTCGATGCGGGCGCTGCACGATGAACGCAACAAGCTCGAAGAGCATGTCGCCGAGCGCACCTTGCAGCTGCGCGTGGCCAACAGCGCGCTCGAACAGCTGGCCACCACCGACGCGCTGACCGGGATCGGCAACCGGCGCCGCATGACCACCCAGATCGCAGTCGAGATCGAACGCGCGCGCCGCTTCAGGCATTCGCTGTCGCTGCTGATGATCGACATCGACCACTTCAAGCGCATCAACGATGCCCATGGCCACGACACCGGCGACCGCGCCATCGCCGCGGTGGCGCGCACGCTGTCGCTGGGCATGCGCAGCTTCGACATGGTGGCCCGTTTCGGCGGCGAGGAATTCGTGGTGCTGATGCCGGAAACCGATCGCGAGGTCGCCGCCAAGGCCGCCGCGCGCCTGCGCGCCGCGGTCGCCGGCGTCGAACTGGCCAGCGACAGCGGCCAGCCGATCTGGATGACCATCAGCGTCGGCGTTGCCGCCTTCCATCCGGACGCCATGCCCGAATCGCCGTCGGCCCTCCTGTCGCGCGCCGACAAGGCCCTGTACCAGGCCAAGGCCGAGGGCAGGGACCGCGTCGTGTGCGCCTAACCACACTTCTTGCAAGTTCAACCCATGCCACTTCACATCGAAACACCACTGCTCGCATCGGGCGCCATGTCGAGCGTCGGCCAGACCGTCTGGCTCAAGATGGAGGCGCTGCAGCCGCCAGGCTCGTTCAAGATCCGCGGCGTCGGCCATGCCTGCGAGGAGTATGTGCGGCGCGGCGCGACCCGCTTCATTTCTTCGTCGGGCGGCAATGCCGGCATCGCCGCCGCCTATGCCGGGCGGCGCCTGAAGGTGCCGGTCGTGGTGGTGGTGCCGGAAACGAGCAGCGAGCGCGCGCGCGAGCTGATCCGGCGCGAGCACGCCGAGGTGATCGTGCACGGCGCCTCCTTCCAGGAAGCGAACGCGCTGGCGCAGTCGATGGTGACGGCGGCCGATGCCTTCATCCATCCCTTCGACGATCCGCTGCTGTGGCAGGGCCATGCCAGCATGATCGACGAAGTGGCGCGCGCCGGCGTCACGCCGGACGTGGTGCTGCTGTCGGTCGGCGGCGGCGGCCTGCTGTGCGGCGTGGTCGAGGGATTGCACCGCAACGGCTGGGGCAAGGTGCCGGTGGTGGCGGTGGAAACCGATGGCGCCGATTCGCTGGCGCAGTCGATCGGGGCCGGCCAGCGGATCGAGCTGCCGGCGATCACCAGCATCGCCACCTCGCTCGGCGCGCGCAAGGTCTCGGCGCAGGCGTTCAAGTGGTCGCAGGAGCATCCGATGGGCAGCGTGGTGGTGCCGGACAAGGCCGCCGTCGAGGCCTGCATGCGTTTCATCGACGATCACCGGGTGCTGGTGGAGCCGGCCTGCGGCGCGGCGCTGGCGCTGGCCTATGACGCGCAGGCGGCGCTGGCCCAGTACAAGAACATCCTGGTCATTGCCTGCGGCGGCGTGACCGCCACGCTCGCGCAGCTGCGCAAGTGGTCAGCCTGAAACGGCCAGGCCATTAGCGGCGGCGCGCCGCATCAGCAGCACCGGCTTGCCGTAGTGCTGCTTGCACCAACTGTATTTTTTTGACACCTGCGGCGGCACGGCGCCGTCGTCCGCGGCGCGGACAAAGCCCATGGCGGCGTACATCGCCTCGAGCTCGGCGAACGGCAGGCAGTACAGCGTATCGAAGCCGGGCAGCGCGCACAGGCTGGCGATGATGGCCTTGGCCAGCCCGCGTCCCTGGAACTGCTCGAACACCAGCATCCCGCCCAGTTCACCGATGCCCGGCGCCAGCGGCACGACCCGTCCCAGCCCGGCCGGTTCGCCCTCGCAGGATGCGATGATGACCAGGTCGGCCGGCGGGGAAGGGACGAAGTCGATGCCGGCATAGCGGGCGTTGACCCAAGCCAGGTCGGCGGCCTGGGCGAGACGGAAAGTGAAGGCGGTGTTGGTCGGGGTCGATGTCGGCATCGGCCGACTATATCAAAAACTGGCGCCGGTCGTGTTGCTGTCGGCGCCGGCCTCGGACGCTGGCGCTGGCGCCGGCGACGCGGCGATCGTGGTTGCTGTGCGCGCCGGCGCTGCGCCCGCCCACACCACGTTGTCGTCCACTGAATACAGCTGGCACGGGCCGTTGCCCTTGCTGGCGCAGGTGGCAAGGGCGCGCGCGCCCGGGTCTTCGCCTTCCTCGGCCCAGCACCACGCGCCGCTGGCCGACACGGCGAACGCGCGCGGCTTCACTTTTTGCAGGTACTCGCGGTAGGCGGCGCGGCCATTCTCGCGCACGAAAGGCACGGCCTCGATGTCGTCGAGCGCGGCGAAATCGGTCTTCGGCGGCGCCGGCGCATCGGGCACCGCATATAGCGTCTCGGTCGGCATGCCCATCCTTTTCAGGAAGCGTTCGGCCTCGCCCCACCAGACTTTTTCGCCATCGCGGCTGGCGACCATGCCGTGCGCGTCGCGCTTGAAGCTGCCGTAGGAGACCAGCTGGGCGCGCCCGCCTGCGCCGACGAAGGTCGCATGCATGCGCGCCACCAGGTCGGGCCCGAACAGCGAGTCGTTGTCGCCGTACACCCACAGCGTCTCGATCTTGTTCCTGGCGCCGAAGTCGGAGAAGGCCTGCACCAGCTGGCCGCGCCAGTCGCAGTTGTTGCGGTCGTCGCGCAGGCCGCCGGCGAAGTTAAGCAGGCCGCGCACGCCCGGGATCGACTGGGCGCCGAGCGCGACCGTGGCCATGCCGCCATAGGACTGGCCGGCGACGATGATGCGGCTGTCGTCGATCCATGGCTGGGTGCGCGCAAAGTCGATCGTGTCGAGCACGTCGTTCGCATGGGCGTAGCCGTTGGCGCGCATGTCGCAGCCGAAATCCTGGTAGCGGCCGGTGGAGCTGGCGAAGCCCTGGCGCATCGGCACCAGCACCGCGTAGCCGCGCTTGACGAAGGCGCGCGCCAGGAACACGAAGCGGTCGCGCGCCTGCTCGCGCGGCTGGCCCAGTTCCTTGCCGTGGTTGATCACCAACAAGGGGAAGGGGCCGGGGCCGTTCGGGCGGTACACGGTCGTTTGCAGCAGGGCCAGTTTGTCGATGCCGGCCGGCACCATGATGACGTGCTCGTTGAGGCGGTGGTCGAGGGGAAGTTCTTGTTCGACTGCCAACGACGGCAGCAAGGCCAGGCAAGCCACAGCCATGGATGCAAATTTGCGCACGAGGCGGGCAGGAAGCGCTGTGGTCACGATGCGAGGCTCCGATGGATTGGATTGCCGGTTGGAATGGTTCGATTCTAGGCATGGGATTTTCCATGAGCAATACCGGATTGCTAATAACAAGGCCTGTTGCGCAGAATTATTTTTGCGGATTGCAACACCGTCAATGCGGCGCTGGTCCGGCGCGCGATCCTTTAGTCGATATCCAGGATTTCAATTGTCGATCGTGAACGAGATCACCACCGCCAGCGACGAGTAGCGCCGGGCTGGGCTACAATGGCGGCGCGCGATTCGCGCACGCCATCCCCATCCCCCATGACCGAACCCGAACCAGCCCGGCGCCTGCAGTGCGCCCATTGCCTGCGCCCGCAGCGCACCTGCGTGTGCGCGCTGGCCGCGCCGGTGATTTCGCCGGTCGAGGTGCTGATCCTGCAGCACCGGCTTGAAGTGGCGAATGCGAAGGGCACGGCGCGGCTGCTGCACCTGTGCCTGCCGGGCAGCGTGATCGCGGACGGCGAAGCCTTCGATCCCGCCGCGCTGGACGCGCTGCTCGATGCCGGCGGCCGCACCCCGGTGCTGCTGTTCCCCGAAACGCCGGACGAGAAATCGCTCGGCATCGCGGCGCCGCCGCCATTTCCCGCCGCCGCGCCGGCCCCGTCGGCGTTGCGGCTGGTCGTGCTGGACGGCACCTGGCGCAAGAGCCGCAAGATGCTGTACCTGAATCCGCGCCTGCAGGGGCTGCCGAGGCTGGCCTTGCGCGACCTGCCGCCGTCGCACTACCGGATCCGCAAGGCGCAGCTGCCGGACCAGTTGTCGACGCTGGAAGCGACAGTCCAGGCCCTGGAACAGCTCGATGGCGCCGTGGGACGGTATGCACCGGTGCTCGATGCCTTCGAGCGCTTCCTGGCGCACTACACGCTGCACGCGACGCATACCCGCGCTTGAAACGCGGCGGAAGGCAGGCTAGAATACTGTATATTTCCACAGTATCGAGGTGTTTCCCGTGCCTGCTCCCGAAAACGAGTTTGAAGAGCACGCCATGCTGCCGCCGCGTCCGCTCGTCGCGAGGAAGGGCAGGGGCGCCGTGTCGAATATCCAGGGGCGCTACGAGGTCAACGGCCGCGAGAACTTCGACGACGGCTGGACCGGCGCCGAGGGTGACGATGCGCCCGCTGCGCTGAAGACCCAGGTGACGGACGAATTCGCCAAGACCATCCTCACCCGCAACACCTCGCCGGATATCCCGTTTAATGTGTCGCTCAACCCCTACCGGGGTTGCGAGCATGGCTGCGTGTACTGCTTCGCGCGGCCCACGCACAGCTACCTGGGCCTGTCGCCGGGGCTCGATTTCGAAACGCGGCTGTTCGCCAAGGTCAACGCGGCCGACCTGCTGCGGCGCGAACTGGCGCGCTCGTCGTACGTGCCGGAGCCGATCGCCATCGGCGTCAATACCGATGCCTACCAGCCCTGCGAGCGCGAGCTGCGCATTACGCGCCGCGTGCTCGAGGTGCTGCATGAGTGCGATCACCCGATGGCGCTCATTTCCAAGTCCTCGCTGATCGAGCGCGATATCGATTTGCTCGCGCCCATGGCCGCCAAGAACCTGGCGATTGCGGCGATCACGCTCACCACGCTCGATCCGGCCATCTCGCGCACGCTCGAGCCGCGCGCGGCGGCCCCGGCAAGGCGGCTGCGCACGATCCGCGCGCTGGCCGACGCCGGCATCCAGGTGCGGGTCAGCGTGGCGCCGATCATTCCCTTCATCACGGAGCCCGAGATCGAGCGCGTGCTGGAGGCTGCGCACGAGGCCGGCGCCGTCAGCGCGCATTACGTCGTGCTGCGCCTGCCGTGGGAGGTCAATCCCCTGTTCCAGGAATGGCTGGAAGCGCATTTTCCCGAGCGGGCGCAGCGGGTCATGAACCGGGTGCGCGAGATGCGCGGCGGGAAGGACTACGACAGCGATTTCAGCAAGCGCATGAGCGGGGAGGGCGTGTGGGCCGACCTGATCAGCCAGCGTTTCCGCAAAACGGTCGACAAGCTGGGCATGAACCTCAGCAGCGGCCGCTTCGGCGCGATGGACTGCACGGCGTTCCGGCGGCCGCTGGTGGTGCCTGTATCGGCGGGCAAGCAGTGCGGCAATGCGACCGGGCAGCTCGACCTGTTCTAGAACCTGGCCAGGTAGCGTTCGATGGCAAACACGTGGGGATCGTCCTTGCCCAGCTCGCGCAGGGCGTGCGCGAGGTCAATCAGGTAATCGCGGTTCGGGCCGCTCGGCCCGCTGGCTGACGCGATCTGGCGCGCGATGTCCAGCTCGCTCGCTTCGCCGAGGAAGGCCGCATTGTCGTGGGCGGCGATGTAGACCAGGCCTTCGGCCTTGCTCTCGTCGTTGAAATGGATGTCGATCGCCAGGCGCAGGTAGCCGTTCTTTTCGCGGTGGTCGAGGTGGGCGAACACTTCGGGGGTGATCAGGTAAGCCATGCCGGCGGTGTGAGCGCCTTTTTCCTCGACCAGGGTGGCCACGCGCCCCGGTGCGGCCTCGGTGCCGCGGTGGTCGTGCGAGCCTTGCCAGAAGCGCCGGGTCCAGCCGGCGATGCTGGCGGGGCGCCGTTCGATGAAGGGAAAGTCGGCCTTGAAGATCAGCGAGCCGTAGCCGAACAGCCACACGCTGTGGTGGCCGTCGAATTTGTCCATGCGCTGGTTGATGGCGATGGTGTTGAGTGACATGTGCAAGTCCAATTGGTTCGATGCTTCCCAATTATCCCAGATCGCGTCGCTTCACACGGCTACCGGAATATTCCAGTCATGCGCTTCCACATACTTGAACAGGAAAGCGATAAAACTATCCGCCGCCGGTGACAGCGAGCGGTACTCGCGCGTGTACACAAAGAAGCGGCGCGTCAGCGCCGGCTCGTGCAGCAGGCGCATCTGCAGGCGGTGCAGCTTGACCAGCGGCTCCGCATAGGGAAGGCACACCGTCACCCCCAGGCCGGCCGCGACCATCGCCAGCGCCGTCGTCATGAAGGTCACCTCGTTGGCCGGGTTCAGCGGCACGTCGCGCAGGCTGCTGTGCATGTCGCTCAGCAGCCGCTCGGTGAACTGGCCCTGCAGCGAGATGAAGGGCGTGCCCGCAATGTCCGCCCAGCGCAGGCGCTCGCTCGCCTCGAGCGCGTGCCCCTGGGGAAACACCAGCACGAAGGGCATCTCGAACAGCATGCGTGCCGCCACTTGCGCCGGCGCGTCGCGTTCCGGCCCCACGCCGAAATCCACCTCGCCGCTCAGCACGCGCGCATTGACGTTTTCCACTGCGCAGTCGACCAGCTTGACCTGGATGTCCGGATGCTCGGCGCGGTAGGCGGCGATTACCTCTGGCAACATCGTGCACGACATCAACTGCGGCGCCGCGATGCGCACCAGTCCTTTGCGCAGGTTGGTATGATTGGCAAGGTCGTTCAGCGCGCCATCGAGGTCGTCGATCATCTTCGCGAACAGCGGATACAGCTCGCGGCCGATGTCAGTCAGCGCGATCTTGCGCGTGCTGCGGTCGACGACGCGCGCGCCCAGCGTCTGTTCCAGCTCCTTGATCAGGCCGGACAGGGCGGCCTGCGTCACATGCAGGAACTCGGCGGCCAGGGTGAAGCTGCCGGTGCGCTTCAGGGCGACGAAGGCGCGTATTTGGCGCAGGGTTGGATTCATAAGATTATCTGATGAGTGACGATATAAATATTGTTTGTATGATAGTTTGTTTTGGACTCTAATAGCGGATTGGAATTGGAGAACAGCATGAAAATCAAGCGCATACACCACGTCGCCTACCGCTGCAGGGACGCCAAGAAGACCGTCGAGTGGTATGTGAAATACCTGAACATGGACTTCGTGCTCGCGATCGCCGAGGACAATGTGCCGTCCACCGGCGCGCCCGACCCCTACATGCATGTGTTCCTCGACGCCGGCCAGGGCAATGTGCTGGCCTTCTTCGAGCTGCCGACGCAGCCGGAGATGGGGCGTGACGAAAATACGCCGGCCTGGGTCCAGCACCTGGCGCTGGAGATCGATTCGATGGACGAACTGCTGGCCGCCAAGGCGCGCCTGCAGGCGGACGGCATCGACGTCATCGGCCCGACCAACCACACGATCTTCCAGTCGATCTACTTCTTCGATCCGAACGGCCATCGCCTTGAGCTGTCGGTCAATACCGCCACCCAGGAAATGAAGGACAAGCTCGATGCCGTGAAATGGGACATGCTCAACGAATGGGCCGAGACCCGCAAGGCGCCCAAGCATGCGGCCTGGATGCACGCTCCCGCCGACCCGGCACAACACTAAGGACCGCCCATGAAACTCGCTACTTTGAAAGCCGGCGGCCGCGATGGTTCGCTGGTCGTCGTCAGCCGCGATCTGTCGCGCTTCCAGAAGGTGCCGAAGATCGCCGCCACCTTGCAGTTCGCGCTCGATCACTGGGACCTCGTGGCCGAGCGCCTCGATACCGTGTACAAGGACTTGAACGAAGGCGCGGCGTGGGATTCGCAGCCCTTCGACGAGAACCTGTTCCATTCGCCGCTGCCGCGCGCCTACCAGTGGGCCGACGGATCGGCTTATATCAACCACGTCGAGCTGGTGCGCAAGGCGCGCGGCGCTGAAGTGCCGCCGTCGTTCTACACCGACCCGCTGATGTACCAGGGCGGCTCCGATTCCTTCATCGGCCCGCGCGACCCGATCTGGGCGCTGTCCGAAGACTGGGGCATCGATCTCGAAGCGGAGGTGGCGGTCATCACCGGCGATGTGCCGATGGGCGCCAGCACCGGGCAATGCGCGCAGGCGATCCGCCTGGTCATGCTGGTCAACGACGTATCGCTGCGCAACCTGATCCCGAACGAACTGCTGAAGGGCTTCGGCTTCTTCCAGTCGAAGGCGGCCAGCAGCTTCTCGCCGGTATGCGTGACGCCGGACGAGCTGGGCGACGCCTGGCAGGACAGCAAGCTGCGCCTGCCGCTGCAGGTGCAGATCAACCAGCGCCCCTTCGGCAAGCCGAACGCGGGCGAGGACATGACCTTCAATTTCGCCCAGCTGGTCGCGCATGCCGCGAAGACGCGCGAACTGGCGGCCGGCACCATCATCGGTTCCGGCACGGTGTCGAACAAGCAGGGCAGCCTGCACGGATCGAGCATCGAGAACGGCGGCGTCGGCTACTGCTGCCTGGCCGAAGTGCGGATGTACGAAACGATCGAGCACGGCGCGCCGAAGACGCCCTTCCTCAAGTTCGGCGATTCGGTACGCATCGAGATGTTCGACGCCGGCGGCGCCAGCATCTTCGGCGCGATCGACCAGAAGGTCGCGCCCTACGAGGAACGCAGGCAATGAAGCTGCATACCTACTTCCGCAGCTCGGCGGCTTACCGGGTGCGCATCGCGCTGAACCTGAAAGGCTTGCAGGCCGAGATGGCGCCGCACCACCTGCTGCGCGGCGGCGGCGAGCACCTGCAGGATGCCTACCGCGCCATCAACCCGCAGGCGATGGTGCCGGCGCTGGAAGACGACGGCATGCTGCTGACGCAGTCGCTGGCGATCATCGAATACCTCGACGAACAGCACCGCACACCGCCGCTGCTGCCGCCGGATGCCGCCGGGCGCGCCCGCGTGCGCTCGCTGGCGCTGGCGATCGCCTGCGACATCCACCCGCTGGCCAACCTGCGCGTGCTGCGCTACCTGGTCCACACGCTGGGCGTGAGCGAAGACGTGAAGAACGCGTGGTCGGTGCACTGGGTACAGGAGGGCCTGGCGGCGCTCGAAACGCAGCTGGCGCGCTCGCCCGCCACCGGCGTGTTCTGCCACGGCGATGCGCCGACCCTGGCCGACTGCTGCCTGGTGCCGCAGGTGTTCAACGCGCGGCGCGTGAATGTCGACATGGCGCCGTATCCCACCATCGTGCGCATCGACGCGGCGTGCTGCGCCTTGCCTGCCTTCGCCGAAGCCCATCCCTCGCGCCAGGCGGACGCTGAATAGAACACGCGCTCTGATCGATCTCAATGGCAGCTGCGGAACGCTGCTGCCGTTCCGAGGTCTGACCAGCGCCCAGGCGGACATCGCCTGGTCGCAGCACCTGGTGCTGATTTTCCCGCTGTGGCTGGGCGACATGCCGGCCTTGCTGAAGGGCTTCCTCGAGCAGGTCGCACGGCCGGGGTTTGCGTTCAAGGTGGACGGCGGCAGCGCCGTGGGCCGCAAGGCATTGCGGGGGCGTTCGGCGCGCGTGGTGGTGACGATGGGCATGCCCGCGCTGGTGTGCCGCTGGTTCTTCTGGGCGCACAGCGTCAAGTCGCTTGAGCGCAATATCCTGAAGTTCGTCGGGTTCGCGCCGGTGAACACCAGCTACTTTGGCATGGCCGGCAATCAGTCGACCAACAAGGTGGCCGGCTGGATCAGCGAACTGAAGGCGCTGGGCAGGGAGGGCGCGTGAGCGGACAACTGGCGTTTGACGAGGGTAGGGTGGGTGAGCCGAATGGCGCTACCCACCAGGAGCCGCAGGCGGCACATGGTGGGTAGCGCCTGTCGGCTCACCCACCCTACGCCACTTTTTCAATTCCCGGAATCAATGCGCGCGCGAGCGGTCCGGCTCGGACGGCGACGAAATTTCTTCAAGGGCATGGTCGATGCCGGCCGAATGCTTGGTCGCCATATCGCCCAGCGATACGATGCCCACCAGCGTATGCGAAGCCTGGTCGACCACCGGCACGCGGCGGATCTGCACGTCGCCCATCTGCCCCAGCACTTCATCCACGCTCTGGGTTGAATAGCAGGTGCGCACGTCCGTGCTCATGACGTCGCCGACGCGGGTTTTCTCCGGCGCCTGCCCGGCGGCGGTGGAACGGACGGTAATGTCGCGGTCCGTGATCATGCCGACCAGCTTGTTACCGTCGCACACGGGAATCGAACCGATATTGAATTCATTCATCAGTTGCGCCGCACGGCGCACGCTTTCCTCAGGCGAAATACTCTGCACATCGCGGGTCATTACTTCTGAGACTGTTTGCATCTGGAACCTCCGTTGGCTGACGTTGTTTCGAACCTTGATGATGCACGCATCCGCGAAAAGGCGACGCATGGTTGAATGGCACGGTGCGCTACAATTCAATTTTCCCCGCCGCGTTTCCCCATGCCCGCCATTCCAATTCCACCAAGCATTCTCGATGCCTTGTCGCGCGCGCACGCCTCATGGCGCCCCCATTTGCAGAAGGGCCTCGAGGCCATCGCCCGCGCCGACCCCGGCTACCTGCCGCGGCTCGCTGCCGACGATTACTTGCCGACCAAACAGCGCCTGTTCGCCGCCTTCGCGCTGCCGTTCGAGCAGGTGCGCTATGTACTGGTGGGGGAAGGACCTTACCCGCGCGCCGATAGCGCCACCGGGGTCTGCTTCATGGACGGCGCTGTCGGCAGCCTGTGGTGCGCCAGCGGCCTGTCGAAACCGGTCAACCGGGCGACCTCGCTGCGCAACTTCATGAAAATGCTGCTGGTGGCCGACGGCCAGCTGCGCGCCGACGACACCAGCGGCGCGGCGATGGCGCCGGTAGCAGCCGCCGCGCAGGGCGACGGCGCCATCCAGACCCTGGCCGAGCTGCAGGACAACTTGACCAGCCATGGTTTCCTGCTGCTGAACGCGACCCTGGTGTTCCGCCCGCACGTCAAGCCGGTGGTCGATGCGCGCGCCTGGCTGCCCTTCCTGCAAGTGGTGCTCGATGCCCTGGGCGGGCGCGAACCGGCGCCAACACTAATTCTGTGGGGGAAGATTGCGGAAGCCTTGCAGAAACTGCCGGAAACGGCGCGCTTCCCCCAGCTGGTATCGGAACATCCGTACAACCTGAGTTTTATTGGCAATGTGGGAATGCAAACTTTGTTCGGCCCGATGCGCTTGCTGCGCCGCCGCATTTCTGGGGGCCTCCAAGACAAGCCGCCCGGGATTTGATATACTTGACTAAATCGTTCAACTAATAAGGACTTAGTCGCTTCAGACTAAGACGAATTGGCTTGAACAAGGGCAATATTCTAACATGTGACCGGGGTTGTGATGCGTCTGACCACAAAAGGCCGTTTTGCTGTAACTGCGATGATCGATCTTGCCCTGCGCCAGGGCAAGGGGCCGGTCACGCTGTCGGGCATCAGCCAGCGGCAGGCGATTTCCCTGTCCTATCTGGAACAGCTGTTCGGCAAGCTGCGCCGCCACGAGATCGTCGAGTCGATCCGCGGGCCGGGCGGCGGCTACAGCCTGGCGCGCCGGGCCGATAAAGTGACCGTGGCCGACATCATCATCGCCGTCGATGAGCCGCTTGATGCAACGCAATGTGGCGGCAAGGAGAATTGCCATGGCGCCGACGCCGCAACCGGCGCGCGCTGCATGACGCACGAGCTGTGGGCCACGCTCAACGAAAAGATGGTCGATTACCTCGATTCAGTGTCGCTGCAAGACCTGGTCGACCAGCAGAAACAGAAAAACGCAGAACAGCACAACGTCATGGTCATGCCCCGCAGCCATGCCGCCGTCGGACAAAATTGATTAGTGGAGTGATTTGATGAACGCGCCTTTGGACAAGAACCTCGAGCAGACCTTTGTGACTGCACCGCATTTCCCGATCTACATGGATTATTCGGCCACCACGCCGATCGATCCCCGGGTCGCGGACAAGATGATTCCTTACCTGCGCGAACAGTTCGGCAATCCGGCCTCGCGCAGCCATATGTACGGCTGGACCGCCGAAGCTGCCGTCGAAGAAGCGCGTGGCCACGTCGCGGCGCTGGTCGGCGCCGATCCGCGCGAGATCATCTGGACCTCCGGCGCGACCGAAAGCAACAACCTGGCGCTCAAGGGCGCGGCCCAGTTCTACAAGACCAAGGGCAAGCACATCATCACCGTCAAGACCGAACACAAGGCCGTGCTCGACACCGTGCGCGAGCTGGAACGCGTGGGTTTCGACGCCACCTACCTCGAACCGCAGCCGAACGGCCTGATCACCGTCGAACAGCTGGCCGAGGCGATCCGTCCGGATACCATCCTGGTATCGGTCATGCTGGTCAATAACGAGATCGGCGTGATCCAGCCGATCGAGGAAATCGGCGCGCTGTGCCGCTCGAAGGGCATCATCTTCCATTGCGACGCGGCGCAGGCCACCGGCAAGGTCGTCATCAACCTCGAACAGTCGAAGGTCGACCTGATGACCTTCACCGCCCACAAGACCTACGGCCCGAAGGGTATCGGCGCGCTGTACGTACGCCGCAAACCGCGTGTGCGCCTTGAAGCGCAAATGCACGGCGGCGGCCATGAGCGCGGCCTGCGCTCGGGCACCTTGCCGACCCACCAGATCGTCGGCATGGGCGAAGCCTTCCGCATCGCCAAGGAAGAAATGGACAGCGAAATCGTCCGCGTCACCGCGCTGCGCGACCGCCTGGCCAAGGGCCTGCAGGGGATCGAAGAGGTTTATATCAACGGCGACATGGCGCACCGCGTGCCGCACAACCTGAACGTGAGCTTCAACTACGTTGAAGGCGAGTCGCTGATCATGGCGATCAAGGATATCGCCGTGTCGTCCGGCTCGGCCTGCACCTCGGCCAGCCTGGAGCCGTCGTACGTGCTGCGCGCCCTGGGCCGCAGCGACGAACTGGCGCACAGCTCGATCCGCTTCACGATCGGCCGCTTCTCGACCGAGGCCGATATCGACTTCGCCGTCGAGCTGCTCAAGGCCAAGGTACACAAGCTGCGCGAGCTGTCGCCGCTGTGGGATATGTACAAGGAAGGGATCGACATCAGCACGATCCAATGGGCCGCCCACTAAGCGACTGCACGGACTAATCGAATTTAAGGAGCATCAAAATGGCATACTCGGACAAAGTGTTGGACCACTACGAAAATCCACGCAACGTCGGCGCCTTCGACAAGGGCGACGCGACGATCGGTACCGGCATGGTCGGCGCACCGGCCTGCGGCGACGTGATGAAGCTGCAGATCAAGGTGGGCGCGGACGGCCTGATCGAAGACGCGAAGTTCAAGACCTACGGCTGCGGCTCGGCGATCGCATCGTCGTCGCTGGTGACCGAATGGGTCAAGGGCAAGACGCTCGACCAGGCGCTGTCGATCAAGAACACCCAGATCGCCGAAGAACTGGCGCTGCCGCCGGTAAAAATCCACTGCTCGATCCTGGCGGAAGACGCCATCAAGGCCGCCGTGCTTGACTACAAAACCAAGCACCCGACGGCATAAGCTGGAGAGATTTTCATGGCAGTTACACTGACCGAAAAAGCAGCCAAGCACATTAACCGCTACATCGAACGTCGCGGCAAGGGTGTGGGCTTGCGTTTTGGCGTACGTACCACCGGCTGCTCGGGCCTGGCCTACAAGCTCGAGTACGTGGACGAAGCCGCGTCGGAAGATGCGGTGTTCGAATCGCACGGGGTGAAGGTCTTCGTCGACCCGAAAAGCCTGCCTTACATCGATGGCACCGAGCTCGATTTCGCCCGCGAGGGCTTGAACGAAGGCTTCCGCTTCAACAACCCGAACGTCAAAGACGCCTGCGGTTGCGGCGAAAGCTTCCGCATCTGACCGCGGGTCGGATGGCGTCGCCCATGCAGAACCACTTCGACCTGTTCCAGCTGCCGGCCACGTTCACGCTCGACATGGCCGCGCTCGACGCGGCCTTCCGCGACGTGCAGGGCCAGGTGCACCCGGACCGCTTCGTCAATGCGACCGGCGCCGAAAAGCGCGTCGCGATGCAGTGGGCCACGCGCGCCAACGAGGCCTACCAGACCCTGCGCAATCCGCAAAAGCGCGCCCAGTACCTGTGCGAACAGAACGGCGTCGACCTGAAGACCGAGTCGAACACGGCGATGCCGATGGCCTTCCTGATGCAGCAGATGGAGTGGCGCGAGGCGCTTGGCGACGCGAAAGCAGGCAAGGATATCGACGCCCTCGAAGCGCTCGACGCGCAAGTCAAATCGGACCGCAAGGCGCGCATGGGCGAGATCGGCAAGCAGCTCGACGCCGGCGACTTCGAGCATGCGGCGCAGGGCGTCAGGGCGCTGATGTTCCTCGAAAAATTCGGCGACGAGGTTGACCGGGCCCTGAACGCGCTCGAAGACTAAGCCGGCAAACTCGGCGTTTGCAGTACAGCACATCAAAAAAAAGACATTCAAATGGCACTTTTGCAAATCTCGGAACCTGGCATGTCGACCGCGCCCCACCAGCACCGGCTGGCGGTGGGCATCGACCTGGGGACCACCAATTCGCTCGTTGCGACCGTCCGCAGCGGCATTCCCGAAGTGCTGGCCGATGAAAACGGCCGTCCGCTGCTGCCTTCGATCGTGCGCTACCTGCCGAACGGCCACGCCAATATCGGCTACAAAGCCCAGGCGCACCAGACCACCGACCCGCGCAACACCATCGTGTCGGTCAAGCGCTTCATGGGGCGCGGCCTGAAGGACATCGCCTACGCCGAGAACCTGCCTTACGATTTCCTGGATGGTGACCGCGAAAGCGGTCACGGCATGGTCCAGCTCAAGACCGTGGCCGGCATCAAGAGCCCGGTCGAGATCTCGGCCCAGATCCTGGCCACCCTGCGCCAGCGTGCCGAAGACTCGCTCGGCGATGAACTGGTCGGCGCGGTCATCACCGTGCCGGCCTACTTCGACGATGCCCAGCGCCAGGCGACCAAGGACGCCGCCCAGCTGGCCGGCCTGAACGTGCTGCGCCTGCTGAGCGAACCGACCGCCGCGGCGATCGCCTACGGCCTCGATCACGGCTCCGAAGGCGTCTATGCTGTGTACGACCTGGGCGGCGGCACCTTCGACATCTCGATCCTCAAGCTGTCCAAAGGCGTGTTCGAGGTGCTGTCCACCGGCGGCGATTCCGCCCTCGGCGGCGACGACTTCGACCACCGCCTGTTCTGCTGGATCTGCGAGCAGGCCAAGCTGGCCCCGCTATCCGACGAGGACACCGCGACCTTGATGGTCAAGGCGCGCCAGGCCAAGGAACTGCTGTCGACCGATGCCGACACCACGGTCGATGCGCTGCTCAATTCCGGCGAAATGGTCCACGTCAAAGTGACGGTCGAGACCTTCGCCGACATCACCAAGCACCTGGTCGGCAAGACCCTCAACGCCATCAAGAAGGCCATGCGCGACGCCTCGGTGTCGGTCGACGACGTCGACGGCGTGGTGATGGTGGGCGGCGCCACCCGCATGCCGCACGTGCGCCGCGCGGTGACCGAATACTTCAAGACCATCCCGCATGCGAACATCGACCCGGACAAGGTCGTCGCGCTGGGCGCCGCCATCCAGGCCAACCTGCTGGCCGGTAACCGCGCGGCCGGTGACGACTGGCTGCTGCTCGATGTGATCCCGCTGTCGCTCGGCATCGAGACCATGGGCGGCCTGGTTGAAAAGATCATCCCGCGCAATTCGACGATCCCGTGCGCACGCGCCCAGGAATTCACCACTTTCAAGGACGGCCAGACCGCGCTGGCGGTGCACGTGCTGCAGGGCGAACGCGAACTGGTGAGCGACTGCCGCTCGCTGGCGCGCTTCGACCTGCGCGGCATCCCGCCGATGGTGGCTGGCGCGGCGCGCATCCGCATCACCTACCAGGTGGATGCCGACGGCCTGCTGTCGGTGACCGCGCGCGAAACGCGCTCCGGCGTGGAAGCGTCGATCACCGTCAAGCCCTCGTACGGCCTGGCCGACGATGACGTGGCGCGCATGCTGCAGGATTCCTACCTGTCGGCGCAAGGCGACATGAAACTGCGCGCGCTGCGCGAGGAGCAGGTCGAAGCCGAACGCATCCTGCTGGCCACCCAGTCCGCGCTCGACGGCGACGCCGCGCTGTTGACGGCGGACGAGCGCGCTGCGATCGACCAGCTGATGGCGAGCGTACGCGCCGCCGTAGCCGAGGCGGCGGCCGACGCCGGCAAGCAGGAAGTGCTGCATGCCGCGGTCGAAGCGCTGGCCAACGGCACCGAGGAATTCGCGTCGCGCCGCATGGACCAAAGCGTGCGCACGGCGCTGGCCGGCAAAACGCTGGACGAAGTCTGAACATACAAAGAGGATCATCAAGTGCCACAAATCGTCGTATTACCCCACCCAGTGTTCTGCCCCGAAGGCGCCGTGATCGAGGCGCCGAAAGGCCAGTCCGTCTGCGACGCGCTGCTCGAGAATAACGTCGACATCGAGCACGCCTGCGACCGCGTGTGCGCCTGCACCACGTGCCACGTGCTGATCCGCGAAGGCTACAACTCTCTGAATGAACCGGAAGAGAAGGAAGAAGACCTGCTCGACCGCGCCTGGGGCCTGGAAGCCGTGTCGCGCCTGTCGTGCCAGGCGATCATCGACGACACCGACCTGGTGGTCGAGCTGCCGAAGTACACGATCAACCACGCCGCCGAAAAGAACCATTGAACGGAGCCGCCATGAGATGGAGTGACATTTCCACGATCGCCGAGGCGCTGTACGAAAAGTACCCGGACATCGATCCGCTGACGGTGCGCTTCGTCGACCTGCACAACTGGGTGGTCGACCTCGAAGGCTTCGACGACGACCACACCCGCGGCGGCGAGAAGGTGCTCGAAGCGATCCAGATGGCGTGGATCGATGAAGCGCGCTGATACCGCCAAGCCGGTGGAACTGGCGCCGGAGATTCGTCCCGGGCAGTCGATCGCGCTGCTGCAGGAGCTGCACATCCTCACGCGCGACGGCAAGCTCAATCAGGACAGCCGGCGCAAGCTCAAGCAGGTGTACCACCTGTACCAGTTCATCGAACCGCTGCTGCAGGAACTCAAGCAGGACCATCCCGCGATCTCGCTGGTCGACCATGGGGCCGGCAAGTCCTACCTCGGCTTCATCCTGTACGACCTGTTCTTCAAGGGAGTCGACGACGGCTCGCGCATCTACGGCATCGAGACGCGCGAAGAACTGGTGCAAAAGTCGACCGCGCTGGCGCAAAAGCTGGGCTTCCCCGGCATGCGCTTCCTGAACCTGTCGGTGGCCGAATCGACGACTTCGAGCAAACTGCCGGAGCAGGTCGACATCGTCACCGCGCTGCACGCCTGTAACACCGCGACCGACGACGCCATCGACTTCGCCCTCAAGAAGAGGGCGAAGTTCATGGTGCTGGTGCCGTGCTGCCAGGCGGAGGTCGCCTCCGTCCTCAAGAAGAACAAGGGCAAAGACCTGGGCAAGAGCGCGCTGACCGAAATCTGGCGCCACCCGATCCATACGCGCGAATTCGGCAGCCAGGTGACCAACGTGCTGCGCTGCCTGCAGCTCGAGGCGCATGGCTACCAGGTCAACGTGACGGAGCTGGTGGGCTGGGAGCACTCGATGAAGAATGAACTGATCATCGCCAGCTACAAGAACCTGCCGCGCCGGCGGCCTTCCGAACGCCTGCAGGAAGTGCTGGCCACGCTCGGCCTCGAGGAGATGGGCGAACGTTTCTACACCGGCAAGCTGGCCGAAGCCGAATCCGCATAACTATTCACGACCAACCGAGAGACCATGGCCGAACACGCACAACACTGGATCGACCTGCGCAGCGACACCGTGACGCTGCCATCGCAAGCGATGCGCACCGTGATGGCGGCCGCCGACGTCGGCGACGATGTCTACGGCGACGACCCGACAGTCAACCGGCTGCAGGCCGTCACGGCGGAAATGTTCGGCTACGAGGCCGGCCTGTTCGCGCCTTCGGGCACGCAGAGCAACCTGATCGCACTGATGCTGCACTGCCAGCGCGGCGACGAATACCTGGTGGGGCAGGAAGCCCACACCTACAAGTACGAGGGCGGCGGCGCCGCTGTGCTGGGCAGTATCCAGCCGCAGCCGATCGCCAACCAGCCGGACGGCAGCATCGCGCTGGCCGACATCGCGGCCTACATCAAGCCGGACGACATGCACTTCGCGCCGACCCGCGTGCTGGCGCTGGAGAACACCATCGGCGGGCGCGTGCTCGGCGCCGAGTACATGGCTGCCGCGACGGGCCTGGCCAAGTCGCGCGGCCTGGCCACGCACCTGGACGGCGCGCGCATCTGGAACGCGGCCGTCAAGCAGGGCATCAGCCTGCGCGAGGCGGTGAAGGGCTTCGATACCGTGTCGGTGTGCCTGTCCAAGGGACTGGGCGCGCCGGTCGGCTCGGTGCTGCTGGGACCGAAGGCCATCATCGAGAAGGGCAAGCGCTGGCGCAAGATGCTGGGCGGCGGCATGCGCCAGGCCGGCATCCTCGCGGCGGCGGGCCTGTACGCGCTCGAGCACAACATCGAACGGCTGGCGGACGACCATGCGAATGCCGCCGCGCTCGCCAAAGGCCTGGCGCGCATACCCCAGCTGAAGGTGGCCACGCCGCAAACGAACATCTTTTACATCGAAGTGCCGCCCGGCGCCGTCGACGCCCTGCGCGCCGCGCTCGTACGCGAGCACATTCGCGCGACCGTGGACCGGCACACGCGGCTCGTGACCCACATCGGCGTCACCGCCGCCGACGTCGAGCACATCATCAAGGTATTCACCGCATTCTTCCAGGACTGGCAAGCACCCGCATGACCGACAACACCATCCGCCTCGCCAAGCGCGTCGCCGAAATGATTCCCTGCTCGCGCGGGGAGGCCGAACAATACATCGCTGGCGGCTGGATCAGCGTGGACGGCGAAGTCGTGGAGGAGGCGGGCGCGCGCGTGGCGGACGAGCAGGACGTGGTGCTGCACAAGGACGCCAAACTGGGCGAGATCGTGCCAGTCACGATCTTGCTGCACAAGCCGGCGGGCCTGGACACCAGCGGCGCCGAGACGCTCGCGCTGCTCACGAAAGAAAACCTGGTGCTGGCCGATCACGGCAACCAGCGCTTCCTCAAGCGCCACCTGGCCAACCTGAAGATGGTGACGCCGCTGGACGGCCGCGCCGGCGGGCTGGTGGTGTTCTCGCAGGACTTCCGCATCGCGCGCAAGCTGCTCGACGACGGCATCCGCGTCGAGCAGGAATACATCGTCGAAGTGGCGGGGCAGATCAGCGAAGGCGGCCTCGCGCTGCTGAACCATGGCCTGAGCTACAACGGCAAGGAAATTCCGCCGATGAAGGTCAGTTGGCAGAACGAGACGCGCCTGCGTTTCGCGCTCAAGGGCGTGCGCCCCGGCCAGATCAACCACATGTGCCGCGAAGTGGGCCTGAAGCCCGTGTCGATCAAGCGCATCCGCGTCGGCCGCATCCCGATGGCAAGCCTGCCGGTGGGGCAGTGGCGCTATTTGCACGAGTACGAGCGCTTCTAAGCCGTGTGTGCCGGTTCGTTTGGCACCCAGTTCCAGTGCACGAAAGACGGCGTTAAAATGCAGGACGGTTATCTCGGCGATCAATGGACGCTTGCATAGCAGCGTAACGACCTGCATCCTGGCTACGGCGTCGACGACGATCGCCTCGTGATGAGAGGGCGCCATGACGACTACCCGGCTTCACCAGTATATCAATGCCCCGTGCGATGCCGTCTACCGCACGTTGATCGATGCATATGCTGTCAAGGCATGGAAAGTGCCCGACGGAATGACGAGCCATGTCCATGAGTTCGACCCGCGCGAAGGCGGCTTATTCCGTGTGTCGCTGACCTATGAGGCGCCTGGCGGAACAGGCAAGACCAGCGCGCAAACGGATACCTACCATGGCCGTTTCGCTGAACTTGTGCCTGGCGAGCGGATTGTCGAGGTGATGGAATTTGAAACCGCCGATCCCGCCATGGCGGGCGAGATGACGGTCAGTTACACCCTGACGGCGGCTGACGGCGGCACCGACCTGCTCGCCGTGCACGACAATGTACCGCCTGGCGTTGCGCCGGACGACAATGAACTCGGCTGGCGCATGGCGCTCGGGAAACTGGCGCAGCTGGTCGAAACCGGGCATGCGCCCGGGCCGCAATGACTGTTCGCTGGCTGCCGCTGGTCTGGACAGTGGCAGCGATACGCGCGGATGACAAAAGTGGTGCAGGCCGTGTACGCTGTGACGCAACACTATTAATTGGCTGGTGCCCATGGCGATCGACCCCAGCGACATAACATTCCGCCCCCTCGGCCCGGATGACCTGCCCATTCTGTGCGACTGGGTCAACCGCATGCACTTGGCTCAATGGTGGGACTCCCTGGCGCGCGCGGAATCGACCAGTTCCTCACCGACGGCGCACGGCTGAGCCAGGGGATTGGCACCGCGATGATCCGGCGGGTCTTGACGCAGCTCTTTTCGGACCCGAACGTTACAATGGTACAGACGGATCCCGATCCGGCGAACCGCAGGGCGATACGCTGCTATACCAAGGCCGGGTTTGAATCCGTCGGCGAGGTGGCGACGCCGGACGGACCTGCGTTGCTCATGCGGTGCGAACGTGGGACCGATGTCTGACCACCGCTCAAAAATATTGCCCTGTACGAATTAAGCCGTCATACTCGGTAACATTGAGTCAATATTATTGCGTGCTCAACTTTGCATCACTGTGCGAAGACAGCGCAATGCAGCCCCAGTCCAAGCCTAAAGAAAGAAAACAATGCAGAAAGTTCTCCGGTCCATTTTTGTCGCCATGTTGTTGCTCTCTGCAGCCTCGGCATCATTCGCAGCGGACAGCCCTGAACTCCGGCTCGCCGCAGCGAACCGGTACCTGAAAGTCGTACCAATGTCGAAGATGCTGGACGACACGTTCAAGGAACTCGTGAAACAGGTTCCGGTTGAAAAGCGCGAACACTTTCTGCAGCACATGAAGGCGAGTGTGCGTGCCGATGCACTGGAACGGATTTCGCGCGACTCGATGGTCAAAGTATTCACCGCCGACGAATTGAATGCCCTCGCTGACTTCTATGGCTCATCCCATGGCGCGAGTGCGATGCAGAAATTCGGCGCGTACATGGGCATCATCATGCCGGAAGTTCAGCAAGAGGTGATGCAAGCGATGCAAAAGCTTGAGGCGCCAAAGAAGTAAGCTGGTTCGTACTATGTCCGCCATCCTCCGCGCCCAACTCGCCGACATCACGACCTTGCATGTGGATGTGATCGTGAACGCCGCCAATTCGTCGCTGCTGGGCGGCGGCGGAGTTGATGGCGCAATCCACCGCGCGGCGGGACCGGAGCTCGTTCAAGAATGTCGTTTGCTGGGCGGTTGCAAAACGGGTGAGGCCAGGATCACGAAGGCGTATCGATTGCCATCCAGGTTCATTGTGCATACTGTTGGTCCGGTGTGGCGCGGAGGTGCGAACGAAGAGCCGGCGTTATTGGCGTCGTGCTATCGAAGCGCCATTGAACTTGCGGCCTCGAAGGGCGCGGCTTCGCTTGCCTTTCCGAGCATCAGCACCGGTATCTATGGCTACCCGATCGAGCTTGCGGCCGACATTGCGGTGACCACTGTCGCGGCGACGCTGCCGGCATTTACGACCATATCTGAGGTTATCTTCTGCTGTTTTTCCGCAGGCGACCTCGCGAGCTATCAGCACGCGCTTTCCCGACGAACTAGATAAGTGCAAGCAGTGCTCCGACTTCCAGATGCCGAGTGGGTGAGCCTTTGAACCTGATTGAAGAATACCTGCGCCAGCAATCCTGGCGAAATTGGGAGCAGTATTTGGCCGCGGTGCCGCTGCGGCCGACCGACCATGTGCTCGACCTTGGTTGTTCCGTGGGCGGCATGGCCGGCTTGCTGGCGCAAAGGGTGGAGCGGGTCACGGGGATCGACCTGGATCGTGATTTCATTGGCCGCTGCCAGGCGACGCGCCGCATCAATCAGTTGTTCAAGTGTGCCGATTTTGCCGATCTCGACTACGCCGCGCTGGCGCCCATCGATGGCATCTGGTCCAGCTTTGCCTTTTCCTATCTTGCCAACCCGGGGCACTTGCTTCGCCAATTGCACCAGCGCCTGCAGCCTGGCGGATGGATCGCACTGGTCGACGTGTCATGCTTCATTTCCGGGAATCTGCCGCCGCAAAGCAGCCATCACCCGGCTGTGCACGCGTTTGAACTGGCGTCAGGGCAGTCCGGCTTGTACGATTTCGATTTCGGCTCAAAGATCGCGGGCCTGTTGCAGGCCGCCGGCTTCAGCATCATCCATTCCGATGACGATGTCACCGATGTCGAATTGAACTTCGACGGTGCGGCCATGAAGGATGTGGAAAACAACTGGCGTGCGCGCCTGACGCGGATGCAGGGCCTGCGCAATCACTTACCGTCCGAGTACGATGCCGTGTGCGAGGAACTCCTCGCCAACCTGCAATCGGCCACCCACGAGAAACGCGGCAATGTGCGGTATGTCGTTGCAACTAAACGAAATACTGAAAGCGGGAGTGCAATTTGAAAACCATCGGCCTTATCGGCGGCATGAGCTGGGAATCGACCGTGCCGTACTACCGTCAAATCAACCAGTCTGTGAAAGAGCGGCTGGGCGGCTTGCACTCGGCGAAGATCATCTTGTATAGCGTGGACTTCCACGAAATCGAGCGGCTTCAGCATGCGGGCGACTGGGCCGCGGCGGGCGCGATGCTCGCGAAGATCGCCCGTTCCCTGGAGCTCGCCGGCGCCGACTTGCTGGTGCTGTGCACGAACACGATGCACAAGGTTGCGGACGACATCGAACGTGCGGTCTCGATTCCCCTGCTGCATATCGCCGATCCTACCGCCGTGCGCATCAAGCAGGCGGGCCATGCTGTTGTTGGACTCCTCGGCACCCGCTTCACGATGGAGCAGGACTTTTACAGCGGACGCCTGGCCGAGCGGCACGGCCTGCGTGTGATCACGCCGCCGGAAGCGGACCGCGATATCGTCCACCGCGTGATCTATGAAGAGTTGTGCCGCGGCGTGGTGTCGGCGGATTCGCGCGGTGAATATCAACGGATCATGGCTGGCTTGGTTGGGGAAGGTGCTGAAGCTATCATCCTCGGCTGCACAGAGATTTCAATGCTTGTCGCACCGGAACACGCCACGGTGCCGCTATTCGATACGACCGCAATCCATGCGTTTGCTGCGGCGGAGCGTGCGGTCGCGACGCTGGGAGTTTTAGATGTCCAGAGAAAAGTGGACTGACCGTGAAAAGAAGATCGCGCATCGACTCTGCGCACGATTACAGGAGAAATTGAACGAGCGAATTTCGTCCGGCGAAAAAGCGCATTGACGTTTCGGCCGGAGAGTCCGTGCGCATTATTCGCGAACCACAGGAGCTCACGTCGAATCGAAATCCGGGTAGAAATAAGTGGACTCAGGCTTAGGCCGGCTTGGGTGCTTTTTCAGACTTAACCGGTTTCGGCAGCGAGATCAAGCGCGTGCCCGCCAGGCGGTCATGCAGGAACTGGCGGTCCTTGTCGAGGAATACCGTCATGCCCCAGGCCAGGATGTTGATCGCGAGCGCGATCGCGACCTCGGCCTTGCCGTGCAGCTTG
>JAKFDH010000034.1:0-9500 GCA_036676245.1 Massilia sp. | reverse complement strand
GGCCGGCGCGGCTGGCGCCGAGCCGGTGATCCTGGCGCTGGCGCCGCGTGCGCGCGGCGACGACGCGCTGGGCGGGCAGGGCGCGCCGTTCGGCGGCAAGGACTGGAATCCGCCGCCGCCCAAGCAGGAAGCCGCGCCGCCGCCGCCGCCGCCACCGCCGCCAAGCGCGCCGCCGCTGCCGTTCACCTATGTCGGCAAGGCCGCCGCCGAAGGCCAGTGGGAAGTGTTCCTGGCGCGCGCCGACAAAACCTATATCGTGCGGCCGAACACCGTCATCGACGGCGTGTACCGCGTCGACAGCATCGCGCCGCCCATCCTGAACCTGACCTATCTGCCCCTGAATCAGGCCCAACAGCTCAACATTGGAGTCCTCGACTGATGTCTAGTCTACGCACCGGCAGGCACTGCCTGCATTTGCCGCGCATCGTGGCGCTGTCGCTGGCCTTGCTGGCGCTGGGCGGCTGCGCCGCCCAGATGGCCTACCGCGAAGGGCGCGAGCTGGTGGCCCAGGACCAGCTCGAGGCGGGCCTGCAGAAGTACCAGGAGGCGGCCGCCGCCGATCCCGGCAACGCGCTGTACCGTTCGGCGTTCCTGCAGGCGCGCGACCGCGGCGCCACCCGCCTGCTGGAGCAGGCCGAACGCCAGCTGGCCGGCGGCCAGCGCGAAGCGGCGCTGAAGTCGTGGCAGCGGGTGCTGGCGATCGACCCGGCCAACGAGCGCGCCCGCGGCGGCCTGCGCCTGATCGAGATGGACGAACGCCACGCCAAGGCGATGGAGGCGGCGACTGCCGCCTTCGAACGCAAGGACTACGAGCAGGCGCGCCTGCGCGCGCAGGCGATCCTGGCCGAGCGCCCGAACCACGAACCGGCGCGTTTGCTGATGATCCAGGTGAGCGAGAAGACCGCGGTGGCGCCGGCCGAGACCGGGCTGGCGGCGGCTTACCGGCAGCCGATCACGATCGAATTCCGCGACGCGCCGCTCAAGCAGGTATTCGAAGTGATTGCGCGCCGCTCCGGCCTGAACTTCCTGTTCGACAAGGACGTCAAGACCGACCAGAAGACCTCGATCTTCCTGAAGAACAGCACCATCGAAGCGGCCGTCTACTACCTGCTGGTGACCAACCAGCTCGAGCAGCAGGTCATGGACGGCAACACGGTGCTGGTGTATCCGAACGTGGCGGCCAAGCTGAAGGAATACCAGGAGTTGACGGTCAAGACCTTCTTCCTGGCCAATGCCGACGCCAAGACGGTCGGCAACACGCTCAAGACCATCCTCAAGTCGCGCGACGTCGTCATCGACGAGAAGCTCAACCTGATCATCCTGCGCGACAGCCCGGAAGCGGTGCGCCTGGCGACCAAGCTGATTGCGCTGCAGGACGTGCCGGAGGCAGAAGTGATGCTCGACGTCGAGATCCTCGAGATCAAGCGCAGCCGAATTCTTGAACTGGGCATCGCCTGGCCCGACACCGTGACGCTGGCGCCGCTGACCACCGAAGCGGGCGGCCCGCTGACGCTCGACGTGCTGCGCGGCCTGCGCTCGCGCGACATCGGCGTGACCGGCATCGCCGCCAAGATCAACGCCAACCGCACCGACGGCGACTCGAACACGCTGGCCAACCCGCGCATCCGCGTGCGCAACAAGGAAAAGGCCAAGGTCGTCGTCGGCGACAAGGTGCCGGTCATCACCACCACCATTTCGCCGGGCGCCGGCGGCTTCGCCTCGGAGTCGGTCAACTACATCGACGTCGGCCTGACCTTGCAGGTGGAACCGACGATTTACCTGAACAACGAAGTGGCGATCCGGATCGCGCTCGAGGTCAGCAACCTGGTCGACACCACGACCACCAAGTCCGGCACCCTGGCCTACCAGCTCGGCAACCGCCAGGCCAGCACCATGCTGCAGCTGAAGGACGGCGAGACCCAGGTGCTGGCGGGCCTGATCAACAACGAGGACCGCAGCAGCGGCAAGAAAGTGCCGGGCCTGGGCAGCCTGCCGATCCTGGGGCGCCTGTTCGGCAGCACCCGCGACGACCAGGGCAAGACCGAGATCGTGCTGTCGATCACGCCGCACCTGGTGCGCACCGTGCAGCGTCCGCCGGCCGCCGCCGCCGAATTCTCGGCCGGCACCGAGACCGGCTTCCGGCGCCGTCCGGACGCCGTCGACAAGGCGCCGGCCGTGATGCCGGTGCGGAGCGCTTCCCCGGCGGCGGCCCCGGCTCCGGTCCCGCCGCCGGCGGTGCAGAACGCCCCTGGCGCCGCGCTGCAGGCCCCGATCCCGGCGCCGGCCCAGGCCCAGCCAGGGGTGCCGGCGCCGATTCCGGCGCCGCCGACCCCGATGCCGCCGGCGGTGCAGAATGCGCCGGGCACGGTCGTGACCCCGATCCCGGCGCCGCCGGCGGCGCCCGTGCCGCAGCAATGACCATGCGCGGGCGCGGCTTCACCCTGATCGAACTGCTGGTCACGCTGGCCATCCTGGCGCTGCTCGGCACCCTGGTGGTGCCGGTGGCCCAGGTGGTCAACCAGCGCCGCCAGGAGCAGGAGCTGCGCACCGCGCTGCGCGAAATCCGCAAGGGCATCGACGACTACAAGAAGGCCTACGACGAGGGCCGCATCGCCAAGACCCTGAATGCGACCGGCTATCCGAAAAACCTGGAGCTGCTGGTCGAAGGCGTGCCCGACCTGCGCAACCCGAAGCGCGCCAAGATCTTCTTCCTGCGCCGCCTGCCGCGCGACCCCTTCGCCGATGACCCGCAGGCCGGGGCGGCCGAGGGCTGGGGCAAGCGCAGCTACGCCAGCGAAGCGGCCGAGCCGCGTGAAGGGGACGATGTGTACGATGTCTATTCCACGTCGGAGAAGGTCGGCCTGAACGACGTGCCTTACCGCCAATGGTGACCGAGATGGCAGCTAACCCATGGACGCGCCGCCTGGCGCGCGGCTTCACCCTGATCGAACTGCTGGTCGTGCTGGCGATCGTCGCCTTGCTGCTGTCGCTGGCGGCGCCGCGCTTTTTCCCGAGCATCGACAGCGCCAAGGAGACCATCCTGGCCGACAACCTGCGCAACACGCGCGCCGTCATCGACCAGTACCATGCCGATACCGGGCGCTATCCGGACTCGCTGGAGCAGCTGGTCGAGAAGCGCTACCTGCGCGTGCTGCCGCAGGATCCGATCACCGAAAGCACGACGACCTGGATCCTGGTGCCGCCGGACGACGCCGCCAAGGGCGCGCTGTACAGCATCCGCAGCGGCGCGCCGGGCAACGACCGCAACGGCAAACCGTATAGCGAATGGTAGGCCGATGAACGGGCGGCGCGCACAGGGCGGCTTCACCTATCTCGGCCTGATCGTGCTGGTGCTGGTGATCGGCATGGTGGGCGCGGCGACCTTGAAGATCGGCGCGCTGATGCAGCGCGTGGCGCTCGAGAACGAACTGCTCGAAACCGGCGCCGCCTTCAGCGAGGCGCTGCGCAGCTATGCGGCGGCGACGCCGCAGGGCCAGCCGCAGCAGCCCAAAAGCCTGCAGGAACTGCTGAAGGACCCGCGTTTTCCCGGCGTGCGGCGCCACTTGCGCAAGGTGTTCGTCGACCCGATGACCGGCAAGGCCGAATGGGGCATCGTCTACCTGGGCGACAAGACCGGCGTGATCGGCGTGTACAGCCTGTCCGCGGCCAAGCCCTTCAAGGTCGGCAACTTCGACGCCCGCTTCATCAATTTCGAGAACAAGCAGAAAATCTCGGACTGGCGCTTCACGGCGGGCGGGCAGGGCCTGGTGGCGCCGGGCGCGTCGCCGCTGCTGGCGCCCGCGGCGCCAGGCAGGCCGGGCACGGCGCAGGCGGTCACGATGGCGCCGCTGGCGCCGCCGGTGCCGGTGGGCGAACCGCCGGCGGCCGCGCCGGAGCCGCCAGAAGCCCCGGAGCCACCAGCCGAGCCGGCGCCGGTGGCGCCGCCGGTCGAGCCTGAGCCGGAGGACAAGAGCGAACCCGTGCCGGCCGAACCGAAGCCGCCGCCGCCGCGGTAGCAATTTCGCGACACTAGTTTCTCAGGTGTAACTTAAAGTGATTTTTTTTAATATTCAGACAGCCCGCTGTGCTACGATTCTGTCTGAACAACAATAAAAACAGCCTTGCAACCCGGTTGTTTTTCGCAAAACCCGCCTCGGCGGGTTTTTTTTCGTCCGCCCGGTATTAAGCGCGGCGCTTGAAATCGCCGACCCGGAAGCCGAGCGCGAACAGTACGGCGAAGTACACGAGCGCGCCGGCGGCGACGATCGCGAACAGGGCCCCGGCGCGCACGAAGGGCGTGGCCTGCAGCGCCGCCCAGTCGAAGCGGCTGGCGCCCCACCAGGTCAGCGCGCCCATCGCGCTCACCGCGATGCCCAGCTTCAGGTAGAACTTGCCCCAGCCCGGGCTCGGCACATAGATGCCGCGCCGGCGCAGGCCGGTGTACAGGAAGCCGGCGTTGACGCAGGCCCCGAGCCCGATCGACAGCGCCAGCCCGGCCACTGCCAGGATCGGCACGAACACCAGGTTCATCAGCTGGGTGAAGACCAGCACCGCGATCGCGATCTTGACCGGGGTGCGCACGTCCTGGCGCGCATAGAAGGCCGGCGCCAGCGTCTTGACCAGGATGATGCCGATCAGCCCGGCGCTGTAGGCGACCAGCGGCGCCGCCGAGGTCGCGATCGCCTGGGTGCTGAACTTGCCGTAGTGGAAAAGGGTGGCGATCATCGGCTCGGCCAGGGTCGCCATGCCGACCGCCGCCGGCAGCGCCAGCAGGAAGGTCAGGCGCAAGCCCCAGTTCAGCAGCGAGGAATACTCGGTGGTGTCGCCGTCGGCGTTCGCCTTCGACAGCGAGGGCAGCAGCACGGTGCCCAGCGCCACGCCCAGCATCGCCGTCGGGAATTCCATCAGCCGGTCGGCATAGGTCAGCGCCGACACGCTGCCGGTCGCCAGCTGGGAGGCGATGCTGGTGTTGATCAGCAGGCTGATCTGGGCGGCGGACACGGCGAACACGGCCGGCCCCATCTTCTTGACCATGCGCAGCACGCCGGGGTCGCGCAGCGCGGCGAAGGGGTTCAGGCCGATGCGCGGCAGCATGCCGATCTTGACCATCGCCGGCACCTGGATCGCCACCTGCAGCAAGCCGCCGACGCAGACCGCGGCCGCCATCGCATAGATGCCCATCGACTCGACCAGCAGCAGCGAGGCAAGGATGAAGGAAATGTTCAGCAGCACCGGGGTGAAGGCCGGGATCTTGAATTGGCGCCAGGTGTTGAGCACGCCGCCGGCCAGGGCCACGAAGGCCATGCAGGCGATATACGGGAACATCACGCGCGTCATCAGGATCGCGCTGTCGTAGGCTTGCGGGTTCTTGTCCAGGCCGCCGCCGACGGCCATGATCAGCAGCGGCGCGGCCACGATGCCAAGCACGCTGGTGGCCAGCGTGGCCCAGATCAGCACCGTGGCGACATGGTCGACCAGGGTCTTGGTGGCGACGTCGCCGTGCTGGGTTTTATATTCTGACAAGATCGGCACGAAGGCCTGCGAGAACGCGCCCTCGGCGAACAGGCGCCGCAGCAGGTTGGGCAGGCGGAAGGCGATGATGAAAGCATCGGTATAGGCCGAGGCGCCGAAGGCGCGCGCGAACAGGCTTTCGCGCAGCAATCCGGTGATTCGGGACAGCATGGTCATGCTGGAGATGGCTGCTAGGGTTCGGAGCAAGTTCATAGGCGGCGATTATAGCCCGGCAATAGTGCAAAGACGGCCACGCTCGCCGAATGTTGATTTTTGAATTGCTCTTGCCCGATTAATTCGCTATAATCGAAGGCTGTACAGAATTCTGTTACGCAGACACTAATGTTTGGCAGGCACTGGTTTGACACACAAGGTGTAGTAAAACACCGGTTTGACAGACGCTAATGTTTGCAAACGCAACTTGACCCCGATTTAGGAAATTCCATGGCAAATACCGCACAAGCACGCAAACGTGCTCGTCAAGCAGTTAAGCAAAACGCGCACAATTCGTCGCAGCGCTCGACCCTGCGTACCGCAATCAAAGCTGTACGTAAGGCAATCCAGGCTGGCGACAAGGCTGCTGCTGCGTCGATCTTCCAAGCGTCCGTGTCGACCATCGACAGCATCGCCGACAAGAAAATCATTCACAAGAACAAGGCCGCTCGCCACAAGAGCCGCCTGGCTGCTGCCCTGAAGGCGCTGGCTTAATCGCCGCTGCGCGGTGGAGCGGCGCCCGGCGCCATCCACCAGGTAGTACCGTGAATGAAAAAAACCCGCCTGGCTCAAGCCTGCGCGGGTTTTTCGCTTACGGGTCCAGTCCCGGCAAGCCGCCGATCTTCGTGCCCGGCTTGATATTCTTTTGCCTGAACCAGCCCAGGTTCATCTCCAGCGCATACTTGACCGGCTTGCTTGAGCAGTGCTTGTCGAGCGTTTTCGGCTGCATGTCCTCGATATTGGCGATCTTGCCCTGGGCATCGATGAAGGCGACCGACAGCGGCAGCAGCGTGTTCTTCATCCACATGCACTGGGGCGACGCCTGGTCGAACACAAACACCATGCCGGCATTGCCGGCCATCTTCTCGCGGAACATCAGTCCCTGCTGGCGCTCGGGCGCGCTGGCCGCCACTTCGGCCTTGATCAGGTTCATGCCGGCCGTCAGCTGGGTCGTGCTGAAGCGGACGTTCTGGGCGCCGGCCAGGCCGGCGGCGAGCAGCAGCACGACGGCCGCGGCGAATCGGGGGAGCGGTGTTTTCATGCGCGGATTAGGCCACGCGCACTGCGCAGGCGTCAAGCGTAAAAAAAGGCAGGACGCGCCTGCCTTTTTTCTGAAGCGACAACAATTACTGGTTTGAGCCGGTCACTTGGCAGGCGCCGACGACTTGGCCGAAGCGGCAGCCGAAGCGGAAGCCGAAGCCGAAGCCTTGGGCTTATCCATTTTCTTCGAAGCAGCCGACGCAGCAGCCGAAGCCGAAGCTGGGGCCGATGCCATCGCCGAAGCGGAGGCCGAGGCGGAGGAAGCCGGATTGGCCATTGCGGAAGCAGCGAACATGGAGAGTGCCAGGGCGGTCAGGGTCTTGGACATGTTAGTTTCCTTTTTATAGTGAAGGGTGTCGATTCAGATGAATCTGTTTCCATAACGCGCCCTTTTTCTTGATGGTTGACATGTTTTTTCGTTGAAATGCAAAAAAACATGAATATTTTTTGAACGATGTTCGGCGAAGCGCCTCTGCTGCAGTGCAATAAGCGGCCTATGCGCCGTGGATCTCGCTCGCCGGCACTTCGGTCCAGTCGCCCGGCATCAGCGGGTGGGTGGCCAGCGAAAACGGGCCGATGCTGCTGCGCACCAAGCGCAGCGTCGGCAGGCCGACCGCGGCCGTCATGCGCCGCACCTGGCGATTCTTCCCTTCCTGCAAAGTGATCGCGATCCAGCTGGTCGGCTTGCCGGCGCGCGCCCGGATCGGCGGATTGCGCGGCCACAGCCAGGCCGGTTCGGCGATCAGCACCGCCTTGCACGGCTTGCTCGTGAAGTCGCCCAGGTCGAGCGGCGCTTGCAGGCGGGCCAGGGCGGCGCCGCCGGCCACGCCGTCGACCTGCACCAGGTAAGTCTTCGCTTCCTTGTGGTCCGGGTGGGCGATGATGTGCTGCAGGCGCCCGTCGTCGGTCAGCAGCATCAGGCCCTCGCTGTCGGCGTCGAGCCGGCCGGCGGGGTAGATGCCGGGCCGCTTGACATAGTCGGCCAGGCATTCGCGCCCTTCCTGCGGCGAGAACTGGCACAGCACCTGGAACGGTTTATTAAAGAGTATCAAAGACATATTGGGCGCTGGCGTGGAAGTGATAAGCTGGTGGACTGATTGTAAATGTCGTAAACCGTAGCGCCTAGTAAGATACTGGTGCATAATATAACGCACGTCTTATGTCTTATAGAAGACTTCATGCACGTTGAGTTTACAGACCATGCCTGACAGGCGCAACCACGTTGCCGCCTGCTGCGCGTCCACTTCGGAGAGAACATGTACCAACACATTAAAGTACCAGCCGACGGCAAAAAGATCACCGTCAATGCGGATTTTTCGCTGAATGTACCAGATAATCCGGTCATTCCCTACATCGAAGGCGACGGCACCGGCGTTGATATCAGCCCGGTCATGATCAAGGTGGTGGACGCAGCGGTGGCCAAGGCCTACGGCGGCAAGCGCAAGATCAGCTGGATGGAAATCTACGCCGGCGAAAAGTCGACCACCGTGTACGGCCCGGACGTGTGGCTGCCAGAAGAGACCCTGCAGGTGCTGAAGGACTACGTGGTGTCGATCAAGGGCCCGCTGACCACGCCGGTCGGCGGCGGCATCCGTTCGCTGAACGTGGCGCTGCGCCAGCAGCTCGACCTGTACGTCTGCCTGCGCCCGGTGCGCTACTTTACCGGCGTGCCTTCGCCTGTGAAAGAGCCTGAGAAGACCGACATGGTCATCTTCCGCGAGAACTCGGAAGACATCTACGCCGGTATCGAGTACCAGCAAGGTTCGGAGGGCGCCAAGAAGCTGATGGACTTCCTGATCAAGGAAATGGGCGTCACCAAGATCCGCTTCCCTGCGACCTCGGGCCTGGGCATCAAGCCAGTGTCGATCGAAGGCACCGAGCGCCTGGTGCGCAAGGCGATCCAGTACGCGATCGACAACGACAAGCCCTCGGTCACGATCGTTCACAAGGGCAACATCATGAAGTACACCGAAGGCGGCTTCCGCGACTGGGCGTACGCGCTGGCGCAGAAGGAATTCGGCGCTGAGCTGATCGATGGCGGCCCATGGTGCAAGTTCAAGAACCCGAAGACGGGCAAGGACATCATCGTCAAGGATTCGATCGCCGACGCCTTCCTGCAGCAGATCCTGCTGCGTCCGGCGGAGTACTCGGTCATCGCGACCCTGAACCTGAACGGCGACTATATCTCGGATGCGCTGGCGGCCCAGGTCGGCGGCATCGGCATCGCGCCGGGCGCCAACCTGTCGGACTCGGTGGCGATGTTCGAAGCGACCCACGGCACCGCGCCTAAATACGCAGGCAAGGACTATGTGAACCCGGGTTCGCTGATCCTGTCGGCCGAAATGATGCTGCGCCACATGGGCTGGGTCGAAGCGGCTGACATGATCATCGACTCGATGCAGAAATCGATCGCGTCGAAAAAAGTCACCTACGACTTCGCGCGCCTGATGGAAAGCGCGACCCAGGTGTCGTGCTCGGGCTTCGGCGATGTGATGATCGAACAGATGTAATTGACTTAGTAAAAGCAAAGCCCCGCCTCCGCAAGGAGTGCGGGACCGGTGGGGCCGGGACGAAAAAAAACCCCGCTCCGAAGAGCGGGGTTTTTTACATCTGGAGTTGCTTAAGCAGCCTGGATGTTGGAAGCTTGCTTGCCTTTAGGGCCTTGCGTGACTTCGAATTGAACTTTTTGACCTTCTTTGAGGGTCTTGAAACCGTTCATGTTGATTGCGGAGAAG
>JAKFDH010000033.1:0-2332 GCA_036676245.1 Massilia sp. | reverse complement strand
AGGACTGGTCGATGACCACGCCCACGCCCATCGTCGAGCTCAGCGAGATCTTCTGCAGGTACTGGCCCTTGGACGAGGCCGGCTTGGCCTTGACCAGGTCGCCCAGCAGGGCGTGCAGGTTGTTCTTCAGCGCGTCGGCGTCGAAGTTGGCCTTGCCGATCGTGCAGTGGATGATGCCCGCCTTGTCGGTGCGGTAACGCACCTGGCCAGCCTTGGCATTGCGCACGGCGCCGGCGGCGTCCGGCGAAACGGTGCCGACCTTCGGGTTCGGCATCAGGCCGCGCGGGCCGAGAACCTGGCCCAGCTTGCCGACGACGCGCATCGCGTCCGGCGTGGCGATGACGACGTCGTAGTTGATGTCGCCGGCCAGCATCTTGTCGGCCAGGTCGTCCATGCCGACGACGTCGGCGCCCGCGGCCAGGGCTTCGTCAGCCTTGGCGCCGGCCGGGCAGAACACCGCCACGCGCACGGACTTGCCGGTGCCGGCGGGCAGCACGGTCGAACCGCGCACCTGCTGGTCGGACTTCTTGGCATCCACGCCGAGGCGGACGGCAACGTCCACGGACTCGACGAACTTGGTCTTGGAGTTCGACTGGATCAGCTTCAGGGCTTCGTCCAGCGAGTAGGCCTTGCCCGGGGTGACCAGGGCCTGGAGGTTCTTGTAACGCTTCGAGATCGCCATGTCTTAGCCCTCCACCACGAGACCCATCGAACGGGCGCTGCCCGCGATGGTACGAACGCCGGCGTCGAGCGAAGCGGCCGTGAGGTCGGCTTCCTTCGCCTTGACGATGTCTTCGAGCTGCTTGCGGGTGACCTTGCCCACCTTCTCGGTGTTCGGGCGCTTGGAGCCCGAGGTCAGGCCGGCGGCCTTCTTGAGCAGCACGGTGGCCGGGGTGCTCTTGGTGACGAAGGTGAAGGTGCGGTCCGAGTACGCGGTGATGATCACCGGCGTCGGCAGGCCCGGCTCCAGCTTGGAGGTCGCGGCGTTGAACGCCTTGCAGAACTCCATGATGTTCAGACCGCGCTGACCCAGCGCAGGACCGACCGGCGGCGAGGGGTTGGCCTGGCCGGCCTTCACCTGCAGCTTGATGTAACCAACTACTTTCTTAGCCATTGTCTTTTCTCCGGGTGCAAGCGCCTGTTGTCAGGCTCCCCATCGTGCCGGGTGGGATTCGTGCCCCGGCTTTCACGTTGAAGCAAACTCGCGTCAGGCCTTCTCGACCTGTCCGAACTCCAGCTCCACCGGGGTGGAACGACCGAAGATCAGCACCGCCACGCGCAGGCGGCTCTTTTCGTAGTTGACTTCCTCGACCACGCCGTTGAAGTCGTTGAACGGGCCTTCGGTGACGCGCACCATCTCGCCCGGCTCGAACAGCACCTTGGGCTTGGGCTTGTCGACGCCGTCCTGGACGCGGCGCAGGATGATGTCCGCCTCGCTGTCCTTGATCGGCAGCGGGCGCTCGGCGGTACCGCCGATGAAGCCCATCACCTTCGGGGTTTCCTTGATCAGGTGCCAGCTCTCGTCGTCGATGCGCGGAATGCCGCCGTCTTCGTGCGTCTCGATCTGGACCAGCACGTAGCCCGGGAAGAACTTCCGCTCGGACTTGCGCTTCTGGCCGCCGCGCATTTCGATCACTTCTTCGGTCGGCACCAGCACCTGGCCGAACTTTTCCTGCATCCCGGCGCGCGCGATGCGCGTATCGAGCGCGCGCTGCACCTGGTGCTCGAAGCCCGAGTAGGCGTGGACGACATACCAACGCTTGGCCACGTCTGAACTCCTTATTGACCCAGCAAGAGCCGGATCAGCCACGAAATCACGAAATCGAAACCCGACAGGACCAGGCTGACGATCACCACCACCACCAGGATCACGCCGGTGATGCGCAGGGTTTCCTGCCGGGTCGGCCAGACCACCTTGCGCAACTCGAACAGCGACTCCGAGACGAATTCCTTGGTCTGGCGGCCCTTGGCCGTGAAGGCCATGACCACCGCACCCAGCACCACGCCCGCCGCGGCGATCAGGCCACGCACCGGACCCGGCCACTGGTTGAACCAGTAGAACGCGAAGATCCCGCCCGCCACGATCGCGGCGGCCAGGACGTACTTCGCGATGTCGGCGGCGCTGACCGCCTGCTCTGCTTGCTCGACCTTGCTGTTCATTCAACTCTTGCCCGGCGTAGGCCGGTTGGGGGCGGGTTTCCTGCGAAACCCCGCCTGTGCGGGATGGCGCGCCAGGTAGGACTCGAACCTACAACCTGCGGTTTTGGAGACCGCTGCTCTGCCAGTTGAGCTACTGACGCAATGGCATCTCTAAACGGGCGATGGCGGACCG
>JAKFDH010000032.1:0-25579 GCA_036676245.1 Massilia sp. | reverse complement strand
GCCGACGGGCTTGGCCCGGCGCGCCTGGCCTGGCTGCGCGGCGAACGCGGCCGCGAGCTGGGCCAGCCCGGCGGCACGCTGCGCCGCCGCGCCGGCGTGCTGGGCGCCTTCGTCCACAGCGCGCCCTTGCTGGTGGGGCCGCCATCGGCATCGGTGCAGGGGCAGGGCTATGCCAAGTTCCACGCCGCGCACAAGGCCAGGCCGGCCGCCGTCTACGCCGGCGCCGGCGATGGCATGCTGCACGCCTTCGACGCCGCCAGCGGCGCCGAGCTGTTCGCCTACGTGCCGAACGCGCTGTTCGCGGCGCTGGCCGGCCTGGCGGCGCCGGGCTACCAGCACCGTCCGGGCGCCGACGGCAGCCCGGGGTTCGGCGAGGCCCGCCTCGGCGCGCGCTGGCGCACGGTGCTCGTGGCCGGCATGGGCATGGGCGCGCGCGGCGTGTACGCGCTCGATATCAGCAACCCGGCCGCTTTCGACAAGGGCATGGGCGCGCTGTGGGAGTTCGGCGCCGGCGACGATCCCGCCATGGGCCACGTGCGCGCCGCGCCGCTGGTGGCCCGCTTCCGCACCGGCAGCAAGGACGGCCGGCCGGTCTACCGCGACTACGCCGTCGTCGCCAGCGGCATCAACAGCGGCGAGGCCGACGGCGCGCTGTTCCTGCTGGCGCTGGACAAGCCGGCCGCGGCCAAATGGCAGCTGGGCCTGAACTACCACCGCTTCGCCGCACCGGCCGCCAACGCCGCTGCGCCGAATGCCCTGTCGGCGCCGGTGCTGGCGATCGGCGGCGACGGCAGCGTGCTGGCCGCGTATGCCGGCGACCTGCAGGGCAGCCTGTGGCGCTTCGATTTCGGCGGCGAGGCGCCATGGCGGGGCGCGGCCGGGCAGCGCCTGTTCACCGCGCGCGACGGCGACGGCCTGCGCCAGCCGATTGCCCATGCGCCGAGGCTGGTATTCGCGCCGGGCGGCGGCTACCTGGTCGTGTTCGGCACCGGGCGCCTGCTCGAGCGGGCCGATGCCAGCCCGGCCAGCTTCGCCGTCCAGTCCCTGTACGCCGTGCATGACAAGGGGGCCGGCACGGAACTGGCGCGGACCTCGCTGGCGCCGCGCCAGGCCCGCGGCGCCGGGCCGTATGTCATCGAAGGCAGGGCGCTGAGCTACACCGGCGACGGCGCCAGGGCCGGCTGGTTCCTCGACTTCCCCCGTGCGCGCCAGGATGGCGAGCGCTCGGCCGGCACCGCGCTGCTGGCGGGCGGCGTGCTGTTTGCCGATACGCTGGCGCCGGGCGCCGACCCCTGTGCCGAGCCGGTGCTGCGCAGCTACGCGATCGATGTGCTGACCGGGCTGGGCGCGCGCGCCGGCGCCGCGGATCCCCTGGCGAGCGTGACGACCGGCGCGGTGGTGCAGGGCGCCGCCACGGCGCCGCCGGTGCTGGTCGACCTGGAGGTGACGGCCGGCGCGCCCGGCCCCACCGGCTTTGTTCCGGCCGTGCGCAGCGTCGGCATCCTGCGCGCCCAGGCCGGCGGCAAGGCGGGCACCGGCGCGCCGCTTGCATTGCCGATGGCGGCCGGGCGGGTCAGCTGGCGCGAGGTCGCCAACTGGCAGGAACTGCACCGGGAGGCGACCAAATGAACAGGGACGGCGGCATGGCCCGCAGCGGCGGCGTAACCCTCGTCGAGCTGATGATCACGCTGGCCATCATCGGCATCCTGGCGTCGATCGCCTATCCTGCCTACACCGGCTACATGGGCCGCGCGCGCCGCATCGAAGGGCAGCTGGCGCTGGTCGACGCGATGCAGCGCCAGGAGCGCTACTTCTCGCAGCGCAACAGCTACCTGGCCTTCGGCTTCGATGCGGGCGCGCCCGACGACGCTTCGTTCAAATGGTACTCGGGCAGCACGCCGGCCCACAGCGCGTACGAGCTGCGCGGGCATGCCTGCCCGGGCCGCGCCATCACCGACTGCGTGGAACTGGTGGCGACACCGGGCACCGACAGGGTCGATCGCCGCTTCCGCGATCCCGACTGCGAAACCCTGACCCTCGACAGCATCGGCCGCCAGGGCGCCAGCGGCCCGGCCGCACGGTGCTGGCCATGAGGCGCGCCGGCGCGCGCGGCTTCACCGTGGCCGAGCTGATGACGGTGCTGGCGGTTGCCGCGGTCCTGATGGCGATCGCCTTGCCGGACATGCGCCTGCTGGTGCGGCGCCAGCAGCTCAAGGCCGCCACCGGCGACCTGTTCGGCGCGATCGAGCTGACCCGCACGCTGGCCATCGCCCGCGCCAGGCCGGTCCTGATGGCGCCGCGCGAGCCTGGCGGGCTTGACTGGGCCGCGGGCTGGGTCGTGTTCATCGACCACAATGGCGACACCCGTCCCGGCGAGGGCGACGAGCTGCTGGCGATCCATCCGCCGCTGCCGCCGGGGCTGGCCATCAGCACCGTGTTCAGCAGCGACAAGCGGCCCGACTACCTGGCCTTCAATAGCGCCGGCAGGGGCTGCACCGGCGCCAGCAGCGCGGCGGCGCGCTGGGGCACCTTGTCGCTGTTCCACGGCGGCCAGGTGCGCCGCATCAAGATCAACATGCTGGGCCGGGCGCGCATCTGCGACCCCGCGCGCGAGGGGGCCGGCTGCGAAGGCGAAGGCAAGCCGGACGCCTGAAACGGCATTGCTTATAATGGAGGTTGTACGGGCGGCCCAGCGGGCAGGCTCCACACACTTTCACAAGGCAAGCGTGCAAATACTGAACGACACCGACGGCATGGCGCTGGCGCTCGAATGGGCGGCCAGGGGCATGTTCATCACGGCGCCCAACCCGCGCATCGGCTGCGTGATCGTGCGCGGCGGCGCCGTCATCGGCGCCGGCCATACCCAGCCCGCGGGCCAGGCGCATGCCGAGATCCAGGCCTTGCGCGACGCCGAAGCGCGCGGCAACGACGTGCGCGGCGCCACCGCCTACGTCACGCTCGAACCTTGCAGCCACTTCGGCCGCACGCCGCCATGCTCGGACGCGCTGGTGCGCGCCGGCCTGGGACGGGTGGTCGCCGCCATGACCGATCCGAATCCGCTGGTGGCGGGGCAGGGGATGGCCAGGCTGGAGGCGGCCGGCATCGCCGTCAGCACGGGGGTGATGGCGGACGCCGCCTACGAAATGAACATCGGCTTCTTCTCGCGCATGCGGCGCGGCCGCCCGTGGGTGCGGCTGAAGACCGCCGCCAGCCTCGATGGCATGACGGCGCTGCACAGCGGCGAGAGCCAGTGGATCACCGGCCCCGACGCGCGCGCCGACGGCCATGCCTGGCGCGCGCGCGCCTGCGCCATCCTGACCGGCATCGGCACCGTCAAGGCCGACGACCCCGAGCTGACTGTCCGCGCGGTCGATACCCCGCGCCAGCCGCGCCGCATCATCGTCGACAGCAAGCTGGAGATCGATCCCGGCGCGAAGGTGCTGGCCGGCGCGCCGGCCTGGATCGTCGCCGCCGCCGCCCATCCCGAAAAGGAAGCGGCGCTGCGCGCGGCCGGGCACGAAGTCATCCTGCTGCCGAATGCCGTCGGCAAGGTCGACCTGCCCGCGCTGATGCAGGAACTGGGACGGCGCGAGATCAACGAACTGCACGTCGAGGCGGGGTCCAAGCTCAATGGTTCGCTGGTGCGCGAAGGCTGCGTCGACGAACTGCTGGTCTACCTCGCGCCTTGCCTGGTGGGCGACGCGCAAGGCATGTTCGCGCTGCCTGCACTGCAAAGCCTGGACCAGAAGCAGCAGCTCGTTTTCCATGACACCAGGCAGATCGGCGCGGATTTGCGTATCCTTGCCAGGTTCACCAACAAGAAGGATTAGCAGCATGTTTACTGGAATCGTCGCCGCGATCGGCAACATCACAACCGTCACGCCGCTCGAAGGCGGCCTGGACGCCGGCGTCCGGCTCGACATCGACGCAGGCGGCCTGCCGCTGGCCGACGTCGCGCTGGGCGACTCGATCGCCATCAACGGCGCCTGCATGACGGTGGTCGCCAAGACCGCGTCGCAGTTCACGGTCGACGTCTCGCGCGAGAGCCTCAATTGCACGGCGGGGCTCGATGCGCCGGGCGAAGTCAACCTCGAAAAGGCGCTGACCCTGGCCGAGCGCCTCGGCGGCCACCTCGTGTCCGGCCACGTCGATGGCCTGGGCCAGGTGCATTCGTTCGAGGCCGTGGGCGAATCGTGGGAACTGGTGATCGACGCGCCGCGCGAGCTGGCGCGCTTCCTGGCGTTCAAGGGTTCGGTGGTTGTCAACGGCGTGTCGCTGACGGTCAACCGGGTCGAGGATCTGGCAGACGCGTGCCGCTTCTCGATCAACCTGATCCCGCACACGATCGCGATGACCACGCTCAAGCACCTGCGCGCGGGCAGCAAGGTCAATCTCGAAATCGATTTGATTGCGCGGTATGTGGAGCGGATGCTGTCGGTGACGGCGGTGAAATAACACGGTCCCTTCGTTCCATAAAAAAAGGCCGCCGGATCTTGGCGGCCTTTTCGTTCCAGCTTCGATCAGCGCGTGACCGAGTTGGTCGTCATCGTGTTCAGCGTCGCGTCGTAGGTGTAGCCCGATGCGGTGATGCCGGTGATGGTGAACTTCATGGTGCCGCTCTTCTTGGTGTTCGCCGAATTGAGCGTCGCCACGCCGGTCGAACCGGTCACGCCGCTGGCCGAGCCGGTGACGATGCCGCTCCAGCTGCCGCTGACGGTCGCATTCGGAATCACGTTGCCTGCGGCGTCCTTGACCGTGACCTTGGCCTGCGCATAGCTCTGGGTGCGGTTGGCCGCGACCAGCGTCATGGCGATGCCGCTCGCGTAGATCTTCGGCTGCACCGACGTCGCGGTGATCGTCACGGTCCTCGAATCGCTGAAGCCGAGCGTGTTGGTCACCTTCAGCGAGGCGGTGTAGACGCCGCCCAGCGTGTAGGTGTGGCTGGCGGTCGCGCCGCTGGCCAGCGCGCTGCCGTCGCCGAAGTTCCACTCGTAGCTCTGGATGCCGCCGCTCGAATCGGTCGATGCCGCGCCGGAGAAGTTGACCAGCAGCGGCGCCGGGCCGGTGGTCGGGCTGGCGCTGATGTTCGCCACCGGCGCGCCGCCGCTGGCCAGCGGCGCCGAGATCGCCACCGAATAGCGGCCCAGGCTGCCGTAGGCGCTGTAGCCGGTGCCCAGCGGGTCACCGAGGCCGCTGCCGTCGATGCTGAGGAAATAGGTGCCGGCCGCCGGCAGGCTCACGTTGATCGTGCCGCCCAGCTGGTCGGCCGGATTCGCTTCGGCCACCAGGTTGCCGGCCGCATCGCGCACCTGCATCAGGATGTCCAGGTTGGGGCCGCGCTCGAAGGCCTTGGCGGTGATGGCCAGGGTACCCGCGGCGGCGTTGAACTGGAACACGTCGACGTCGGACGGGGTCTCGATGACGCCCAGGATGTCGAAGGTGTTGACGCCGTTGACCGAGGTGCCCGACAGCGGCGCGGCGGCCGCGCTGGTGTTGCCGAAGTCGTCGGCGGCGAAGGTCACGCCGTTGTTCTGCATGACCAGGTAGTCGTCTTCCTTGTTGTTCGCATTCAGGTACTCGCCCTTGCTGAACTGGACCAGCTCCTTGTAGTAGCCGACGCCCATGATCGGGGCCCAGCCGGTGGCGCCGGTTCCATGGCCCTGGTAGTAGCCGACGCTGGAGGTGCCGTCGTGCGACAGGCCGAGGTTGTGGCCGACTTCATGCGAGGTCGCCTCGGCGATCAGTTTCTCTGCATTGCCCAGCTTGTCCTGGAAGATGAAGGCCGGCTTGTTGAACTCGCTGGTCGCATCGAAGATGCCGACGTAGGCGAAGCCGCCGCAGCTGCAATCGCCCTTGGTGGTGCCGGCGGTGAAGTTCTTGGTGATCAGCGCCCGCGTGCCATAGGTCAGGTCGGTGGTGCCGCTGCGCGACATCTGGTCGGCCGGCGGTTCCTCGGTGGTCACGTCGACGTCGAAGGCGGCATAGTCCTCGGCCACGCGGCGCCACATGTTCTGGATCGCGGTCAGCTCGGTGGTGCTGAAGGTGCCGGGGACGCCGTCGGTGTCGTAGGCGGGGCTGACGATCGGATCCATGGCGTAGCTGGTGTTCCACGCGGTGCCGGTGGTGGTGTGGCCGTTGAAGTCCAGGTAGATCTTGCGCTTCGAGCCGGGACGCGAGTGCAGCAGGAAGGTCTGCGCGAGCGGGTAGATGGCGCCGCTTTGCGCCAGGTCCGACGGCGATGCGGTCAGGGCTTGCTCAACGAAGAACAGTTTGCCGCGCGTATCGATCCAGGCCGATTTGTCGCTGCGCAGCTGCTCACGGAACTCGGCGGCGGTCTTGCCGTAGAAGGCGGCCACTTCAGGCAGGCGGGCGGCCAGGTTGGCGATCGCCTTTTCGCCGTTGCTGTTGGCGGGGAAGGACAGATGCGGGAAGGCCGGCTTGTTCGGCTGGATGTTGTCGGTGCGGCGCGCGGCGGTCTGCGCCGACGCCGTGCCCGGGATCATCGCAACCAGGCACATCGAGGCCAGGACGGCGACAGCGACTGTTTTCTTCGCAAAGGTGGACATGCGGAACTCCATTCAATTTTGTGAAATGTGGGGTGCTGGATTTCGTTGAGTCACTAACAATTTCCTTGCAGCAAAAAGCCCTGTATTCACTATATCAAACGAACGCGACAGTACAAGCCGATACAATTAAAAAGCGGCGATTTCCTTGCGTCAAATGCAGGTTAGTGTGCACTGATGGTCAGGACATTACCAGCTCTTACCGAAGATCAATATTGACGAAATTGACTACGCAGTTGGCGCGCCGTTAAGGCCTGTTAGTGCAACGCTATTTCTGCTCGGGATATAGCACGACCTGGACGTAATTGTCGTGCCTGAAGTAGCGCCGCGCCGCCACCTGCAACTGGGCCGGCGTCAGCTGCGCGACGTTCTTTTCGTACTCGAGGATTGCGTCCAGCGGCGTGCCCTGCATGATCGCGTTCTGCAAGCGGTTGATCCAGTAGCCGTTTTCGCGCAGCAGGGTCTGGTGGCGCTGCAGCCAGTTCTGCCTGACCTTTTCCAGGTCGGCCGCATCCGGCCCGTGCTCCTGCATGCGGCGGATCTCGGCGAAGGTCGCGGCGATCACCTTGTCGACCTTGTCCGGGCCGGTCGGCAGCGCGGCGTTGATCGTGTATTGACCGTAGGGGACCTGGTTCAGCGAACCATTCATGCCGCCGCCGTAGATCAGGGCCAGCTTCTCGCGCAGGATGTCGGTGATGCGGATGTTGAGCACCTCGATCATCGCGAAGAAGCGCAGCTCCTCCTGCGGCGACCAGTCGGCATTGCCGGTGAAGTACAGCGACACGTTGCTCTTGGCCTCGGCGCCCGCGTACACCTCCTTCTTGACGATGCCGGTCGCCGGCCGCACGCCGACATCGCGGAACTGCACCGGGATGTCGCCCACCGGCAGGCTGGCGATATAGGTGGCGACCAGCGGCTTGACCTTGTCGATCTCGAAGCTGCCGGCCATGATGAAGGTCAGCCCCTTGGCGCTGGAGAAGCGCTGGCGGTAGATCTCGAGCGAACGGTCGAGGCTGACCTTGTCGAAATCTTCAGGGCGCGGCGTGCGCGCGATGCGCGGGTGGTTGTTGTACAGGGTGGCCAGGGCGGTGTCGCGGAACCTTGACTCCGGCTGCGCCATCGCATTGCGCGCCGCTTCGACCTGTTTGCCGATGAAGGACTTGAACAGGCTCTCGTCGCGGCGCAGGCTGGTGAACTGCAGGTACATCAGCTGCAGCAGGGTTTCGATGTCGCCGCTGCCGGCGTTGCCGCCCACGCTTTCGGTGTAGTTCGCCATCGACAGGCGCGCCGTCGCGGTCTTCCCGGCCAGGATCTTCTGCACTTCGAGCGGGGAATGGCCGTTCACGCCCATCGTGCCGACCACCGCGGTCGCATAGCGCACGGCGAAGCTGTCCTTGTCGTCGAACAGGGTCTGGCCGCCGAAGCGGCTGGCGCTCACCAGCACCTGGTCGTTGCGGAAGTCGGTCGGCTTGAGGATCACCGACAGGCCGTTCGACAGCGCCAGCGTGGTCGTGCCGAGCGCCTTGTCGACCGTTTCGCCGACGATGCGCCCGGGCGCCGGCGGCGCTGCCATCAGGCTGGCGGCGATGGCCGTTTCGTCCTGCGCCTTGACCACGCTCTTTTCGGCCGCGGCCACCGCCGCCAGCAGCTGCCCGGCGGTCGGAATCGGCATGTCGGCCTTGTTCGATCCGGTATAGATGACCAGTTTGGCCGAATCGCCGGGGATGGTGGCGCGCGCGAAGCCGTTCATCTCGTCAAGCGTGATGCCGGGAACCAGTTCCTGTACGTAGCGGTACTCGGTCTCGATGCCGGGAATGCTTTCCTGCTCGAGGAAGTTGCGGACATACTCGCCGACATAGCTGGACGAATCGGTCTTGTCGCGTTCGATCCAGGCGCGTTCGTAGTTGCGCATGATGTTCTTCTTGGCGCGTTCGAGTTCGGCCGGACCGAAGCCGTACTGGCGCGCGCGCATGTTCTCCTGCACCAGCGCCTCGATCGCCGGCAATGCGCCGGCCTTGCCCAGCGCCGCGGCGGCGTTGTAGGAGCGGTAGCGCGCCGTCAGCTTGCTGATGCCGCTGCTGCCCCCCATGAACGGCGGTTCCGCCAGCTGCGCCAGGTCCTGCAGGCGCGTATTGAGCATGCCGGCGAACAGCGCTTCGACCAGCTTGTCGCGGTAGCCGCGGATGGTCGTCTTCTCGCGCACTTCGCTGATCGGGTAGCGGATCAGCAGGCCGTTGCTGGTCGCCTCCTTGTCGGTGACGACCACCGCCTCGGTTTTGGCGCGCACCGGAATGCGCGCATAGTCGCGCGGGCGCGGCCGGGGCGGATTGGCCAGCGTGCCGAAGTGTTCGGCGATCATCTTCTCGGCGTAGGCGGGATCGATGTCGCCGACCACCACCACCGCCATCAGGTCGGGGCGGTACCAGTCCTTGTAGAAGCGGCGCAGCGCTTCCGGCTTGAAGGTGCGCAGCGTGTGTTCCTTGCCGATCGGCAGGCGCTGGGCGTAGCGCGAGCCGTTGTAGATCTTGGGAAGCAGGATCTTGCCCATGCGGTCGCCGACGCCCTTGCCCAGCCGTTGTTCCTCGAGGATGATGCCGCGCTCCTTGTCGATGTCGGCCGCATCGAGCGTCAGGCCGCCGGCCCAGTCGCGCAGCACGAGGAAGCCCCTGTCGACGTTTTCCTTGCGGTCGGTGGGAATCGGCAGGATGTAGACGGTTTCGTCGAAGCTGGTGTAGGCGTTCAGATCGGCGCCGAACTTGACCCCGATCGACTGCAGGTAGGACACCAGCTCGTGCTTCTTGAAGTGCGCCGAGCCGTTGAAGGCCATGTGTTCGGTGAAATGGGCCAGGCCCTGCTGGTCGTCGTCCTCGAGGATGGAGCCGGCCTTGACGACCAGGCGCATCTCGAGCTTCTTTTCGGGGCGCGCGTTTTTCTGGATGTAGTAGGTCAGGCCGTTGGCCAGCTTGCCGACCTTGACCTGCGGTCCCACCGGGATCGGCGTGTCCAGGTCGAGCGCGGCGTACGCGGTGAACGGGGGCGCCAGCAGCAGGGCGGCGAGGAAGGCAGTACGTACGAGCTTGAGCGTCATCGGGGTTCCGGTCGGTGCAGTCCAGGGCCGATTCTACTCTATGGACCAGGCCGGATTTGGCGATTGCCGAAATGCCTTATCCTCTCCAACGTCGTCCCTGCGAAGGAAGGGCGGTCCGACGATTCGGCCCATGCTGAATATGCTCAGTATGGATTCCTGCCTTCGCAGGAATGACCTTGCTTAGTTTGTTTGGATTTTCGCACGCGCGGCTTCTGGCCTGACGGCAGCAGCACCGGTTGCGCCAGCAGCTGCGCCATCCGCTCGGCAGGGACTGGACGGCTCAGCAGGTAGCCCTGGACCTGGTCGCAGCCGATCTTGCGCAGGAACGCGAGCTGGCCTTCGCTCTCGACGCCTTCGGCCGTCACCACCAGCGACAGCCCGTGCGCCAGCGCGGTGGTGGCCTGGGCGATGGCGGCGCTGCGCGGCTCGGTCGTGATGTCGCGCACGAAGGTCTGGTCGATCTTCAGCTTATCGAGCCGGAAGCGCGCCAGGTAGCCAAGCGAAGAGTAGCCGGTGCCGAAGTCGTCGAGCGACACCGAAACCCCCATCCCGGCCAGTTCGGCCAGCTGGGCTTCGGTATTCGCGGTGTCGCGCATCATCACGCTTTCGGTCAGTTCGATCTCGAGATGGCAGGGGGCCATGCCGGTATCGAGCAGAACCTCGCGCACGATGGCGGGCAGGGTGCCGACCGCCATCTGCACCGCCGACACATTGACCGCCACCGGCAGCTGCGGCAGGCCGGCGTCCTGCCAGGCCTTGTTCTGCAGGCAGGCCTGGCGCAGCACCCAGTTCCCGATCGGCAGGATCAGGCCGGTATCCTCGGCGAGCGGGATGAAGTCGCACGGGGCGACCTGGCCCAGCTCCGCGCTGTTCCAGCGCAGCAGCGCCTCCATGCCGCAAATGCGGCCGGTGTCGAGCGCCACCTGCGGCTGGTAGTGCAGCGCCAGTTCGCCGCGTTCGATGGCGCGCCGCAAATGGGTCTCGAGCGACATCCAGCGCAGTGCGTGCTCGTTCATCTCGCCCTTGAAGAAGCGGAAACCGTTGCGCCCCGCATCCTTCATGTGCGACAGCGCGACGTCGGCCGCCTTCAGCAGTTCGCTGGGCGTGGCGCCGTCGCGCGGGTAGATGCTGATGCCGACGCTGGCCGTCAGGATCAGGTCGTGCCCGCCCGCCTGGACCGGCAGTGCGACTTCGTCGATCAGCCGCCGTGCGCTCATCACGATGTTGTCCGAGCCGGCGCAATCGCCCAGCAGCAGCACGAATTCGTCGCTGCCCAGGTGGGCCAGGGTGTCGCAGGGGCCGGCCAGCGCGAGGATGCGGCGCGCCACTTCGCGCAGCATGGCGTCGCCGGTGTCGTGGCCCAGGCTGTCGTTGATGCGCTGCAGGCGGTCCAGGTTAAACAGCAGCACGGCGATCTGGTGGTCGCCGCCGCGCGCCGCCGCGATCGCGGCCTGCAGCCGTTCGATCATCACCGCGCGGTTCGGCAGCAGGGTCAGGGCATCGTGGTGGCTGAGGAAGTCGAGCTGGTGGCGGCTGGCGCGCAGCGCGGCGTCGGACTGTTCGCGCGCGGTCGCTTCCAGCTGCAGCTGGGCCGCGTGGCGCTGCACCACTTCATACAGGACCAGGTTCTGGTAGGCCACCGACAGCTGGGTCGCGAGGGTGGTCGCGAGGCGCTCGTCCTCGCGCGCGAACGGCGCCGAACCGGGCTTGCGCGCGCAGTACATCCAGCCGTACAGGTGGTTCTGGTCGCGCACCGGCAAGCCGAGGAAGGTGCCGGCCGGCGGGTGCGCATCCGGCAGGCCTGAGACCATGCCGTCGAAGGCATGCAAGCGCAGCGGGTGTTTTTCCAGCAGCAGCGAGGCGGGCAGGCGGCAGCGGTCGAGCGCATCGGGTTCGAGCACGGACACCGGCACGCCGTAGGCCGCCAGGTGGCGCGCATTCTGTTCGCCGCTGTCGAGCAGGCACAGGGCGACGTAGTCGGCATCGACGATATGGCTGGCGGCGCGCACGAAGGCGTCGACCATCGAGCGTGCGCTGCGTTCGCCCACCAGGCGCAGGCTCATCTCCTCGAGCGCGGTCAGGCGCGCGGCGATGCGGTGCGTGTCCGCCATGCGGTCGTTGAACAGGTCGGCCATTTCGTGCGTCAGCGCGGCGCTGCCGCCGTGGCGTGCGATCAGCGCGGCGATCGCGTCCTCCGGCGGGCCGCCCGGCGTGAACTGGCCGGCGAGGTCCAGCGCATCGCCGGGTTCGGGGTCGCACAGCGGCGCCAGGCCGGCGGCCAGCCCGAGTTCGGCATTGACGGCGTTGACGATGGCTTGCGGGTCCGACGGCTTGCTCAGCACGGTGCGCACGCCGGAGCTGCGCGCCATCGCCATGGTCTCGTTCATCGCGTAGACAGCCGAGTAGAAGATCACGCGGGTGGCCGCCAGCGCCGCATCGGCCCGCAGCTGCTGGACGAATTCGTAGCCGTCCATGGTCGGCATCAGGATGTCGGTGATGACCAGGTCCGGACGTTCGGCGCGCACCAGGGTCAGCGCGGCGGCGCCGTCGGCCGCTTCGAGCAGGCGATGGCCGAAGAAGCGCAAGAGCGACAGCAGGAACTGGCGGTTGGTGGGACGATCGTCGACGATCAGGATGGTGGGCATCGAATATGCTCGGGTTCGGGAGCCGTGTTTGGATTGTGGCGCGAGGCATCGGATTAGTTAACAATCATAAACTACCTTACTCGGGGGCACGATGTGTTTGGCGGATAAATTTGCCAAAGTGGCCGCGGGCGCGACATTTCGACCACTTTTGTTGTCTGTGGGCAACATAGTGGTCGTTAAGGCATGGTCCGCTTGTTACCTTTAGCCATACTTCCTGCCCTGGTTTCGTTGGAGGGACGTAAATCCTTTAAAATAGCGGATTGCGCAATTTATGTGACCACCAAGGAACCCCTATGTCCCTCTCCAGCATCCAGGAAATCGTTGAAGAACTGCGCGCTGGGCGCATGGTGATCCTGGTCGACGAAGAAGACCGCGAGAACGAAGGCGACCTGGTGCTTGCCGCCGATTTCGTGACCCCCGAGGCGATCAATTTCATGGTCAAGTACGCGCGCGGCCTGGTCTGCCTGACCCTGACCGAAGAGCGCTGCAAGCAGCTCGACCTGTCGATGATGACCGCCCGCAACGGCACCTCCTTCGGCACCAACTTCACGGTGTCGATCGAAGCGGCCGAGGGCGTGACCACCGGCATTTCGGCGGCCGACCGCGCCAAGACCATCCAGGTCGCGGTGGCGAAGAACGCGAAGCCGGCCGATATCGTCCAGCCCGGCCACATTTTCCCGCTCAAGGCCCAGCGGGGCGGGGTGCTGATGCGCGCCGGCCATACCGAAGCCGGCTGCGACCTGACCGAGATGGCGGGCCTGACCCCGGCTTCGGTCATCTGCGAAATCCTGAAGGACGACGGCACCATGGCGCGCCTGCCGGACCTGCTCGAATTCGCCCAGGAACACAAGCTGAAGATCGGCGCCATCGCTGACCTGATCCATTACCGCAGCGAGAACGAATGCCTGGTCGAGCGCCTGGCCGAGCGGCAAGTGAGCACCGCGGCCGGCGACTTCCGCCTGGTCGCCTTCCGCGACAAGCCGAGCGGCGCGGCCCACCTGGCCATGGTGCATGGCGAGCTCAGCCCTGAGAAAGAGGCGCTGGTGCGCGTGCACCAGCCGGTCTCGATCCTCGACCTGCTCGAAGACAAGGCCACCACCCATTCGTGGACCATGGCCTCGGCCATGAAGGCCATCAAGCAGTCCGAACGCGGCGTCATCGTCCTGCTCAACTGCGGCGAGACGGCCGAACAGCTGTTTGCCCAGTTCGCGGCGCTCGACACGCCCGATGCCAAGCCGCAGGGGCGCGCCGCCAGCATGGACCTGCGCACCTACGGCATCGGCGCCCAGATCCTGAAGGCGCTCGGCGTGGGCAAGATGCAATTGCTGGCCAGCCCGCGCAAGATGCCGTCGATGACCGGGTTCGGCCTCGAGGTCAGCGGGTTTCTCGCCAAACCGGCGGCCTGACGCGGTACACTGCACTACTAGACAACATATATAGAAGAGAAGGGCGAACGCCATGACAGTTGGAACCTATGAAAGCAACCTCTCCGGCGCGAACTTGCGCATCGGGATCGTCCAGGCGCGTTTTAACGCCGATGTCGGCCATGGCCTGCTGTCGTCTTGCCTGGCCGAGCTGAAGCACCTGGGCGTGGCCGACGAAGACGTGCTGCACGTGACCGTGCCGGGCGCGCTTGAGATCCCGCTGGCGCTGCAGAAAATGGCTGAAACCCAGCAGTTCGACGCGCTGGTGGCGCTCGGCGCGGTGATCCGCGGCGAGACCTACCACTTCGAGCTGGTGTCGAACGAATCGGGCGCGGGCATCACCCGCGTCGGCCTGGACTACGGCATTTCGATCGCGAATGCCGTGCTGACCACCGAGAACGACGAGCAGGCCGAAGCCCGCATGGCCGAAAAGGGCGCCGAGGCGGCGCGCTGCGCGGTCGAGATGGCGAACCTGCTGATTGCGCTCGAAGAGCTGCAGGCCGACGAAGACTGAAACGACTAATAAGAACGCACGGAAACGCCATGACTGAGAAAACCACGCACGCCAACCCCAGCAAGAACCGCACGCCGCGCCACCGCGCGCGCGAGTTCGCCTTGCAGGGCCTGTACCAATGGCTGCTGAACAATGAAGACGCGACCACGGTCGTCAACAACATCCGTGCCGCCCATGGCTTCGAGAAGGCCGACGCCGACCATTTCGCCGTGCTGCTGTATGGCGCGATCAAGGATTCGGTCGCCCTGCGCGAAGCCTTCGCCCCGCTGATCGACCGCGGCGTGGCCGAGCTGTCGCCGATCGAGCACGCGGTGCTGCTGATCGGCGCCTACGAGCTGAAGAACAACCAGGACATTCCTTACCGCGTCGTCATCAACGAAGCGGTCGAGCTGACCAAATCGTTCGGCGGCATCGATGGCCACAAGTACGTCAACGGCGTGCTGGACAAGCTGGCGCCGGTGCTGCGCGCCGATGAAGTGGCGGGCGATACGCGCCGTTGAGCGGTTCCCGCGCCCACGATAGAGCCACCCGCCGCCGGCGAGGTGGCTTTTTTTATGCCCGATGAATAGGATGCCATGCTCAAATTGATCCGCAAGTTCTTCTCGCCGCCCGAGGGGCATGGCGCCGATCCGCGCGAGAAAGCGCCGTCCTTTATCGACCTGGGCCCGGCTGGCGGCCTGCCCTTTCACGATTGCCTGGCCCGGCCCGGCGGGTTCCCGATGCCGGACTGGGAGCCCTTGCTGGCCAAAGTGGGCGCCATCGCCGACCCCGAATTGCAGGACCAGGCCTGGCGCGCGCTCGAGCGGGCCTGGATGCTGCACATGCGCGACGCGCTTGGCGCCCATTTCCATGTGTTGGAATCGGCGCATTGCATGGTGCTGACCTCGCAGGAGCGGCATATCGCCAAGGCGACGCTGGCCTTCATGGACCGCAGCCTGTCGCGTGTGCTGCGCACTCTGGACGGCCTCGGCCAGCTCAGCAGCGGAAAGGATTTGCTGATTGTCTTCGACAACGAGGAGTGCTATTACCGCTACGTCTCCCAGTTCAGCTCGGCTGAGGGGGAAGTCGCCGGATCCAGCGGAATGTTCATCAGCAACGGCTGCGGTCACTTTGTGATGCCCAAAGGGGATCTTGCCGAGCTCGAACCGACGATTGCGCATGAGATGACGCATAGCAGCTTGTCGCATTTGCACTTGCCGCTGTGGCTGGATGAAGGCATTGCCGTCAATACGGAGTATCGGGTGTCGCGTCCGGCTTATGCGCGCTGGACGCCAGAGGAAACCCGCGCGAAGCACTTGAAGCACTGGACGGCGTCGACGATCCAGGCTTTCTGGTCGGGCGCCTCCTTTTCCGTGGCGGGCGACACGAATACCCTGTCTTATGACCTGGCGCGAATGCTGGTACTCCACCTGGGCAAGGACTGGGCGGCCTTCCGCGCGTTTGCCAACGCGGCCAACTGGCAGGATGGCGGGGCGGCGGCGATGCTGGAGGTCCTGGGGTGCACGCCCGGGGCACTGGCCTGCGCGCTGTTTGAACAGGAGCCAGACGACAGATGGGAGCCCGCCCCGTCGCGGTGGTGAATGCGGGACGAAAAAAAGGCACCGCATGCGGTGCCTTCTAATTAGTACTGCCTCGCTTACAGCCCGGCGATCTGCTCCGCAGGCGCTGCGACGGCTGCCGTCTCCGGCTTTGGCGCTTTTTCGACCAGCACCGGTGCCGGTGCCGGGCGGGTGAAGGTCGGCACGCTCTTGCCGTTGGCGACGAGCTTCAGGCGCTGGTATTCGGCCATCACGCGCGAGCCATAGCCTGAATCGGTCTCGAAGGCGGCTGCGCCGACGTAGGTCTTGAGACCCGCTTCGACCGAACCGCCGCGGTTCACGTATTCCTTCAGGATCTGGGCGCCAACACGGATGTTGGCGACCGGATTGAGCGCCGCCTTGGTGCCGCCCATGTCCTGGAACTTCTCGTGGTGGACCTTGGACATCACCTGCATCAGGCCCTGCGCGCCGACCGGGCTTTCCGCGAACGGATTGAGGCCGGATTCGATCGCCATCACCGCCAGGATCAGCAACGGGTCGAGCTTGATTTCGCGCGCCGTCAGGTAGGCGGTCGACACCAGCATGTTGGCGGCATCGCCGGCGACGCGGTAGCGCTTGGACAGCCAGGTGGTCACGTGCTGCTGCGACTTCTTATTACCCAGCATCTTCTTCTCTTCCGCGGTCAGCGGCACTTCGGGCGCTTCCACCGCAGGCGTGGCGCTTGCCAACTTCGGCGCGTCCATCAGCGCCGACAGCGAAGGAGGGGCTTGCACCACTTGTACAGGCGCAGGCGGCGCCACCAGGTGGGCCAGCTGGGTTGCCAGGTCCGGACGCAGGTATAGCACGACCATCACGAACAGCGCGGACAAGCCACACAGGGTCAGGGTGTGCTGCATGGTGGTCAAGAAACCACGTGCCGTTTTGTTCGCGGTAATCCACGCGAAAGGCAGGCTGCCTACGGTTGGGACCAGTTTTGCGATGGCCCCGTTGAAACGATTTGTCATCGAATTCCCCTTTGTCGCGGCAAAAGTCTTCCCAGCGCCGCGTTTTAGCGCAGCGGGCTACCTAATGCCGTGCATCAGAAATATCGTCTATCGCCGCTCTGCGCGCGCGATGTACGCCGTCATTGCTTGCTTCAGCTGGTCGTTCCCTGTGGTATTTGACCAGTGGCTAAACAACTGTTTCGGGGGGGATGGGCAGACGCCCGGTGAAAACACTCCTTAAAATGTCGTTGGGGCCCCGACCCCTTGAATGGTTGAGACAGGCTAGAATGTTTGCCTTGAGGCTGTCTGTAAACCCAGCTGTCTCATCAACTAGGGCAAATTGTAGAAGCTGGTTTATATCAAGTCAATACTAACACAGGCATCCTTTATAACTTTTGGATCTTACTTTTGTTACCGCAATGCAGCAAAGCCCTGTGAAATCAATCACTTGTGGTGGCTCTTTCAACAACCCTGTCGCTTTCAAAAAAAGAATTAAAAACCGATGAACTATTCAGATTTGCGGGATTTCATTGCTCAGCTTCAAGAAATTGGCGAATTGAAACGCATTTCCTTGCCAATTTCACCATATTTGGAGATGACAGAGGTCTGTGACCGGGTTTTGCGGGCCGAAGGACCGGCTTTGCTGTTCGAAAAACCGGTCGGCCACACGATGCCGGTGCTGGGCAATTTGTTCGGCACGCCGCGCCGCGTGGCGCTCGGCATGGGCGCCGACGATGTGTCCGAGCTGCGCAAGATCGGCCACGTGCTGGCGCGCCTGAAGGAGCCGGAACCGCCCAAGGGTTTCAAGGACTTGCTGGGCCTCGGTTCGCTGGTGAAGGCGGTGTGGGACATGTCGCCCAAGGAGATCAAGGGCGCGCCCTGCCAGGAGATCGTGTGGGAGGGCAAGGATGTGGACCTGTCGCGCCTGCCGATCCAGCATTGCTGGCCGGGCGACATCGCCCCTCTTATTACCTGGGGCCTGGTCATCACCAAGGGCCCGAACAAGAAGCGCCAGAACCTGGGCATCTACCGCCAGCAGGTGATCGGCCCGAACAAGGTCATCATGCGCTGGCTGGCGCATCGGGGCGGGGCGCTCGATTTCCGCGAGCACGCGATCGCCACCAAGGGCCAGCCGTATCCGGTGGCGGTAGCGCTTGGGGCCGACCCGGCCACCATCCTGGGGGCGGTGACGCCGGTGCCGGACAGCCTGTCCGAATACCAGTTTGCCGGCCTCTTGCGCGGCAGCCGCACGGTGCTGACCCAGGCGCTGGGCAGCGGCCTGAAGGTGCCGGCCGGCGCCGAGATCGTGCTGGAAGGGCACATCTACGCCGATCCCTCGCACCCGACCGGCTACGAGCATGCGCTCGAGGGGCCGTTTGGCGACCACACCGGCTATTACAATGAGCAGGACAGCTTCCCGGTGTTCACGATCGACCGCATCACGATGCGGCGCGATCCGATCTATCACTCCACGTATACAGGTAAACCGCCGGACGAGCCGGCCGTGCTGGGCGTGGCGCTGAACGAGGTGTTCATTCCGCTGCTGCAAAAGCAGTTCACCGAGATCACCGACTTCTACCTGCCGCCGGAAGGCTGCAGCTACCGCATGGCGGTGGTGCAGATGAAGAAGCAATACGCCGGCCACGCCAAGCGGGTGATGTTCGGCGTGTGGAGCTTCCTGCGCCAGTTCATGTATACCAAGTTCATCGTGGTGGTCGACGAGGACGTCAATATCCGCGACTGGAAGGAAGTGATCTGGGCGATCACGACCCGGGTCGACCCGAGCCGCGATACGGTGCTGGTCGACAATACCCCGATCGACTACCTGGACTTCGCCTCGCCGGTCAGCGGGCTGGGCAGCAAGATGGGGATCGATGCCACCAACAAGTGGCCGGGGGAAACCAACCGGGAGTGGGGGACGACGATTGCGATGACGCCGGAGGTGAAGGCGAAGATCGATACGATCTGGCAAGAGCTAGGGATCTGACGAATAGTACTCGAATGAGATGAGAAAGTCCGGTTGACTGCGGAGTTAGCCCTTATGGCAGAGGCTCCCAGGGAAAACCAATCGGCTGGGGAACGTCAATAGGGGAAGGAAAACTTGAGTCCCTTGGCAGAGCGAATACTCTACGGTCTGAATTGATTTGCAATCTTACTACCAAAGTTGAGCTGAACAGACCTTTCGCGTGATAGTAGTACTTACCCGTCTCGCCTAAATTATGGCTTGGAGCCCGAAGCGTGTAGCTCCACGATGCGCCATCGCCCTCGATTTGCACTTGGGCAGAGCATGCATAGATAGATTCGAGCTCGCCAACTGAGCCAGGTGAAATCGCCACTAGCTGTTTGCATCCTTTAACGGTCAAGGGGATACCCGCATTGTTGAACAGTTCAATTGCTATCGGTGGACTGCACGCCTGTAGCGCCCCGCCTGAAATTGCTATCGCCAAAAAACACAATACCAATCGAAGTAGATTACGCATCTGTGGCTAACGTCGAAATTCAGCCGCGTCGAAGGCGTCGGCTGGAATGGATTGTTGGGGAAAAGCGGACAGTCCAACAAGAGTACAAATATCAATCGTCATCAAGGGCCTCCAGCCCATTCAAGACTCCTTCGCGCCGCGAAGGGTCGCGGAGTTCATTCGCAGCGAAAAGAGCGCCGATCAGTGACACGGACCCGCTCACAATACACCAGAAAATTCCAATGCCTGTAACCAAACCAAAGTGAAAGACGAAGATTGACGCGGCCAGAATCAACGCAAAGAACGTAAAAATTGCCTTCCAACGCCGCTCGAACCGGATGAACTGTTGTTCGGTCATACGCTCGGCCATGCTGTCTCCCAACGTAAACTGAGCGGCTGGCCGCTCATTAATTTAGATTGTACTGCGCCGTTTCCGGCCAGTCCGCTCGAGCGAAAGGTTAGCCTTTCGGTTGCTAAGCATGCTTCGGTGGGGCATAAGCGGCGAGGACGCTTGTGCCACATGACGAGCAATGTGCCCCGGAATTATGTGCTTCACCATCTGGGAATGCTTGCTGACACTTGACGCACAAGAACTCATTCACTTGGGACCTAATACCTGCGGGCACATACCGGACACCTAGCTCATCGAACTCTACAACCCACCAGTTGTGGTCCGGATCGTATTGAGCGGTTCCGTGACCCTCAAGGTCTTCGTCTTCTTCTGACTCATCGACGGCAATCAGGGGCAAGTTTTCCCTCAAGACTAAGCCTGCATTTGACAGATCGCGAAGGGAACCGAATGTATCAAGAACAACCGCAATACGTTCCAGGTTTTTTATTCCTGGAACGAGGCCATTGAAATCTGCGTAGATTCGTGTAATAGGCATGGCGAGCTGCGAATGCTAACGTGTGGAATAGCCGGCGGCTGAAGCGCGCAGCGCGTAAGCCGTCCGGTTGATTAAATAGTTAGGGATATGCACGCAGCACCACCGACAAAGCCATGCTGACCACAAATGCCGCAAGAACTAGAAAGCACCGCGATGCCCAGCCAGATGGAACTTTAGCGAGCGGTCGGCTTGGGAGACTTAGGACGACGGCCGCGACATCGAGCATTGGGTTGACTGGGCGATCGTCCTTAACACTCAGCCGAGCGATTAACCCGCAAAGAAGCGTCAAAGCGATTGCGGCAAGAAATGCGGGCAAAAACCAAGTAACGGGAAGAAGGAAGACGAGACTCGCCCCAGCAGCAATCGCGCACAAGATCCAAATTCCCAAGCGTTTCGATTCCATAAGCTTAACGTAAAGTGTGCGTTATGTTTAACGCAATATTTGCCCAAGTATGACGCATACCGTGGCGCGAATCAAAGAACTTCCTCTGAACGTACCTTACGCCTTCCCATATCACGTCCTATTCGTGAAGTGAAAGCGTCACGGATGCTAACGAGAACGCAATCTCTTCAGTTTCATCCACCAAGCTTCACGTTGACGCCAGCATGGTGGATGACGGAGCTGCGCTCCTTATCCACCCTACGCCTGGTCGCACGCCGCCTCTCTGTACACGCCCCCGACCGATCTCAATACACGCACCCATCGATCTCGGTTATAATTCACCCCGGCGGGCCCCTGCGCATTGTGGCATGGCTAACCTGGTCAGGTCGGGAACGAAGCAGCCACGGCTATTAACCATAAGTGCCGCAGATCAGGCTCGCCTCTTTCGATCTCCCCCCTCTCAAAACTCCCCCTGTTTTTGCACTTCCGCCTTGGCGGCTTGCTACAATTGCCAAACGCGCCAGCGATTCCCCGCTGGGTGTGCCACATACGGTAAAATCCCAGCATGTCCTATCAAGTCCTCGCCCGCAAATACCGTCCCAAGAATTTCGAAACCCTCGTCGGCCAGGAACACGTGGTGCGCGCACTGACGCACGCGCTGCAGACGGGCCGCCTGCATCACGCCTACTTGTTTACAGGAACGCGCGGCGTCGGCAAGACGACCCTGTCGCGCATCCTGGCCAAGTCGCTCAACTGTATCGGCCCGGACGGCAACGGCGGCGTCACCGCCACCCCCTGCGGCAAGTGCGAGGCCTGCGTGGCGATCGACAACGGACGCTTCGTCGACTATATAGAGATGGACGCGGCATCGAACCGCGGCGTCGACGAAATGGCCCAGCTGTTGGAACAGGCGGTGTATGCCCCGTCGAATGCGCGCTTCAAGGTCTACATGATCGACGAGGTGCACATGCTGACCAACCACGCCTTCAACTCGATGCTGAAGACGCTGGAAGAGCCGCCCGAGCACGTCAAGTTCATCCTGGCCACGACCGACCCGCAAAAAATTCCGGTGACCGTGCTGTCGCGCTGCCTGCAGTTCAACCTGAAACAGATGCCGCCCGGCCATATCATTAGCCACCTGGACAATATCCTCGGCCAGGAAGGCATTTCCTTCGAACAGCCAGCCCTGCGCCTGCTGGCCCAGGGCGCGCATGGTTCGATGCGCGATGCGCTGTCGCTGACCGACCAGGCGATCGCCTACGCGGCGGGGCAGGTGACGCTCGACGCCGTGCAGGGCATGCTCGGCGCGCTCGACCAATCCTATCTGGTGCGCCTGCTCGACGCGCTGGCCAGCCTGGACGGCGCCGACCTGATGGCCGTGGCCGACGAAATGGCCAGCCGCAGCCTGTCGTACAACGGGGCGCTGCAGGACCTGGGCACCTTGCTGCACCGGATCGCGCTGGCGCAAAGCGTGCCGGCGGCGGTGCCGGAAGACTTGCCCGAACTGGCCGACATCGTCCGCCTGGCCGGCGTGTTCGACGCCCAGGAAGTGCAGCTGTACTACCAGATCGCCGTCCACGGCCGCAACGAGATCGGCCTGGCGCCGGACGAATACGCCGGCTTTACGATGACCCTGCTGCGCATGCTGGCTTTCCGCCCGGGTAACGGCGGGGCCGAAGGCGTTGCGCCTGCCGGCCCTGCGTCTGCGCGGCCGGCGTCACCAATGCCGCGTCCGAGTGCGCCGCCGCAGGCGCGCGCCGCCTCGGCCGCCGTCGCCAGCCATGCCGCCGTCACGCCTGCGCCTGCGCCCGCCGCCGCCGCACCAGTGCAGCAGGCCGCGCCGCCACCGCCTGCGCCTGCCGCACCAGTGCCGGCCTCGTCGCCGCCGATGAACACCGCGCGCGCCGCCATTAACGCCGCGCTCGAGGCGGCGCGCGCCGCCAGCCGCGGCCAGAACAGCGCGCCGCGCCGCACCGCCATGTCGAACCAGGCCGATGCCGCCGCCGCCGCAAGCGAGCAGGCCGCGCCAGCCCAACAGGCGGCGCCGGCTGCGCCGCCCGCGGCTGCACCGGCGCCAGCGCCGGTCGAAGCCAAGGCCCCGCCGCCATGGGCGCAGGCCGCGCCGGCCGCCCAGCCGCCTGCACAGCCGCAGGCGCTGCAGCAGCCAGTGCAGCCGGCAGTGGCGCAGGACGACGGCGACGACGAGCCGCCATCCTGGGTCACCGAATTTTCCGACGACACCGCCGTCGCACAGGAAGCGCCCGCCGCCGCTGTCGCTGCGCCGGCAGCCGTCCGCGCACCGGCCGTGCCGCGCTACGACTACGTGATCACCCCGGTGCCGACCATCGGCTGGGACGGCAACTGGCCGGCGCTGGCGGCAACCTTGCCGCTGCGCGGCGTGTCGCAGCAGCTGGCGTTCCAGACGGAGCTGGTCGGCTGCGTCCATGACGGCAATGTGGCGCAGTTCCGCCTGCGCGTGCCGATCGATACCCTGCGCGCCAGCGGCAACACCGAAAAACTGCAAGCGGCATTGCAGGAGCGCTTCGCCGACGTCAAGGTCGCGGTCGAAATCGACATCGGCCATGTCTGGTACACGGCCAGCGCCGAAGCCCAGGCCTACCGCGAAGAGTGCCAGCGCCAGGCCGACGACACCGTCGCCAGCGACCCCTTCGTGCAGGAGATGGCGCGCGCTTTCAATGCCTTCGTGGTGCCGGGCTCGATCCGCCCGCCGTCGTCGGCCGCCGCCTGACCGAACCAATCCCTTAATTCATTCGCTTTACGGAGAAACTATCATGATGAAGAACCAGCTCGCAGGCTTGATGAAACAGGCGCAAGCCATGCAGGACAACATGAAGAAGGCGCAGGAAGCGCTGGCGCTGGTCGAAGTCGAAGGCCAGTCCGGCGCCGGCCTGGTGAAGGTCGTCATGACCTGCAAGAACGACGTCAAGCGCGTGTCGATCGACCCGTCGCTGCTGGCCGATGACAAGGACATGCTGGAAGACCTGGTCGCCGCCGCTTTCAACGACGCGGTGCGCAAGGCCGAAGCCACGTCCGCGGAGCGCATGAGCGGCCTGACCGCCGGCATGGCGCTGCCGCCCGGCTTCAAGATGCCGTTCTAAGGCCATTGGTGTCCAAGTCGCTTGACTTCCTGACCGAGGCCTTGCGCCGCCTGCCCGGCGTCGGCCCGAAGTCGGCGCAGCGCATGGCCTTCCACCTGCTGCAGCATGACCGCGAAGGGGCGGCCATGCTGTCGCGCGCGCTGTACCAGGCGGTCGACACGGTGCATCACTGCGCCCTGTGTAATACCTTCGCCGAAACCGAGGTCTGCGACACCTGCCTCGACGAGGAGCGCGACCGCGCCCTGCTGTGCGTGGTCGAGACCCCGGCCGACCAGCTGATGATCGAACAGACCCTGACCTACAAGGGCCTGTACTTCGTGCTGATGGGACGCCTGTCGCCGCTCGACGGCATCGGCCCGAAGGACATCCACCTCGAGAAGCTGGTCAGCCGTGCCGCCGACGGCGTCGTGTCCGAAGTCGTCCTGGCCACCAATTTCACCAACGAGGGCGAGGCCACCGCGCACTACATCAGCGAAATGCTCAAGGCGCGCGGCCTGAGGGTCAGCCGCCTGGCGCGCGGCGTGCCGGTCGGCGGCGAGCTCGAATACGTGGACGCCGGCACCATCGCACGCGCGATGCTGGACCGGCGCAGCACATGATGGGTCCCGGCGCGCTCAACGGCATCAAGGTGCTCGAACTGGGCACCCTGATCGCCGGTCCCTTCTGCGCCCGCATGCTGGGCGAATTCGGCGCCGACGTGATCAAGGTCGAAGCGCCCGGCGGCGGCGACCCCTTGCGCCAGTGGCGCGTGCTCAAGGACGGCACCTCGCTGTGGTGGTCGGTCCAGTCGCGCAACAAGAAAAGCCTGACCCTCAACATGAAAGATGAGCGCGGCCGCGCCATCGCCAGGCAGCTGGCGCTGGAGGCCGACATCATCATCGAGAACTACCGTCCCGGCGTGCTCGAGAAATGGGGCATCGGCTACGAACAGCTCAAGCTCGCCAATCCGGCCACGATCATGGTGCGCCTGTCCGGCTTCGGCCAGACCGGGCCGATGAAGGACCAGCCGGGCTTCGGCGCGATCGGCGAATCGATGGGCGGCCTGCGCTACGTGTCCGGCCATGCGGACCGCCCGCCGGTGCGGGTCGGCGTGTCGATCGGCGATTCGGTCGCCGCGCTGCACGGCGTGATCGGCGCGATGATGGCGCTGCGCCACCGCGACGCCACCGGCGGGCGCGAAGCGGGGCAGGGCCAGATGGTGGACGTGGCGCTGTACGAGTCGGTGTTCAACCTGATGGAATCGCTGGTGCCCGAGTACGACCACGCCGGCGTGGTGCGCGAGCGCACCGGCGGCGCGCTGCCGGGCATCGTGCCTTCGAATACCTACACCACCGGCGACGGCGAGCATATCGTCATCGCCGGCAATGGCGACGCGATCTTCAAGCGCCTGATGCTGGCCATGGGCCGGATCGACCTGGCCGGCGACCCGCAGCTGGTGCGCAACGACGGGCGCGTGCCGCGTACGGCCGAGATCGACGCTGCGATCCAGCAGTGGTGCGATACGCAAACCATCGACGGCGCGCTGGCGACGCTGACGGCGGCGGACGTCCCGGCCGGCAAGATCTATTCGGTGCGGGACATGATGAGCGACCCGCAATTTCTCGCGCGCGGCATGTTCGAGCAACACCAGTTTGCCGACGGTACGCCGGTCAAGATGCCGGCCGTCACGCCGAAGCTGTCGGCCACGCCGGGCGGCACGCGCTGGCTGGGGCCGAAGCTGGGCGAGCATAACGATGAGGTGCTGGCGGGGCTGGGGTACAGCGCGGAGCAGATCGCAACATTGCGCAGCGACGGCGTACTGTAAAGTCACGTACCCCCGAAAATCCACACTCTCACCAACGTCGTCCTCGCGCATTGTTGACTTTTTCCTTGCCCCTTAGCTGACCCGCTGCGCTGCCGAAGTCGACGCTGTGAAACGTGAAATGCAATCTCCGACGTCGTTCCTGGCCGATGGCGGCCCCCTTGGCAGGAACCCAT
>JAKFDH010000031.1:0-1546 GCA_036676245.1 Massilia sp. | reverse complement strand
ACCGCCGACGAGGCCGGGTTCATCACCGGCGCAAATATCCCGGTGAATGGCGGCCTGTTCATGAGCTTCTGATTTTTCTCCTCCCCCTGCTTGCAGGGGGAGGTTGGGAGGGGGTGCGAAGGCGCGTTAGCGCCGAGTCTTCGCGCGAAGAGCACCCCTCCCCAACCCGTCCGGCCATCGAGCACAGCTCGATGGCGTTCGTCAGGCCGCGGACCAGTGGTCCGCAATCGGGCCTTCCTCACTCCCTGCATTCGCAGGGGAGGGAGTTGACTCAAGGCGCCACGGCAGCCCCGCCCTCCCGGCAATACTTCGCCCGGTATTCCATCGCCTTGGGCATCAGCGACTGCAGGTTCTGGATGCGCGTGCCGGGATTGGGGTGCGTGGACGCAAACTCCGGTTGCCCGGCGCCACCGCTGGCTTCGCTCATGCGTTCCCACAGCGGCACCGCTTCCTGCGGGTTGAAGCAGGCCGCCGCGGCCAGCATCAGGCCTACGTAATCGGCCTGGGTCTCGTGTTTGCGCGCGTACGGCAACAACACGCCATAGCCCATCGCAGCCATCACCATCTGCTGCGAACCGGCATCCATGCCGCTCATCGCGCCACCCATCTGCACGATCTGCCCGACCTTCTGCTGGGTCATGCGTTGCGCACCGTGGCGCAGCAGCGCATGGGCGATCTCGTGGCCCATGACGATCGCCATGGCATCGGTGTTCTTCGCGACGTCGAACAGCCCGGTGTAGACGGCCATCTTCCCGCCGGGCAGGCAAAAGGCATTGACCTGGTCGGACTGGATCACGTTCACGTCCCACTCGAAGCCGCGCGAGATGTATTGCGGCGGCTGCCCGGCCTCCGCCGCCAGCGCGGCCTCGACTTCGTCCGTCTTCGCGATCAACCGCTGGGCGATCTCGCGAACCTGCCTCGCCGCCGGGGAATTCGGATCGACCGGGCGCTCCTGCGACAGGATTTCCTGGTAGGCCTGCAGTCCCAGCGCTTCCTCGTCCTCGACCGACAGGCTCTTGTCGATCACCGCTTTCTCGCCGGTGTAGGGATCCACGGTCTGGTTCGAGAACCAGTAGTACGCGGCATAGCCGGCGAAGAGCAACAGGATCCACCAGCGGATGCCGCCGAAGCCGCGTCGCTGCGTCCCGCCTGCCTGCGCCTGGTTGCCGAACGGATCGATCCTCATCTGCCTCTCCCTGCGTCGTTACAGATCGCGCACCACTCTAAACCCGAGCCGGGCATTGGTCGTGTCCGCGTCCACCGACAAGCGCCAGGCCGAACGCACCTGCGCCGGCGCGCTGAGCCATGAGCCGCCGCGCATGACCCGATTGCGGCAACCCGGATTGACCCAGGCTTCGCCGTCGGCGGGCGCGCGGCGGTAGCTGTCGTGCCAGCAATCGGCGACCCATTCGCTGACATTGCCGGCGAGGTCGTGAAGGCCGAATGCATTGGCCGCGGACTTTCCAGCCGGCGCCGGCCCCCACCAGCCGTCGCCGTAGCCGATGAAGGCGTTACGCCATTTGCGGCCGCTGGGCGACACATCGCG
>JAKFDH010000030.1:0-138549 GCA_036676245.1 Massilia sp. | reverse complement strand
CAATGGCGCACCAAACTTGATGGTGTCGCCCGCGCCTACTGCGAGAACTTGATCGATGGTGATTTCGGAACCAATGTCTGCCGGTATCTGTTCTACTTTAAGTTTTTCGCCAGCGACAACTTTATACTGTTTGCCACCGGTTTTTATGACCGCGTACATGATTAGAAACCTCATCAAATGTTAAAAGATTTCCCTGGCCGGAGCCGGGGGAACCGCAGATTATACATGGAATGGTTTTTTTCGTCAAAAGGCATGCACAAGCCTGCTTGTTCGTGGTATGTCGGCAACTTTATACCCGCAAGCAGGCCGGCGATTGGCATTGCCAATCAGGCAAGAAAGCCATCGCCGGTAGAGTCAAACCCGGCAACCGGCGTGGCCATGTCGTATAATCGCCGCACCTAACGTCTAAAGCAGGTTCGCCTTGTCAGCCGCCATCCCACACGCACAACAGAATAACATTGCCCAGTCGATCGCCCCGGACATGGAGGCTGTCAATACGGTCATCCGCCAGCGGCTCCATTCCGAGGTCAGCCTCGTGAACCAGATCGCCGAATACATCATCAGTGCGGGCGGCAAGCGCATCCGGCCGGTGCTGGTCCTGCTGGTGGCCAACGCTTACAGCTACCGCGGCACCGCCCACCACGAACTGGCGGCTGTCGTCGAATTCATCCATACCGCCACGCTGCTGCACGACGATGTCGTCGACGAATCGTCGATGCGGCGCGGGCGCCAGACCGCCAACGCCCTGTTCGGCAATGCCGCCTCGGTGCTGGTCGGCGACTTCCTGTATTCGCGCGCCTTCCAGATGATGGTTGGCCTGGACAATATGCGCGTCATGCAGATCCTGTCGGACGCGACCAACGTGATCGCCGAAGGCGAAGTGCTGCAGCTGCTCAACATGCACGACCCGGACGTGTCCCAGGAAAGCTACCTGAAAGTCATCCGCTCGAAGACGGCCAAGCTGTTCGAAGCGGCGGCCCAGCTCGGCGCGCTGATCTCGGGCGCGAGCGACGCCGAGATCGACGCGGCCGGCGAATACGGCCGCTCGCTGGGCACCGCCTTCCAGCTGATCGACGATGTGCTCGACTATGCCGGCGACGCCGCCGAGATCGGCAAGAATGTCGGCGACGACCTGCGCGAAGGCAAGCCGACCTTGCCGCTGATCTACCTGATGGAAAACGGCACGCCCGAACAGCGTGAGCTGGTGCGCAACTGCATCGAGCAGGGCGACGAGCAGCACTTCGACGCAATCCTGGCCGCGATCACCGCCAGCGGCGCGCTTGAGTACACCCGCCGCGAAGCCGTGACCGCCGCCAACCGGGCAGCCGAAGCCATTTCAGGCCTGCCGGCAAGCCTGTATAAGCAAAGCTTGCTCCAACTCTGCACCTTCGCAGTTGACAGGAACCACTAAGCTTTCTTACACTAACCCCGACACGTCATTTCTACCGTCGGGGTGTGGCTCAGCCTGGTAGAGCGCTGCGTTCGGGACGCAGAGGCCGGAGGTTCGAATCCTCTCACCCCGACCATCCCCCTCCCGCCAGAATTGCTCCCTGGTTTTGCCATTGTGGCAATCGCCGAATTGCAATACCATCCAGAACGCCAAGGCGCCGCGCGCCGCCTACCCCGTTCTGGAAAAGGATACGACCGCATGAAGACTGTTGCCCCATCCCTCTTGTTGGCGGCGTGTCTCGCGTCGGCCGTGCTGGTCCCGGCAGAAGCCGCAACCCCGAAAAAGTCCGCGTCAAGCGCCGGCCTGAAGGTCGATTTCCAAAAATTCACGCTGGCGAACGGCCTGGAAGTGGTCTTCCACATCGACCGCTCCGATCCCGTCGTCGCCGTCAACCTGACCGCCCATGTGGGTTCGGCGCGTGAAAAGGCGGGCCGCACCGGCTTCGCCCACTTGTTCGAACACCTGCTGTTCCTCGAATCGGAGAATCTCGGCAAGGGCGGCCTGGACCAGTTGAGCGCGCGTATCGGCGGCTCCGGCGCCAACGGCTCGACCTCGAACGACCGCACCAACTACCTGCAAACCGTACCGAAGGATGCGCTGGAAAAGATGATCTGGGCCGAGGCCGACAAGCTGGGCTGGTTCATCAACACGGTGACCGATCCGGTGCTGGCCAAGGAGAAGCAGGTCGTCAAGAACGAGAAGCGCCAAAGTTACGACAACAACCCCTACGGCCATACCACCTACGTCATCCACAAGGCCCTGTACCCGGCGGATCATCCGTACAACTGGCAGGTCATCGGCTCGCTGGAAGACTTGCAGAATGCTACCTTGGACGACGTCAAGGAATTCTTCCGCCTGTGGTACGTGCCGAACAATGTGACCCTCGTGCTGGCGGGCGACTTCGATCCCGTCCAGGCCCGCAAGTGGGTCGAGAAATATTTTGGCGAGATCAAGCGCGGCGAAGCGATCAAGCCCATGGTCAAGCGGCCAGGCGCAGTCAAGCAAACTGTCAAGCTGGTCCACGAAGACAATTTTGCCAAGCTGCCTGAACTCACCATGACCTGGCCCGTGGTCGAAGACCTGCACACCGACTCTTACGCGATCGACGTGCTGGCCGAGTATTTGTCGGAAACGAAGCGGGCGCCTTTCTACAAGGTGCTCGTCGAAGACAGCAAGGTGACCTCGAATGTCAGCATCAGGAACATCACCGGGGAACTGGCGGGCCAGCTGACGCTGCGCGTGCGCGCGTTCGACGGCAAGACGCTCGATGAAGTGGCGGTCCAGGTGGACAAGGCCTTCGCCAGGTTTGAACAGGAAGGCATCTCCGAGAGAGACTTGAACCGCATCAAGGCCGGCCTCGAAACCAAGTTTTATGGCGCGGTCTCCAGCGTGCTCGGCAAATCGGCACTGCTCGCCGAATACAATTACCTGACCGGCAATCCGGGCTATGTCGCGGAAAGTGTCACGAAGATGCTGTCGGTCACGCCTGCCGACGTCAAGCGCGTGTATGAAACCTATATCAAAGGCAAGCACTACGTCGCGACCAGTTTCGTCCCGAAAGGCAAGCTGTCGCTCGCCCTGAGCGGTTCGGCCAAGGCCGAAGTCGTCGAAGAAAAAGTGGTGCAAGGCGCGGAGGATGCAGTCGACCCGAGCGCGAAGGCGGCCTACACCAAAGCGCCATCGACATTTGACCGCAGCAAGGAGCCCGCCTATGGCGCGCCGCCGTCAGTCAAGGTGCCGCCGGTATGGGAAACCAAGCTGGCCAATGGCATGGGCGTATACGGCATCCAGAACAGCGAAGTGCCCCTGGCCCAGTTCGACATTGCGATCGACGGCGGTCAACTGCTGGACAAGTCCGACAAGGTTGGCGTGGCCAACTTGATGGCGCGCATGATGACGCAGGGAACAGCGAAAAAGACGGCACAGGAACTCGAGGAAGCGATCCAGCAGCTTGGCGCGACCATCACCGTCGCGGCGCGCACGGAAGACGTGCGCATCAGCGTGACGACGCTGGCGCGCAATTACCAGGCAACGCTCGACCTGGTCCAGGAGATCCTGTTGCAGCCGCGCTGGGACGAAAAGGAATTCGCCCTGATCAAGCAAAGCGTGCTGAGCCAGATTCGACAGCAGGAAGCCGATCCCAACGCCGTCGCGAACAGCAATTACAGCAAGCTTATCTACGGCAAGGACGATATCCGTTCGCACAATATCCTCGGCACGGCGGAGACCGTGAACGCGATCACCATCGAGGATCTGAAGAAGTATTACAGCGCCAACCTGTCGCCTTCGGTCGCACGCATGCACGTCGTGGGCGCCGTGCCGAAGGCCGCCTTGGTCCGCTCGCTGGCGAAGCTGGACCGTCAATGGAAGGCGCAGCAAGTCACGCTGCCGGCGCCAAGCGCCGCCGCTGCCGCCGTACCCGCCAAAGTCTATTTCGTCGATGTGCCGGACGCGAAGCAATCTGTGTTGCGAGTGGGTTACCGCGCGCTCGCAGCGACGGATGCCGACTATTACCCGGCCACCGTGATGAACTTCATCCTGGGCGGCGGCGGCTTCGCTTCGCGCCTGACCCAACAATTACGTGAAGGTAAAGGCTACACCTACCGGATCGGTTCGAATTTCTCAGGCAGCAAGAGTGCAGGTACATTCACGATCGACAGCGGCGTGCGCAGCAACGTCACGCTCGAATCGACCCAGCTAGTGAAACAGATCCTGGCAGACTACGCCCCCACTTTCTCGGAAGCGGACCTGGGAACGACCAAGGACTTCCTCATCAAGAGCAATGTCCGTACCTTTGAGACGTCCGCAGCGAAGCTGGGCTTGCTGGAAAACGTGAGCAAGTATGGTTGGAGTCCGAGCTACATCAAGGACCGCGAACAAATCGTCAAAGCGATGACCTTGCCGCAGATCCAGGCGCTGTCGAAGAAATACCTGGATCCGTCGAAGATGGTGTGGCTGGTGGTTGGCAATGCGAAGACGCAGTTGCCGCGGATGAAGGACCTGGGCTATGGCGAGCCGGTTCAGATCAACAAATAAGGTAAGACTGGAAGGTCCAGATGGGGAAAAACGCAATGGTCGCCACGGCGCTCTGCCTCGCATCCATGAATGCCGCCGCGGCCACGCCGGTACAAACACACGGTGCCTTGAGAACCGACGGCAATCGCGTTGTCGACAAGTCCGGCAAGCCAGTCGCCCTCGCCGGCCCCAGTTTTTTCTGGTCGAACACCGGCTGGAACCAGGAGAAGTTCTACAACGCGAACGCTGTGAAGATCTTTGCGACTGAATGGAAGGCGTCGCTGGTACGGGCCGCCATGGGCGTAGATAACCGAGGCGGCTATCTGCAGGACCGCGCCAACCAGGCACGTGTCGAAACGGTGGTCGACGCCGCCATTGCGAACGGCGTGTACGTGATCATCGACTGGCATTCCCACCACGCCGAGCGTCATCCCGAGGAAGCGGCGAGCTTCTTCAGGAAAATGGCCGAGAAGTATGGCCATACGCCGAACCTCATCTATGAAATCTACAATGAACCGCTGCAGGACACGGCCTGGACCGGCACCATCAAGCCCTACGCCGAGAAAGTCATTGCCGCCATCCGCGCCGTCGATCCGGACAACGTGATCATCGTGGGCACGCCGGCATGGTCGCAGGATGTGGACATCGCGGCCGGCGATCCGCTGAAAGGTAGCAACCTCGCTTATTCGCTGCACTTCTACGCGGGCAGTCACAAGCAGGGCTTGCGCGACAAGGCCGATGCCGCGATGAAGAAAGGCGCCCCGTTGTTTGTGACCGAATGGGGTTCGATCAACGCCGACGGCAACGGCGCCGTCGATTACGACGAGACGAGGCGCTGGCAGGACTACCTGCGCCAGCATTGCCTGAGCCAGGCGCAATGGGCGGTCAGCGACAAGAACGAAGGCGCGTCCCTGTTCAAGCCCGGTACGTCCGGCACCGGCCCATGGACCGATGCCGACCTCACCGACTCCGGCAAACTGCTGCGCGAGATCCTGAAGAATTGGAAATCAAGCTGCCGGTAAGTTCGCGGCCTGCCTATTTGTAGACGACCTGCGCCTTCAGGTTAGGCGTGATCTTTTTCGAAAACGCCTTGTATTCGGCCGCGATGGCGGGCGCGCAGACGTTGCCGCGGGTGCGGTCGTCGACCTGGCGCGTCACCGTCAGCTCATTGCCCTTCAAACGATAGCTCGCCTTGTAGCTGACGTTCGCTGTCCTGTGCGACATATTCTCGGGCACTGCCAGGATTTTCATCTTCTTCGGGAAGGTGAACACATACTCTTCCAGGCTCGCGCCATTGGAACAGGCAAATTCGGTCAGCGTTTCGGATTCGTCCAAGCCATCCGAAGCAAATTCCGAGACAGGCGCCCTGCTGAAGAACAGCGGAGCAATTGCGAAGGCCCCTGCGCCCGGCAACTGGGTGAAATTCTTGAATTCGAAACTGGCCTTGTAGTTCATGGTGTCGATCAATGCGGTCGCATCGTCGCTTTCGAACTTGCCCGACCCGTTAAAGCCCATGCCCTGCAACACGTTCTTGACCATGTCTTGCATGGCCTCCTTGCTGACGCCGCGCAGGCCGCTGCGCACATCGACGCCATAGTCGCCTTTCACGGCAACCTCCACACTGCCTTTGACGGAACCGTCGTCGTTGATCTTGATCCGCGTTTTCATGGTCTGGACGTTCGACCCAGGCTGCGGGGCGGGTGTCCGCAAGCCTTCCTTGTAACCATCGACCAGCAGCACCGGCTTGTCCTGGGAGCCATGCGGCAGCATGCCGAATGGGGTCGAATCGGAGGTCGAGTCGAGGAACAAGTCCAAACCCGGCAGGTAATTAATCACGTGATTCACCTGCGAGACCACCGGCACTTTGGCCAGGCTGTAGCTGCTTCCCGCGTTGACCAGCGCCTGCGTGCTTTCAATCTTTTTTGCCGCCAGCAGGGCTTGCAGCAGGGTCGCGTGGTCCTTGCAATCACCCATCTTGTTGGTCAGGATGAAGGAGATGTCATGCGGCACCACTGCGCCCGTGCCGATGCAATTGCCGGCGTAGGTGATGTTCTTCGCCACCCATTCATACAGGACGCGGGCGATGTCGCGCGGGGTCTTCTGATCCTTGGCGATCTCGTTCGCCAGCGTCTGGACTTGCTCGGTCACTGCAGCCTTGGGCGTGGCGCGCACGCCATAGGCTTCGGCCACGGCCGCATACGACTTGAACGTCGAGAATGAGATCCCGGGCAGAGCGCTGACGTCGTATACCGTGTAGTCGCGGCGCTTGTTCTTCAGGGGAACCTTGTTCGAGAAGGTCCACGCCATTTCCTTGCGGCCGTTCTTGTCGATGTTCGCCACTTCGGTCATCTCACGGACGTCGAGCAGGGCCGAGATGGCGGCGGGATAGTCGAGCGTGATCTTGACGTCGTCGTAGGCAGCGTTGCGGTTGAAGTATTGGACAATCGAGAAGTGCTTCGGAAACATCGGTTCCGTCTGTGTCAGCCGGTATGAGAATCCCACGCTGTCGCCGACCGCGACCTCCGGGAAAACGACGGTCAGCGTGGTCCGGTCCGAAAATACCGGCGCATCCTTGGCGTTGCCGGTATTCGTCACGACCTGGTAGTTCGATTTGGGGGCCTCGATGCGGCGGCCATCGGCCTTGACGGTGTAGGCGCTGAGCACTTCGGCCTTCTCAATACTGGTGCTGTACGAGATCGTGGCATTCTTGGCGCTCGCCAGCGCACTTTCCTTCAGCACTTTCATTGACCAGTCGTGCGTCTCCGCGCTCGTGAAATCCTCATTGAGCAAATACTTCACGTGGTACTTTTCGATGCGGGTGAACAGTTCCGCCGGCTCGCCGGCAGGGGCGGCGCTTGCTGCGCTCGCGGGCAATACAACGAGTAACCAAGCAGCAATGTGCAGTAGTGGGGATTTCACGCGTTTCTCCGTAGGCAAATTCATGTCGCAACAAACTGTTGCGCTACGGAAATGATTATAGGTCACACTCATGACCATGTACATCAAGAAATTGAACAATCATCTATTTTTATTCCTGTGCAAGTCTAACTAGCGACACGCGGATTCAATAGCACACGGCGTAGAGCAGCCATATTTTAGTTTTGCGCAATAATGCCTAATGAATAACATTGTCCGGCCCCTACGATCAGCGCTAGCCGTACCGGCATGCGCAATCCTGCTTGTTTCCTGCGGCGGCGATCCCGCTCCGGCCGTGCAAGTGCCGCGGCAGGCCGCAAGCGTCACTGCCGCGGCGGCCGACGCCATCTACTCCACTTTCGCCCCGTAGTGAAAGTTCGAGTAGAGCGAGGTCTAGAATCTCATGTCATTCACTCTCAATAGCGACTCCCGCGGCGACGTTGCACACACTGCGCTCGCCCGCGCCCTCGAAACCGATCTTCACCGGCAGGAAGCGCGCGATGACATCCGCATTCGTCAGTGCGTGCTGCGAGACCCGGCTGGTCGTGAAGCGGCCCGCGCCGGCCAGCGCGAACGGCACCATCAGCTGGTCGGCCAGGTGCTCGCCGACGGCGGCGCCCGAGGCGATGAACTCGCGCGCTTCCTCGATGGTGTTCTTGGCCACCATCTCCGCACGCACCGCTTTTTCGCCGAAGCCGGAAAACACTTCCGTCACATGCTCGTACTCGAGCGTGATCAGCAGCGCATTGCCCGGCCCCTGTTCGCCCGGTAAGCCGCGATGCAGCAACTGGGACTCGTCCCAGCCCATGCCCTGGCCGACGCACTCCAGCTCGCGCGTGGCGACATAGGCCGGAATGCCTGCCACGAAGCTTTCGGCAAAGCCATTGACGCGCTCGCCCCGCTCCATCAACTCGATCGGCTTCAGTTGCGCGCAAGGCTGCACGCGAGCGCTCACTGCGCCGCCGCCCGCCGGGTAGAAGCCGAATCGGTGCAGCTCCAGCTCGACCGATGCGCCCATCCGCGCCAGCACCCGCCCGTACGCGCGCTGCAGGAAATGCAGCGGCGGCGCCATCGGGTTGTGGGTGCCACCGCTGATGCGCACACGCGATTCGCCGTCGGCAAACAGCAGCGCCGGCACCAGGGTCTGCAGCACCAGCGTGCAACTGCCCGCGCTGCCGATGGCAAACTCGTACTGCCCGCCCTTGATCTTCCCAGGCACAAACTCCAGCGTCGTGGCGCCGACCGCGCAGGCGCCGATGTCGGCGCCGCACACGGCGGCGGCAGCCTGCACGGCCACCAGGTGCTGGCGCATCAGACCCGGCTTGGGTCGGTTTGCGCGAATATTCTTTATGCGGAATGGCTGCCCCGTGATCATCGACAGCGTCAATGCGGTACGCAGCACCTGGCCGCCGCCTTCGCCGGCGGCGCCGTCCAACTCAATCATGTTTTTCATTCCTTATCCCTTCACGCATACCACCTGCTTCAGGGTATGCACTACTTCCACCAGGTCACGCTGCGCGTGCATCACGGCGTCAATATCCTTGTAGGCCATCGGGATCTCGTCGATCACGTTGGCATCCTTGCGGCACTCGACGCCTTCGGTCGCCTTGACCTGGTCCGCCAGCGTATAACGGCGCTTGGCCTCGGTACGGCTCATCGTACGTCCAGCACCGTGGCTGCAACTGTTAAAGCTTTCCGGATTACCCTTGCCGCGCACGATGAAGCTCTTCGCTCCCATCGAACCCGGGATGATCCCCAGTTCGCCGGCACGGGCCGACACGGCGCCCTTGCGCGTGATCAGCACATCTTTCCCGAAGTGATGTTCCTTCTGCACATAGTTGTGGTGACAGTTGACCGCTTCCACGTGCGTCTCGAAAGGCTTCGTGATGACCGTGCGTACGGCCGCGATCAGGTTCTGCATCATTACTTCACGATTGCTGCGCGCGAAACGCTGCGCCCAGCTGACGGCCTCGACGTAATCGTCGTAGTGCTGCGTACCCTCAGGCAAGTAGGCCAGGTCCTGGTCCGGCAGGTTGATGAAATGCTTGCGCATGTCCTGCTTCGCCAGTTCGATGAAGTAAGAGCCGATCGCGTTACCCACGCCGCGCGAACCCGAATGCAGCATGAACCACACGAAGCCCACTTCGTCGAGGCACACCTCGATGAAGTGGTTACCGCTACCCAAGGTTCCCAGGTGGCGGTAGTTGTTCGTGTTTTTCAGCTTCGGCGTCTTCAGGCAGATCGCGTCGAACTCATCCTTCAACTGCATCCAGGCGGCATCGACCGGCTGCGGCGGCGTATGCCACGAGCCTTCGTCGCGGCCCTTGAAGCCGCGCGTCTTCGGCGACATACCGTGCGGCACGGCCTTCTCGATCGCGCTGCGCAAAGGACCCAGGTTGTCCGGCAAGTCGTTCGCAGTCAGCGTGGTCTTGGCGGCCATCATTCCGCAGCCGATATCGACGCCGACGGCGGCCGGAATCACCGCGCCGAGGGTCGGGATCACGCTGCCGATGGTCGAGCCTTTTCCGAGATGCACATCGGGCATCGCCGCGATGTGCTTGTAAATGAAAGGCATCCGCGCGGCATTGCTCAACTGCTGCTTCGCTTCCGGCTCCACCGGCACGCCCTTGGTCCACATCTTGACCGGGCGTCCGTTTTCGACGTTCATGACGTCGTATTCTTCGTGTTTCATGATCATTCCAGTTCTTATAAAAAAGTGGCGACAAGTGGTGGTGAAATCGTGTGCACTTGCGTGCACGGTGCTCTGCCACTGAGCTACAGCAGCGATACCTTGCCACTGGCGGGATTCGAACCCGCGACCTCCCCGGTTGTAGCGATGTAATTTCACCTGCATTCGCCTGAAAACTCTTACTGCTCAATCAAAACCCGACAAGGGTCGACAGGACGTTCTGCCAGACACGCTTCGTCTGCCAGGCTGGGTTTGAACCAGCTAAATCCAATGTAGTCCTGCCTGCATTCGGGGACAAACTCCATTGGGCGACAGCATGACGAGAAGTCGACGTGACAATCGTTGGTGTAGTCACGCCTGCATTCATGTTGCGCCCAAAACCTTTGCTGCCCACGCTAATGGTCCAGCCCATTTTATTTCCCCCCGACGGTGACCGACTCGATCTCGCCAAGCCAGTGCGCGGCGCCCAACTGGCCGGCGGCAAAGGCAGCGATGATCTTGAATACGTCGTCCGAGAAGCCGCCGATGTTCAGCACGTCTTCGCGTTCCAGGGCCTGGGTCGTACCGTATGGGGCGATATCCACGCACACCAGCTTTGCGGCCGGGTTGCGCTGCTTGAACGCCGTCCATTCACGCATCGTCTCGGTCGAACCCGAGCGGCTTGCGTCCACCCAGGACTGGTTATCCGACACCAGCACCACCAGGTTCGCGCGCGCCTTGCGCTTGTTCAACAGGGCCAGCGGAGCGCTGCAGTTCGTACCGCCACCGCCGATTGCCGCCAGTTTCTGTGCGTTCGTCATTACGGTATCACGCGAGTTCAAATCGCACTTCACCACATCGCACTCGAAGGGCAAAACCATGGCGTCCGGATTCTTGCGCAGCATAGCCGCGGCCACCAGGGCCGCCACGTCGATGCAGCGCACCGCCGACGACGCCGAACCGCGGGCGCCGGTGACCACCGACGACATCGACCCCGACACGTCCGGACACACAACCACCATACCCTCGATCTGCGGCACGTTCGCCAGGCTGATCTCCAGCGCATCTTGCAAGGCATCGCGCACCGCCGGCGGCACATCCTGCGATGCCGCCTTGTAGGCCGACATCAACTGGTAAGGAAACACCTTCGCCTTGGCGATCGCTTCAGCATCACGCAACTTGGCGGCCACCAGCTCGGTCATCCCCGGCAGCGCGAACACGCCATGGCGCGCAAACGTATTCAGGTTCATGCGCACCATCTGCCATCCGGCCTGGCGGGCAATCTGCGCCCATGCCGTATCCGGCAAGTCGAGCGCCGTCAACATCTGGAACGGCACCTCCGGCACCGGCTGCGACTGATCCAGCTTGTACGCCTCGAAAGCCTTGACTGCTGGCGGCAACGCTTGCGCATCGTGCGGCTTGCCAATCAACCAGGCGAAGAAGGCCTCACGCCAAGCCTCGGCCGGCTTCGGATGCACCATCTTCACCACATCGGCCAGCGAAGGCGCCGTACCGATTGCCGCCGTCAGCAATTCACGCTCAGTGGCGGTGTTCAACCAGCGCTGCACCAGTTTCTTCGGACGCGAACCGAGCGACTTGCGGCCCACGGCGCCGGAACGCATGATCTGCACAAAGTTACGCAGCATCTTGCCGCTGTTGATGGCGCGCTTGAATGCTGGCGCCAGTTCCTCGCTGCCCTTACCGGCCAGCACTGCCACCAGCAAGGCTGGCATATCCTTCATGTAGCCACGTTCACGGCAATACACGGCCGCCTGGGCGATAAATTTCGCATCCACGTTCGCGCACAGTTCCAGTACCGTAGCCAGCTGCGCTTCTGCGCTGGCGTAGTAGGTCGCGTTCAGGCAGCCGGTGGCGGCGTACTGCGCCAGCTGATGCTTCGGCGACAAGGCGTAAGCCGGCGCACCTTCGAAGTTCACCGCGTCCGGCGCCGGTACGAACATCCCTTTGAAGCTTTGGAACAACTGAGTGTTAGCCATTTTCATTTCCTTGTTTTTCTTTGTGTGCACCTTCCCTATTGCAAACGGCGTGCCAGCGCAGTCGCGCTCAGCCGGGTTTCTGATAAGTCCTTGATTTTCTTGAGAAACGATCAATCAGCAGGGATTGATGCGCCAATCATCTTGCTGTACCATTCGAAAATATTTATCCCAATAGATAAGAAATTATCCAAGATGAAGAAGAAACGGATCGTGGTGATCGGCTTCGTCGGCACCCAGCTCGACAACGGTAAAGGCAGCGCCCGCTGGGAGAAGTGGCGGCCCAGCATTGCGCTGACCCAGCATGAAGACACCGTGATCGACCGTTTCGACCTGCTATACAGCGCCAGCTTTACCGACCTGGTCAAGCGGGTGACTGACGACATCGGCGCCGTATCGCCGGAGACGACCGTCGTCGGCCACGACCTGCCGATCGCCGACCCCTGGGATTTCGAGGACGTCTACGGCAACCTGTTCGACTTCGCCAAGCGCTACCCATTCGATCCCGACCACGAGGAGTACTGGATCCACATCACCACCGGTTCCCACGTCGCCCAGATCTGCCTGTTCCTGATGACGGAGGCGCACTACTTCCCCGGCCGCCTGCTGCAAACCTCGCCGCCGCGGCGCCAGACCGTCGGCAACCCGGGCAGCTATGCTCTGATCGACCTGGACCTGTCGAAGTACGACCAGATCGCGCAGCGCTTCTCGAATGAGCAGCAAGAGGGCGTGGCTTTCCTGAAGTCCGGCATCGCGACGCGCAGCCCGCGCTTCAATGCCATGATCGACGAGATCGAACACATCGCCGTCCGCTCGCGTGCGCCGATCCTGCTGATGGGACCCACTGGCGCCGGCAAGTCCTTCCTGGCGCGGCGCGTATTCGAACTGAAAAAAACGCGGCACCAGCTTGACGGCAAATTCGTCGAACTCAATTGCGCGACCCTGCATGGCGACGGCGCCGGCTCGACCCTGTTCGGCCATATCAAGGGCGCCTTCACCGGCGCTGCGGCCGACCGCCCTGGCCTGCTGCGCACGGCGCACAAGGGCTTGCTGTTCCTGGACGAGATCGGCGAACTCGGTCTCGACGAGCAAGCCATGCTGCTCAAGGCCGTCGAGGAAAAGCGCTTCCTTCCGGTCGGCGGCGACCAGGAAGTGCAGAGCGACTTCCAGCTGATCGCCGGCACCAACCGCGATCTATCGCGGGAAGTGGCGGCCGGGCGCTTCCGCGAAGACCTGTATGCCCGCATCAACCTGTGGACCTACGAGCTGCCAGGGCTGGCCGAGCGCGCCGAGGACATCGAGCCGAATATCGACTACCTGCTGGCACAGCACAGCGCTGAACACGGCCAGCAGGCGCGCCTGAACAAGGAAGCGCGCGAGCGCTACATGCGCTTCGCCACCTCGAACGATGCGCGCTGGACCGGCAACTTCCGCGACTTGTCGGCATCGGTCACGCGCATGGCAACGCTGGCCGAAGCGGGCCGTATCACCGATGCGATTGTCGAGGGCGAGATCGCACGCCTGAAGCGGCTGTGGCTACACCATGTTCGACCCGAGAGCGAAGATGAAGTGGCACTCGAAGATTTAATGGAGCGCGATGCAGTGGCGGCGCTGGACCTGTTCGATGCAATGCAGCTCAAGGCCGTCATCGGCGTATGCCGGCAATCGAAGACGATGTCGGACGCTGGCCGCAAGCTGTATGCAGCCTCGCGCGAAACGAAGGCAAAGCCGAACGATGCCGACCGCCTCAAGAAATTCCTGGGCAGGTTTGGCCTGAACTGGGATGCTGTTACGCGTCTTTAAAGAGGTGCGACACCGGACAGTCGAACAGTGTCGCCAGCCCTTCGAGCAGGTCGATACTGAGCGTCTTGGTGCTGTTGTTAACGACGCGGGTCAGCTGGGAATGGGAAATGTCGACACCCAGGATCGTCAGCTGCTTCCACAAGTCCGTGACAAAGCGGATTTCGTGTTCGGCCATCAGCACTTGCACGCGCAAGACTGCTTTGCGCCGCACGGCGGCTTGGGGGGCGGGTTTCGTTTTTTTCGTTGTCGGCATATCCGTCGTACCTCACTACGACAGGCGCCATGATACAGCCTACGGCAAAGCAGCGTTTGCACCTGTTGCAAAAAAACCCTCCGGCACCAATATATTTGCATGTGATGCAAATATATTTCACCAAACGCTTGCGTTTTAAAAAATGGCGTGTGAGAATGCATTCAATCGCTCGACAAAGAGCACCAACAAACCGCATGACAGGACCCAACGTGAAAACAGCAATTCAACAGCAGATGATGGCAGCAGAGCGCAACGGGCTCGGCCTGTCCCTGCTTGCGAGATCGCCGCTGGCTTCGCTACGGGCATCCGCCAGCAACGTCCACCTGCATCAGGTGAATCCGGTCCGCTTTTGTGAACCCGAATATCCGCATGCACGCAACATCCGTGGGAGCAATCCCTAGCCAGGAAGGATCGCTCCTCCCCAGCTGACCGCAAAGTCAAGCCAACCGGCCCGGATGTTCGCAAGAACTCCGGGCTTTTTGTTTTTCAACCCCAAGCAGAACCAACGCAGTCAAGCCCTCTCAGTTTGGAGGCCGCCTCCCGGACAACCCGGACCAGGCGCATGTTCTTTGAAAATTCGGACAGGTTTATCAGCGCCGCCTGTATCGGTATTCCACCCTCACGTGGAATACCCGTGTGGGTGGCGCCAGAGGGGAATAGCTCAATAGGCAGAGCGCAGGCTTTCACAGCTGAGACGAGGGTTCGAACCCCTCTTCCCGTCCCATTCCACAAAGCGCGTTCTGAAAAGTGCATGGCCAAGCCAGGGGCGAGTCGCGCCCGAGAGGCTTTGTGGAATGGACATGGGTAGCGAGCAGCATTGGCGACTGCAGCGGACTGTAAATCCGCCGTCTCAGACATATGGGGTTCGAATCCCTGGCTGCCCACCAAGATTACATCGCAGAGGTAACTCAGTCGGTAGAGTGCCGGCCTGAAAAGCCGGTGGCCGCTGGTTCGAACCCAGCCCTCTGCACCAGTTCATCACCGCCAGGCGCCGCTTCGGGTCGAGCCGCAACCTCGACCGAGCATGCGCCCAGGACTTCGCGGACCACAGCGTTGCGGCTGCCGCGAAGTCAAACCGTACCACGTGGACCCTCTGTGCGGGACGCCACGTCCTACCGGCGCCTGGCTGCGTTGATGAACGTCGTTTCAATGGAGGCTGTAGCTTAGTTGGAAGAGCCCTGGATTGTGATTCCGGGAGGCGTCGGTTCGAATCCGACCAGTCACCCCAGTTTTTGTTCTTTCCCGTTTCAAGGTGGGGTTGCCCGAGAGGCCAAAGGGCGCGGCCTGCAAAGCCGTCGATCGCCGGTTCGAATCCGGCACTCCACTCCAGTTTCATCTCGCCTTAGCTCAGTTGGAAGAGCGCGACGCTACGAACGTCGAGGTCGCAGGTTCGAGCCCTGCAGGCGGGTCCATTCAACGCAGCGCACCAGCTCACTGGCTGGCCGCCCCTCACGGCGTCCGGCGCCGGAAGGCGTGCGCTACACCTTTTTTCGGGGCGTAGGCAAGTGGCATGCCGCCTGCTTTGGGAGCAGGTCGTCGGGTGTTCGATTCACCCCGCCCCGACCACATTTCGATTTACCGCCGGCCTGAAGGGAATTGGCATACCTTCCTGTACGTTCCCTGCCGGTTCGAACACTTCATCCTCAGCGGGCGCAATGTGCTTGCCGATCAGCACGACTACCTGAGCGCCAAGCTGCCGCGCCATTCGCGCCTGTTGTAATTCCCGGACCACCGGCACAGGATTTTCGCCGGGAAAATTTCGAGTTCGCATTATTTGCAAAACCTGAAATGCTATGGAAATTGCCCTTTCGTTGATTTTTTCTTCACCGTCCGATTTCCAATCGGGCGCGCCCTAACCGCTGGCCTCGCTGTGATACTTTTAGTTGTCAGCTGACGGCCGCTTCATGGCCGGCAAATGACAAGCCAAATTTTCAAGGAGGAGCAAATCATGTTTTTTCCTAAAAAGCGCTTTGTCGCTCCGCTCGCTCTCGCCGCGGGCCTCGGCATGGCCGTTTCAAGCGCGTCGGCCGAAGAACTGATCTTCCAGGGTGTGACCTTCACCACGTCATGGGACGCGAATGTCCTGACGCTCGAAATCGACGCCGCCGGACGCAACGGGGACTGGCTGAACGCGACGACACTTGGCGCACTGGCACTCAAGGACGTGGGCTCATTCGACAGCGTGGCCATGACCGCCGCGCCGGCCGGGGCGATGGACTGGACGCTCAACACCAACGAACTGTCCGCCAATGGCTGCAGCGCGGGATCGAATCCGATGAAGCTGTGCGTGTTCGGCGACCACATCCCACTCGGCGATGACATGGTATTCAAATTCACCTTCACCGGGGGCACCCAGGACTTCACCTCGCCGCACCTGAAAGTCGCGTTCTACATCGGAGACGGCGACCAGAAGGTCGGCGACCTGCTGTCGCAGGATATCGCGCCCATCCCGGAACCGGCAACCTACGGCATGCTGCTTGCAGGGCTGGTAGTCGTGGGCAGCGCCCTGCGCGCGCGCAAATCCTGATCGTCTCAAAAAAAAAGCGGCCAGCGCACTCCCACACGCGGGCCGCAACACCGGGCTAACTCTTTTTATTCAGCGATGTCGAGACCGACATTGATCGCCGCGTAAGCGCGCGTGACCGCCTTCACTTCGGCACTGCCGGCGCCATACAGCTCGGTGGCAGACGCGATCATCTTGGTGCGGGCGTCGGCATAGTTGGTCGACGAGGTGAACTTGGTGCTCAGGGACTTGAACCAGATGCGGTAAGCCTTGTCGGTGCCGATGCCGGTCATCGCCAGCGGCGCCTTGGTCAGGTACTTGCTGTAGTACTGGCTTGCGCTGCTCGAGTTCGAGCCCTTGGACAGGAAGTAGAACATGCGGTTGTTCGGGCCGCTGCTGTAGTGCACGTTGAGGCGCTTGAGCGAGGTGCTCCATGCGTCCGGGCTACGGCCGTCCAGGCTCGGCTTGTACATCCAGCGCAGCGGATTGCCGTCCTTGCCGATTTCCTGGCCGGTCATCCAGTCGTTGCCGGTGGCCGGAATGACCGTGCCGGTGCCGCCGGCGCGCGCATACGCTTCAACGGCTTCGCCGGTGATGTCCGAGCTCGATTCGTTCAGCCCGCCCGACTCGCCGCGATAGGCCAGGTTCGAGGTGGCGGCGGTGACGCCGTGGCCCATCTCGTGGCCGATCACGTCGATCGATCCAAGGTTGGTGAAGTAGGTGCCGCCGTCACCGATGAACATGCATTTGCAGGTGTCGCTGTAGTAGGCATTGTCATAGGCGGTGTTCACGTGCACGGCGATGTAGGTCGCGGTGTTGTTGCCGTCCAGGGATTGCCAGCCCAGGGTGTTCTTGAGCATGTCGTAGGTGTTCATCAAGCCCCACATCGCGTTGACCGCGGCAGTCTGGCCATTGGCATTGGTGGTGCTGCCGCCGGCGATGTACTGCTGGCCATCGCCCCAGGTGTTGGTACTGTTGGTATAGACCGCGCCGGCGCTGGTCGTGTGATTGGCGTTGGTGATCGCCATCGCGCCGAAGGTGCCGCCGACACCGCGCGATGGATCCTTCATGCTGTAGGTGCTGCCGCTCAGCGTCGTGTTCAGCGGCACGGTGCCGTTGTACTGGCTGTGGCCCGTGCCGGCCACGGTCTGCAACATGCTCCACTGGTCGAGGATGGCGCCGGTTTTGGCGCTGACGATCGAATCCATGAAGACCGGGGTATTGCCCTCGCTGTTGCGGGTCCTGACCAGGTAGGCCAGCTCGTAGCCGCCGACCACTTCTTCCACGTCGACCGCATTCAGTTCGCTTTCAGCCTTGCCGGCAGCGCCGGCGGCGCGCACTTCCTTCATCACCGGATAGATGAGCAGTTCAGCGCTTGGAGGATCGATCGGCTTACCTTTTGCACCCACGGCGGCAATCGCCTTGGCGGCACTGATCGACGGCGCGACGTTCATCGCCACCCCGCGGCCCAGCGCGGAACGGCGGTCGGCGACGGACTCGCTCATGATCTCGCCGCGCGAACCGGTCACGACGACAGACTCGGAGCCGAACACGCGCACGCCCTTGTAGGTGTGGTTGACACGCGCCACCCTGGTGCCGGCCGCGCCCGGGTGCTGCGAGGCCATGGCAAATCCATGGTCCTTACTCAGGCCGCTGCGGCCGCGCTGCGACATCAGTTCGCCCATCAGGCTGGCGTTGGCGGCGGCCGACTGGGCGACCGGGCCGCCCATCATGTCGGCGGCGGATGCGGCGCCTGCGGCAAGGAAAGAAAGGGATGCGATCGATGCTGCAAGCAAGGTTCTACGCAGATTCATGGGATCTCCAAGAGGTGTGGTGTCGATAGTTTGCCTGGATCGCAGGCGGGTTGCGCTTTTTGCATGCGCGTCGAGCGACACTAGCCGGGCCCGGCGGCAAGGTCAAACTTTTCACAGAATGAGTCGGAAACGACAATATTGTTAATTTCTGTACATTTCCTGTGCGAATCTACATTGCCATGAGGCAAGTGAATGACGCTTATGCGCAGCCGTGATCGCGATCGGGCCTTCCACACCAAGATATTCGATTTATCTATGGGTAGCATCACAAATCAAAATTTTATTTATTGTATGCGGCTCGATATACTGCATTGCACAAACGCAGATACACGAGGAGTTTTCCATGTCCACCTTCCTTACTACCGATCCGGGCAGCCTCGCCAGCCATCTTGCTGAGCTGAGCAAGGCCGCGCGCAACTTCGCCGCCGCACTGTTCGCTGCGCAGCAGCGCCAGTACGTGACACAGGAAGCGGACAAGAAGACTGGCGTATCGGCGCGCGCGATGCAAAAGACCCGCCTGCAGCTGTTCGCGATGGCGCGCGAATGCGAAGCGCGTTCGCCCAGCCAGGCCGCCGAACTGCGCAACCTGGCAGGACGCGACTGATCATGGAATACGTCGAATACCTGCCGGGCGCGATCGCCGCCGTGGCCATGGTGGTACGCCTGATCACCTTCTTCGGCATCGAACAGCGCGGACGCAAGTCGCGCGCCAACGCCGCGTAACTTCCCGCTTCGAGTACGCGGACCAGCTGCAGGGGCTGATCTCGCACGGCCTTCAGGGCGGGGTCAAGAGCGCGAAGGCGCGCCCAGGCGCGCCGCCGATTCAGTTGGCGCCGGCCTGGAACCACTTGCCGATGGTCTCGCGTTCGGCCTCGGTCATCCCGGTCGCGTTCCCTTGCGGCATGGTGCGAGTCACGACGACCACGCGGTTGATGTCGCTCGCACGCGCACGCACGGTGGCGTCGCTTGCCCACGAGATGCCGGCCGATGCGTTGGCGCCCGAGTGGCAGGCGATGCAGCGCTGGTCGATAATGGCGCGCACCTGGGCGAAGGTCGGCGCACTGCTCGTGACCAGCTCCGTGATCGTGGCATTGATCGTGGCCTGGAACTGCGTAAGATCGGTATTCGCGTTTACCATCGCCAGCATCGCGCGCACCTTGGCGGCAGCGGCGTCGCCTGCATACGCCAGGGCCTCGGTCTGGGTGTCGAGCGCGGCGGTGAAGCTGGTGGCCACGGTGATGCGCTTGTTGACCAGCGAGGCATCGAGCTGGCCCTGGGCGGTGGCGTTGGCCAGCGCGCCGGCCATGATCGATAGCGAGGCGTTGGCGCGGGTCAGCCTGCCGCTGTCGATTTCCGCCACCCAGAAGGCCTTGCCCCCTTCATCCGGCGCGCGCCCCAGTAAATTGGCGTAGATGGCGGTCACGAAGTCGTTGGTGTTGCCCGAATAGAGGGCGGCCGACTCGGCGCTCGAACCGAAGCTGTCGATCAGTTCGCGCATCGCCGGCGACGCCTTGTAGGCCGCATCGAGGCTCTGGATATCGCTCGGGCCGGCCAGCGTGACCATGCGCGCCGTGAAGCTGGCAAAGCCGCCGGTATCGGCGGGACGGCCAAAGTACGACACGTACAGCTGTTGCACCACGGTCGTGTAGGCACTGGCGGCCAGCTGGCTGCTGCTGGATGACTGGGTGACGGCCTTTTGCGCCGGCGGCGCATCGGCCACGGTGTTGTCGCCGCAGGCGGACAGCGCCAGGGCGACGGCCGCTGCGATCGCGAGGGATTGGATCAGCTTCATAGGTGCTCCTTATACTGGTGCATGTTAAAAAATCACTCTTTACACCCGTATATTCCAGCTCGCGCCCAAAAAGTTCTAGTCCTGGCCCCCTAGCAGATCAACCAGGGTCAGCGCGACCACCTTGGTGGCGGCGCGCAGGTCGGCCAGGGCCAGCTTTTCATCGGCCTTCTTGGCGTTCGACTCCGGCACCGTCCTCGGCCCGGCACCGTACAGCACCGCCGGAATGCCGGCCTCGCCGTACAGGCGCGCATCCGCGTACAGCGGCGTGCCCTGGGCCGGGATGTCGACGCCCAGCACCGCCTTGCCGTTGGCCTGCAGGCTCGCCACCAGGGCGTCCGCGCCCGGCAAGGGCCGCAGCGCATGCGACAGCAGCAGGCGCCGGATCTCGACCCGGATGCCGGGCACGCCGTCGACCGCCTGCTCGACCAGCTGGCGCACCTGGGCCTCGACCGCGACCGGATCTTCCTCGGGGATCATGCGGCGGTCCATCTTCATGACCACCTTGCCCGGCACGACATTGGTATTGGTGCCGCCGTCGATGCGCCCGACCAGCATCGTCGGCGAATCGATGCCCGGCACCTGCGACTTGATTTTCTTGAGCTCCGGCAACTGTCCATAGATCGCATTCAAAATGCGGGTCGCCGCCTGCAGCGCGTCGTGGCCGGTCTCCGGCATCGCGCCATGGCCCGATTTGCCGTGCACGGTGATCTCGAGCTGCAGGCAGGCGTTGTGCGCGGTGACGATGTTGTAGCTGAAGCCGGCCGCGATGACGAGGTCCGGCCTGGTCAGCTTTTGTTCGAGCAGCCAGCCCGGCCCCAGCAGGCCGCCGAATTCCTCGTCGTAGGTGAAATGCAGTTCCACGCCGCCCCGGAGCGGCGCGCCCAGCGCTTCGAGCGCGCGCACGGCGAAGATATAGGTCGAAAAATCGCACTTCGACACCGCCGCCGCGCGCCCGTAGATATAGCCGTCCTCCACCACGCCGCCATACGGCGGGTGCACCCAGCCTTCGCCTGGCGGCACCACGTCGCCGTGCGCGTTGAGCGCGATGGTCGGCCCGCCCGCCGCATACGGGCGGCGCACGATCAGGTTGGTGATGCTCTCCATGCCGTAGTCGTGCACGGCCTGTGCCGGCACGGCGTGCTTCTCGGCCTGCCAGCCGTAGGCGGCGACCATGTCCGCCACCGCATCGGCGTGCGGCGCATTGTTCCCCGGCGGCGTGTCGGTCGGGATCCGGATCACCTGCTGCAGGAAGGCGACCTGCTCGTCGAAGTGGGCGTCGATCCAGGCCCCCAGTTGTTCCTTGTTCGTCATAGTGTTCCTCATTGTGCGCCGGCTTCGAACCAGGCGGCCAGTTCGGCCCGTTCGGCGTCGGTCATATTGGTCAGGTTCGCGATCGGCATTGCCTTGAGCTGCACCGTCTGCTGATAGATGCGGGCCGCGTTCTGGCGCACCAGCGCTTCGCTGTGCAGCATGACGCCGGCCGGCGCCGACGCGAACCCGGGCTGGGTCGGCTTGTCCGCATGGCAGGACACGCAGCGCTGGCCGATGATCGCCTGCACCCGCGCGAACTGCGCGCCAGGGTCGACACCCGCCGCCGCCGCGGCCGGCGCCTTGGGTGCGATCGCCACCGCGACCGCCAGCAGCAGCGCCACGCCAGCCACCGGATACTTCCACTCGACCCGGCCCTTGTGACGCAGGTTGAAGAAGTGGCGGATCAGTACCCCGGCGGCCATGATCATCGCCAGCACCGCCCACGCATGCTCGTGGCGGTAGGTCATCGCGTAGTGGTTGCTGATCATGATGAACAGCACCGGCAAGGTGAGGTAGTTATTGTGGACGCTGCGCTGCTTGGCCTTGATGCCGTGGATCGGGTCCGGCTTCTGGCCGGCCATCATCGCGGCCACCAGCTTGCGCTGGCCGGGGATGATCAGCATCAGCACGTTCCCGGCCATCATGGTGCCGATCATCGCGCCCACGTGGATGTAGGCCGCGCGCCCGCTCAGGTAGTGGTTCAATCCCCAGGCGCTGGCGCACAGCAGCGCGAAGATGACGACGCCGAACGCCAGGTCGTGCTGGCCCAGCTTCGAGCGGCACAGCAGGTCGTACACGGCCCAGCCGGCGACCAGGCTGCCCACGCCGATGCCGACCGCCTGCAGGCTGGAGAGGTCGGCCACCGCCTTGTCGACCATCATCGCCTGCGCATTGAAGTAGTAAACGATGGTCAGCAGCGCGAAGCCGGACAGCCAGGTCGAATACGCCTCCCATTTGAACCAGTGCAGTTCCTTCGGCAGCGCGGCCGGCGCCACCAGGTACTTTTGCGGGTTGTAGAAGCCGCCGCCATGGACCGCCCACAATTCGCCCGATACGCCCTTGGCGGCCAGGTCCGAGCCCGGCGCGGGCGGGCGGATGGTGTTATCGAGCCAGACGAAATAGAACGAGGCGCCGATCCACGCGATGCCGGTGATCACGTGCAGCCAGCGCACGAGCAGGTTGAGCCATTCGAGGCCGTAGGGGATCAGGTATCCGAAAAATTCCATGGGTGTCCTTGTTGCGGGAGCGAGGCCAATAGTGGCGCGAATTTACCCAAGATAAACGCTTTCCCCTCACCCTACATGAAAAATGGCGTATATTCCACATAATCGAAATCATATACGCCAGATTCTGGCGAACGCCATGGCCAGCCTGCCCCAGCACCTCGACCTGCACCTGATCCGCATCCTCTACCTGCTGCTCGTGGAAAAGAACGTCTCGCGCGTGGCGCTCAAGCTGAACCAGCCGCAGCCGTCGATTTCGGCCTCGCTGCGCAAGCTGCGCGAACTGACCGGCGACCCGCTGCTGGTGCGCGGCGCGCGCGGCATGGTGCCGACCCAGCATGGCGAAAGCCTGCTCAAGCCGGCCAAGCGCATCCTGGATGAGACCGAAAGCCTGTTCATCAAGAAGTCGCCCTTCGTGCCGCAGGAAGAAGCGCGCACCTTCCACATCGCCGCGCCGGATTACCTGGACAGCCAGTTCCTGCCGAACGTGGTGGCGGCGCTGCGGCGCGGGTCGCCCAACAGCCGCGTGGTGATCCACAGCCTGGGACCGGGGGTCGACTATATCCGCATGCTGTCGGACGGCGACATGGACCTGGTCATCGCCAACTGGGACGAGCCGCCCGCGCACCTGCACATCTCGAAGCTGTTCGAGGACCCGATCATCTGCACCATGCGCGCCGACAGCCCGTATGCAAAGCGCACCGCGAGCGACGCGATGACGATGGCGGACTACCTGAGCCTGCCGCACGTGGCGCCGTCGCAGATGCTGCCCGGCTACCACGGCGTCATCGATTCCTACCTCGAGCGCCAGGGCATGCAGCGCAACGTGGCGGTGGAGTCGGCCTACTTCGGGCTGATTCCGTACATGCTGACGCAGACCGACCTGGTGCTGACGACCGGGCGCCAGTTCGTCAAGTTCTACGAGAAGACGCTGCCGCTGAAAACGTTCACGGTGCCGGTCAAGTTCCCGCCGATGCGGTTTTACCAGCTGTGGCATGAGCGGGTGCACCAGGCGCCCGAGCACAAGTGGCTGCGCGACCAGGTCAGCGCGGCGGCGAAGGCGCTGACGCAGAAATAGGCCCTTCGCTGTTCCGCCCCACGCGTTAATAGTTATCAGCCGCGGCGTATATCGGAAGGCGCAGTAAGCTATAAGATTGACGGACCTGTACGATCGGACCCCACCATGACCACGCTCCACGACCTGAACACCTGCGGCGCCGCCACCTTCACCGCGACCCTGCGCGGCATCTACGAGCACTCGCCATGGATCCCGGAACGCGCCGCGGCCCGGCGCCCGTTCGCCACGCCCGCCGCCCTCAAGCTGGCCTTGCAGAACGTGGTCGCCGACGCCAGCGCCGGCGAACAGCTGTCGCTGATCCGCGCCCACCCCGAACTGGCGGGCAAGGCCGCCATCGCCGGCCAGCTGACCGCCGAGTCGACGCACGAACAGGCCAAGTCGGGCCTGAACCTGTGCAGCGCCGAAGAATACGCCACCCTGCACCAGCTCAACGCCGCCTACAATGCCAAATTCGGCTTCCCCTTCATCCTCGCCGTCAAGGGCCCGGACGGCAATGGCCTGACGCGCCAGGCCATCATCGACACCTTCACCCGCCGCCTGAAGAACCAGCGCGCCGGCGAGATGGCCGAATGCCTGCGCCAGATCCACCGCATCGCCGAACTGCGCATCAACGACCTGCTGCAGCTGTCGCCGCTGTTCGGCCCGACGATCATGCAATGGGCCGAGACAATCGGCGCCTGGAGCGAGGCCGATGACGGCCTGACCTGCTCGTACATGACCGAGACCCACCGCCGCACCGCCGCCCAGCTGGCCGCCTGGATGCGCGAAGCCGGCATGGAAGTGGCCATCGACGCCGTCGGCAACGTCTGCGGGCGCTACCTGTCCGGCCGCCCGGGCGCGAAGACGCTGATGACCGGTTCCCACTACGACACCGTGCGCGACGGCGGCAAGTACGATGGCCGCCTCGGCATCCTGCTGCCGATCGCGCTGGTGCGCCACCTGAACGCACGCGGTGAGCGACTGCCCTACGACCTCGAGATCGTCGGCTTCGCCGAAGAGGAAGGCGTGCGCTTCAAGAGCACTTTCCTGGGTAGTAACGCCGTGATCGGCCAGTTCGACATGGCGCTGCTCGACAAGCAGGACGCCGACGGCATCACGATGCGCGAGGCGCTCGCCGCCGCCGGCCACGACAGCGACGCCATCCCCGCCATCGCACGCCGGCGCGAAGACCTGCTCGGTTTTGTCGAAGTCCATATCGAACAGGGCCCGGTGCTGCTCGAACAGGGCCTGGCGCTGGGCGTGGTTAGCGCCATCGCCGGCAGTTCGCGCTACCTGGTGGAACTGGCCGGCCTGGCCAGCCACGCCGGCACTACCCCGATGAACATGCGCAAGGACGCCGCCGCCGCCGCCGCCGAAATCGTGCTGATGGTCGAGCGGCGCTGCAGCGCGGCGCCGGCGCTGGTGGGCACGGTCGGCCAGCTGCAGGTACCCAAGGGCTCGGTCAACGTCATTCCCGGCCACTGCAAGCTGTCGCTCGACATCCGCGCGGCGGACGACGCGGTGCGGCTGGCGGCGGTGCAGGATGTGCTCGACGGCATCGCCGCCATCTGCGCGCGGCGCCAGGTCGAGGCCAGCATCGAACAGGTGGTGTCGGCCGCCGCCGCGCCCTGCGCGCCGTGGCTGATGGACCAGCTGGGCGCCGCGATCGAGGCGGCCGGCCTGCCGCGCCACGACCTGCCGTCCGGCGCCGGCCACGACGCGATGGCGATGGCCCGCATGAGCGATGTGGCAATGTTGTTTACCCGCTGCGGCAACGGCGGCATCAGCCACAACCGGCTCGAGACCATGACCGCCGACGACGCCGACATCGCGGCACAGGCCTTGCTCCATTTTTTGCAACACTTTACCCCGCCGAACTGTGCTAATCTTTCCAAACTGAAATGATTCTGCAAGGGGATTCGAGCATGGCCAGCGACGGCTTTCTCGACAGCGAGGACGAGGGCGGGGACGACGCGCTGCTGGCGCTGGCCATCGCCGGCAGCGGCACCGGCATCTGGGACCGCGACATCCGCTCCGGCGTCATTCACTATTCCAGAGCCTGGAAAGCGATGCTCGGCTACGCCGAAGACGAAATCACCAACCGCATCGAAGACAGCTACACCCGGGTGCACCCGGACGACCTGCAGATGGTCAAGGCCAGGATCGAGGCCCACCTGCTGAACCACACCCCGATGTACGAAGTCGAGCACCGCCTGCGCTGCAAGGACGGGCGCTACAAGTGGGTGCTCAGCCGCGGCAAGGTCGCGCTGCGCGACGCGAACGGCAACGCGCTGCGCATGGCCGGCGTCACCACCGACATTACCGACACGGTCGCCCTGTCGGAAAAGCTGCGCCAGAGCGCCGAGCTGCTGACCTCCCTGACCGACGAGATCCCCGGCGTGGTCTACCAGTACAGCGAAACGCCGGACGGCCGCAAATGCTTCCCGTACGCCAGCGCCGGCATCGCCGACATCTTCGGCACCACGCCGCAGCGCGCGGCCGACAGCGCCGCCAGCGTCGAGGCGGCGATCCATCCGGACGACTTCGACAGCTACCGCGCCTCGCTCGCGCTGTCGGCGTCGACGCTGGAACGCTGGCACCTGGAGTTCCGCGTGGTGCTGCCGGTGTTCGGCGAACGCTGGTGCCAGGGCGACGCGCGGCCGCACCGGCTGCCGGACGGCGGCACCCTGTGGTACGGCTTCATCGCCGACATCACCGAGCGCAAGCACATCGAAGCGGCGCTGCGCGACGCCGCCTCCACCGACTTCCTGACCGGACTGCCGAACCGCCGCCACTTCATGGCGCGCATGGAACAGGAGCTGGCGCGCGTGCAGCGCGACGGCCGCGTGCGCAACACGGTGATGATGTTCGACCTCGACCACTTCAAGCTGATCAACGACCTGCACGGCCATGCCGCCGGCGACGAAGTGCTCAAGCATTTCGCGCGCATGCTGCACCAGGAATTGCGCAAGGTCGATGCCGCCGGGCGGATCGGCGGCGAGGAGTTCGCCGTGGTGCTGGCCGGCGCCGACACCGAACACGCGCAGGCGTTCGCGGAGCGGGTGCGCGGGCGCCTGGCGGCGCTGCCGGTGCGGGTCGGCGTGCACACGATCAACGTGACGGTCAGCGTCGGCGTGGCCGCGATGCGCCCGCTCGACCTGAGCATCAACAGCTCGCTGTCGCGCGCGGACACGGCGCTGTACCACGCGAAGGAACTGGGCCGCAACCGGATCGAAATGGCGCCGGAATAACGCGCCGTAGAGGCGTCCAATGTCTATCCGCCCTCTTCCGCCCTACGGCCCCGTGTGTCCTTCTTGTCGAACATCCGGCCCCCTCCCGCCGGGAAAAAATCAGCTGGCGACGACCCTGGCGCGCTCCAGCATTGCATGCAGCAGCACGTTGCAGCCGGCTTCGAGATGCTCGGACTTGGCGTCCTCGATCTCGTTATGGCTGATACCGTCCTTGCAGGGCACGAAGATCATGCCGGCCGGGGCCACGCGCGCGGCGTAGATCGCGTCGTGGCCGGCACCGGAGACCACGTCCATGGTCGAGTAGCCCAGGCGTGCCGTGGCGGCGCGCACCGCGTCCACGCAGTCGGGGTGGAAAGGGCAAGGCGGATAGTAGGAAACGCGCTCGATCGTGATGCCCAGGCCGGACTCGGCGCGGGTCTTGTCGATGAAGGCCAGCATCTCGCCATGCATGGTGTCGAGCAGCGCGTCGTTCACATTGCGCAGGTCGATGCTGAACTTGACCTCGCCCGGAATGACGTTGCGGCTGTTCGGGAACACCTGCACCATGCCGACCGTGCCGCGCCCGTACGGCGGGTAGCGGTTCGCGATCTGCACCACCTCCTGCATGATGCGGGTGGCCACCTGCAGCGCGTCCTTGCGCAGCCCCATCGGCGTCGGGCCCGCATGCGCCTCCATGCCGGTCACGACGCAGTCGTACCACGACAGGCCCATCACCGCCGGCACCACGCCGATGACCTTGTCCGCGTCTTCCAGCACCGGCCCCTGTTCGATATGGGTTTCGAAATAGGCGCCGATCGGATGCTGGCCCGGCACCTGGTCGCCCATGTAGCCGATGCGCGCCAGCTCGTCGCGCACGGTCTTGCCTTCGGTGTCCTTGGCGGCGTAGGCCGTCTCCAGCGTGAAGGCGCCGCAGAACACGCCGGACCCCATCATCACCGGCACGAAGCGCGAGCCCTCCTCGTTGGTCCAGAACGCGACTTCGACCGGCGCTTCCGTCGTGATCTTCAGGTCGTTCAAGGTGCGCACGACTTCGATCCCGGCCAGCACGCCGTAGTTGCCGTCGAACTTGCCGCCGGTGGGCTGGGTGTCGATATGGCTGCCCGTCATGATCGGCGGCAGCGCAGGATTGCTGCCCTCGCGCCGCATGAACACATTGCCGATCTGGTCGACGGTGACCGACATGCCGGCGTCCCTGGCCCAGCCGACGACCAGGTCGCGGCCCTGCTTGTCGAGGTCAGTTAGCGTGAGGCGCTTGACGCCGCCTTTTGGGGTGGCGCCGATCCTGGCCAGTTCCATCAGCGAGGCCCACAGGCGCTCGCCATTGATACGCAGTTCGTTCATGGTATGACTCCCGAGATTCATGTTAAGCGTGCGTCTTGACGAAGGCCGGGCGGTCGACATGGCGGCCCGCGCCCTCGACCGCGCGCAGGTCGCCCTTGGCGAATACCACGCTGCCCGCGGCGATCGTATGCGAAGGAATGCCCTTCACGGTGCGCCCTTCGAATACATTGAAGCCGCCTTTGGCGAACTGGGTCCTGGCCGAAATGGTGCGCGTGCCTTCCGGATCCCACACGACGATGTCGGCATCGGCGCCGACCGCGACGACGCCCTTGCGCGGATAGATATTGAAGATCTGCGCCGCGTTGGTCGAAGTGACGCGCACGAACTCTGACGGCGTCAGCCTGCCGGTGTTGACGCCCGCGTCCCACACCACCGACATCCGGTCCTCGACCCCGCCGCAGCCGTTCGGGATCTTGGTGAAATCGTCCTTGCCGGCCGCCTTCTGCGCCGCGCAGAAGGTGCAGTGGTCGGTCGCCGTCGTGTGCAGGTTCCCGCCCTGCAGGCCCTGCCACAGCGCGCCCTGGTGGTGCTTGCTGCGGAATGGCGGGCTCATGACGTGGCCGCGCGCGAACTCCAGGTCCTCGCTCTGGTACACGCTGTCGTCGATGACCAGGTGGCCGGCCAGCGCCTCGCCGTACACGCGCTGCCCCTTGGCGCGGGCGCGCGTGATCGCCTCGAGCGACTCGGCGCAGGACACGTGCACGATGTACACCGGGGTGCCGAGCACGTTGGCGATCGCGATGGCGCGGTTGGCCGCCTCGGCTTCCACTTCGGGCGGGCGCGACAGCGGGTGCGCGCTCGGCCCGGTGATGCCGCGCCTGAGCAGGTCTTGCTGCAGCTGGAATACGAGTTCGCCGTTTTCGGCGTGCACGGTCGGAATCGCGCCCAGCTCCAGCGCGCGGGTGAAGCTCTTCACCAGCGTTTCATCGTCGGCCATGATCGCATTCTTGTACGCCATGAAGTGCTTGAAGCTGTTCACGCCATGCTTGTGCACCAGCTCGCCCATTTCCTTGTGCACGGAGTCGGCCCACCAGGTGACGGCCACGTGGAAGGTATAGTCGCCGGCCGACTTGGCCGCCCAGCCGCGCCATGTGTGATAGGCCTCGAGCAGCGACTGCTGCGGGTTCGGGATCACGAAGTCCATGATCGTGGTGGTGCCGCCGGCCAGGCCCGCCGCGGTGCCGGTGAAAAAATCGTCCTCGGTCACGGTGCCCATGAAGGGGAGCTGCATATGGGTGTGGGTGTCGATCCCGCCCGGCATCACATACTGGCCAGTGGCGTCGATGACGGTGGCGTTGGGCGGCGGATCGAGGTTGTCGCCGACGGCGACGATCTTGTCGCCGTAGCAGAGGACATCGGCGCGGAAGGCGCGGTCGGCGTTGACGACAGTACCGCCGCGGATAATCGTGGTCATGTGCTTCTCCAGTCAGCTTTTAGGCGGGACGCAGCGCGGGCACTGCCTTCCCCTTCATCATCACGCCGTACACCAGCGCGGAAATGGCGATCCCCACGAACCAGGCGTAGGTATAAATGGTCTTGAATCCGTCGCCGACATCGGTGAAGGAGGCCGGGAAGGCCGCATTCAGGAAGCCGGGGATGTTCGGCGCCACGCCGAACACGAAGGCGACGATGGCCGCCATGTTCCAGCCGCTGCCGTAAGAGTACACGCCGTCATCCTTGTACAGCGCATCGACCTGCAGCTCCGTCTTGCGAATCAGGTAGTAGTCGACGATCAGGATGCCGGCGATGGGGCCGAGCAGCGCAGAGTAGCCGATCAGCCAGGTGAAGATGTAGCCCTGGGTCGACTCGAGTATCTTCCACGGCATCATCACCAGCGCGATGCCGGCCGTGATGTAGCCGCCCGCGCGGTAGGAGATGTGCTTCGGCGACAGCGCCGAGAAATCGTAGGCCGGGCCGACAAGGTTGGCGGCGAGGTTGACGCTGACGGTGTCGATCAGCAGCACGATCAGGGCGATCAGCACTGCGGCGCCGGTCATGCGGCTGGCCAGGTCGACCGGGTCCCAGATCGCCTTGCCGTACAAGACCACCGTGGCCGAGGTGACGATCACCGCCAGCATCGCCAGCAGGCCCATAGGTACCGGGAGGCCGACCGACTGGCCGACGACCTGGTCGCGCTGCGATTTGGCGAAGCGGGTGAAGTCGGGGATGTTCAGGGCCAGCGTGGCCCAGAAGCCCACCATCGCCGTGAGCGAAGGCCAGAACACGGTCCAGAACTCGCCGGCCTTTTTGCCGCCCGGGACGAACTGCGAAGGCTGGTCGAGCAGCGGGCCGAAGCCGCCGGCCTTGTTGTAGACCCAGCCGAGCAGCACGAAGCAGATCAGTATCTTCAGCGGCGCGGTATAGGTTTCGAGCTTGCGGATCGACTCCATGCCGTGCACGATGTACCAGAACTGGATCGCCCAGAAGGCCAGGAAGCACAGCAACTGGCCGCCGTTGATGCCCAGGCCCGCGATCTTGTCGCCGCCGATCTCGTGGCCGGCCAGCACGCCGAGCAGGGTGTAGATCATGCTGCCGCCGAACCAGGTCTGGATGCCGTACCAGCCGCAGGCGACGATCGCGCGCATCAGCGCGGGCAGGCGCGCGCCGCTGGTGCCGAACGAGGCGCGCGCGAGGACGGCGTAGGGAATGCCGTACTTGGTGCCGGCGTGGCCGATGGCGAGCATCGGCAGCAGGACGATGGCATTGGCGAGGAACACGGTGACAACAGCCTGGTAGCCGGACATGCCGCCTTCGATCAGGCTGGCCGACAAGGTGTAGGCCGGGATGCACATCACCATGCCGACCCACAGGGCGGCGAAGTGATACCAGCGCCAAGTGCGCTGGGCTTCCGTGGTCGGCGCGAGGTCTTCGTTCCAGAGCTGTGTGTTGCCGGACAGGTCTTTACTCACAGTGTTCTTCTCCATCGGTTGATCGGCGAAAACGCATTTCAGTGTAGCGTAAAGAACAGGGTTGTTGAACCCATTTGGATGCTGGCGCCGACAGTGGGTAGGGTGGGTGAGCGAAGCGCTACCCACCAAGCGTCAACGCGGCGCCGGTGGGTAGCGCTGCGCTCACCCACCCTACCCTCCGCCTGCAAACAGTTCAGGCCTCCACCTTCTCGGCCCGCGGATTGCGCGGATCCTGCGTCCAGTTCATGTACGGCTTGCCCGTCTCCTGCGGCACCATCGTGATGCACGCCTCCACCGGACAGGTGATCTCGCACAGGTTGCAGCCCACGCACTCCTCCTTGATCACCTCATACGTGCGCACGCCGCTGGCCGCGTCGATCAGCTGCGCGATCGACTGGTGCGAGGTATCCTCGCAGGCCACATAGCATTTGCCGCACTTGATGCACTTGTCCTGGTCGATCTGCGCGATCACCTGGTAGTTCATGTCCAGGTATTTCCAGTCGGTGGTATTCGGCACCGCCTTGCCCGAGAACTCCGCGATGCTCTTGTAGCCCTTCTCATCCATCCAGCGCGAGAGCCCGTCCTTCATCTCCTCGACGATGCGGAAGCCGTGCAGCATGGCGGCCGTGCACACCTGCACCGAGCCGGCGCCCAGCGCGATGAACTCGGCCGCGTCGCGCCAGTTGCCGATGCCGCCGATGCCGGAGATCGGCAAACCGCGGGTCTCGGGATCGCGCGCGATCTCGGCCACCATGTTCAGCGCAATCGGCTTGACCGCAGAGCCGCAGTAGCCGCCGTGGGTGCTGGCATTGCCGACGATCGGGAACGCCACCATGCGGTCCAGGTCGAGGTGGGTGATCGAGTTGATCGTGTTGATCAGCGATACCGCATCGGCGCCGCCGGCCAGCGCCGCGCGCGCCGGCTTGCGCACGTCGGTGATGTTCGGCGTCAGCTTGACGATGACGGGCAGCTTCGAGTGCTTCTTGCACCAGCTCGTGACCATCTCCACGTACTCGGGCACCTGGCCGACGGCGGCGCCCATGCCGCGTTCCGGCATGCCGTGCGGGCAGCCGAAATTGAGCTCGATGCCGTCCGCGCCAGTCGCTTCCACCTTGGGCAGGATCTCGGCCCACAGCGCCTCCTCGCACGGCAGCATCAGCGACACGATCATCGCGCGGTCCGGCCAGTCCTTCTTGACCTGGGTGATCTCGATCAGGTTGATCTCGAGGCTGCGGTCGGTGATCAACTCGATATTATTGAAGCCGAGTACTTCGCGGTTCTTGCCGTAGTGGGCGGAGTAGCGCGACGACACATTGACCGCCGCCGGGTCTTCTCCCAGCGTCTTCCAGACCACGCCGCCCCACCCCGCCTCGAAGGCGCGCACGACGTTGTAGGCCTTGTCGGTCGGCGGCGCGGAGGCCAGCCAGAACGGATTGGGGGACTTGATGCCGCAGAATTCAATGCTCAGGTCAGCCATTATGAAATCTCCACTTTGTTTTGGATGTCGTTATGAATGGCCATCGCAGCCAGCTTGCCATGCTGGACTGCCTGCACCGTCAGGTCCTGCCCCGGCGCGACGCAGTCGCCGCCGGCGTAGATGCCCGGCAGCGCGGTGCGGAACTGGGCGTCGACATGGATCTTGTCGCCCACGCGCGTAATCTGCTGCCCCATCGGCTCGGACAGGCCCGTCGCATCCATGCTCTGGCCGATCGCCTTGAACACGGCGTCGGCGGCGATCTCGATGAAGGCGCCGGTGCCAGCCAGCTTGCCGCCTTCCATGCGGGTCTCTTCGAAGCGCATGCCGCGCACGCGGCCGGCATCGTCGAGCAGCACTTCAAGCGGCGCGGCCCAGGTACGCATGCGCACGTGGTTGGCCTTGGCGATGTCCTGCTCGTGGCCGGTCGCCGTCATCGACTCGAAGCCGCGGCGATACACCAGCGTCACGTCCTCCGCGCCCAGGCGCTGGATCTGCACCGCCATATCGATCGCGGTATTGCCTGCGCCGATCACGATGGCGCGCTTCGGCACCGGCAGGGTGGAAAGGTCGCTGGCCTGGCGCAGCGCGGCGATGTAGTCGACCGCGGCCATCAGGCCGGGGGCGTCCTCGCCGGTCAGGCCCAGCTGGCGGCTGGCGTTCAGGCCAAGGCCGAGGAACACCGCGTCGTACTGCGCGTGCAGGTCCTTCAGGTGCAGGTTCTGGCCCAGCGCACGTCCATGCCGGACCTCGATGCCGCCGATCTGCAGCAGGAACTCGACTTCCTTCTGCGCGAAGTCGTTGGTCAGCTTGTATTTGGCGATGCCGTATTCATTCAGGCCGCCCGACTTCTCGCGCGCCTCGAAGATGACGACATCGTTGCCCAGCATGGCCAGGCGGTGCGCGCAGGACAGGCCGGCAGGGCCGGCGCCGACCACGGCGATGGTCTTGCCGGTCGATGGCGCGCGCGCGAAGGGATGCTCCTTGAAGGAGGCGTTGTCGAGCGCGTGGCGCTGCAGCAGGCCGATCTTGACCGGCTGGCCTTCCTCGTCGTGATTGCGCACGCAGGCGTCTTCGCACAGGATCTCGGTCGGGCAAACGCGGGCGCAGCTGCCGCCCAGGATGTTCTGCTTCAGGATGCCGGCGGCGGCGCCATTGATGTTCTGGTCGTGGATGTTGCGGATGAAGCTCGCGACATCGATTTCGGTCGGGCAGATGCGGGTGCATGGCGCGTCGTAGCAGTACAGGCAGCGCGCGGACTCGATCGCGGCCTGGCGCTTTGTGAGCGGCGGCGCCAGGTCGGTGAAGTGCTCGGACAGCGCGCTGTCCGACGAATGTGCCTGCGGCAGGTGCTTGAGTGATTCGATCATGGTCATCCCTGTTCGTTTCTTTAACGTCTTATTTCATCTGCGGGAATGCAAATTCCGCGCCGGCGCTCGCCGTGTTCGGCCAGCGCTGCATGACGGCCTTGTGGCGCGTGTAGAAGCGCACGCCCTCCGGGCCGTAGGCGTGGTGGTCGCCGAATAAACTCTTTTTCCAGCCGCCGAAGCTGTTGAAGGCCATCGGCACCGGCAGCGGCACGTTGACCCCGACCATGCCGACCTGGATCTGGCGCACGAACTCGCGCGCGGTGCCGCCGTCGCGCGTATAGATCGCCACGCCGTTGCCGTATTCGTTGGCGTTGATCAGGTTGACCGCGGTAGCCACGTCCGGCGCGCGCAGCACGCACAGCACCGGCCCGAAGATCTCTTCCTTGTAGATCGTCATGTCCGGCGTCACGTGGTCGAACAGCGTGCCGCCGACGAAGAAGCCGTTCTCGCGGCCCGGCACCTTGCAGCCGCGGCCGTCGACCAGCAGCGCCGCGCCCTGCTCCACGCCCTCGCCGATCAAACGTTCGATGCGCTCCTTGGCGGCGGCGGTGACCACCGGCCCCATCTCCGCATCGGACGCCATGCCGTCGCGGATCTTGAGCGCGGCGGTGCGCTCGGCCAGCGCGCCGACCAGCTTGTCGCCCGCATCGCCGACTGCCACCACGACCGAGATCGCCATGCAGCGCTCGCCGGCGGAGCCATAGGCCGCGCCCATCAGCGCATCGACGGCCATGTCCATGTCCGCGTCCGGCATCACCACCATGTGGTTCTTGGCGCCGCCCAGGGCCTGCACGCGCTTGCCGTTGGCGCTGCCGCGGGCGTAGATGTACTGCGCGATCGGGGTCGAGCCGACGAAGCTGACGGCCTGGACGTCCGGATGGTCGAGGATCGCATCGACGGTGACCTTGTCGCCCTGGATGACGTTGAACACGCCGTCCGGCAGGCCGGCATCCTTGAGCAGCTTCGCGTGCAGCAGCGACGGCGAAGGATCGCGTTCGGACGGCTTGAGCACGAAGGTGTTACCGCAGGCGATCGCCATCGGGAACATCCACATCGGCACCATCACCGGGAAATTGAATGGCGTGATGCCGGCGACCACGCCGAGCGCCTGGCGCATCGACCAGGCATCGATGCCGCGCGAGATCTGGTCGGTGAATTCGCCCTTGAGCAGCTGCGGCACGCCGACCGCGAACTCGATCATCTCGATGCCGCGCGCGACTTCGCCCTGGGCGTCCGAGAAGGTCTTGCCGTGTTCGCGCGTGAGCATGGCCGCGAATTCGTCGGTGTGCTGCTGGCACAGCTGCAGGTACTTGAACAGCACCCGTGCGCGGGTCAGCGGCGGCGTGGCGGACCACGACGGGAAAGCCGCCGAAGCGGCTGCGACGGCGGCGCCGACTTCGTCCGCCGTGCCGAGCGCCACGCGCGCGCAAGGCTCGCCCAGCGCCGGGTTGAACACATCGGCGTAGCGGCCGCTGGCCGTGTCGACCTTGGCGCCGTTGATGTAATGGGTGATGGTGTCGAGATTGCTCATGATGTCAGTCCAGGTTTTTCAGTACGTTGGCCAGCTTGGCGAACAGCTCGTCGATGTGCTTCTTCTCGATGACGAGCGGCGGCGACAGCGCGATGATGTCGCCCGTGGTGCGGATCAGGATGCCGTCGGCGAAGGCCTTCTTGAAGGCGGCGAAGGCGCGCGCGCCCGGCTTGCCCGCGATCGGCGCCAGCTCGATGCCGGCGATCAGGCCGATGGTGCGGATGTCGATCACGTGCGGCAGTCCCTTGAGCGAATGGACGGCGTCGGCCCAGTAATCCTGCATCGCCTTCGCGTCGCCGAGGATATCCTGCTCCTGGAACACCTCGAGCGTGGCCAGCGCCGCGGCGCAGGCCAGCGGGTGGCCCGAGTAGGTGTAGCCGTGGAACAGTTCGATGCCGGCCGGCGCTTCCATGAAGGCGTCGTGGATGGCCTGCTTGGTCAGCACCGCGCCCATCGGCACCACGCCGTTGGTCAGTCCCTTGGCGCAGGTGACCATGTCCGGATCGACGTCGAAGTAGTCGAACGCGAACGGCGTCGTGAGGCGGCCGAAGCCGGTGATCACTTCATCGAAGATCAGCAGGATGCCGTGCTTGGTGCACAGCTCGCGCAGGCGCTTGAGATAGCCCTTGGGCGGGATCAGCACGCCGGTGGAGCCGGCGACCGGTTCGACGATGACGGCGGCGATGGTCGAGGCGTCGTGCAGCGCGACGATGCGCTCGAGTTCATCGGCCAGGTTGGCGCCGTGTTCCGGTTCGCCGCGCGTGTAGGCGTTCAGCTCCAGGTTGTGGGTGTGCGGCAGGTGGTCGACGCCGGGCAGCAGCGGGCCGAAAGTGCGGCGGTTGCCGCCGATGCCGCCGACCGAGATGCCGCCGAAGCCCACGCCATGGTAGCCGCGCTCGCGCCCGATCAGGCGGGTGCGCCCCGCCTCGCCGCGCGCGCGGTGGTAGGCCAGCGCCATCTTCAGCGCGGTGTCGACCGCCTCGGAACCGGAGTTCGTGTAGAACACGTGGCCGAAACGATGGTTGGTGTACTCCATCAGCTTCTCGGCCAGGTCGAAGGCGGCCGGGTGGCCCATCTGGAAGGTCGGCGCGAAATCGAGCTGGCCGATCATCTCGCGCACGGCGGCGACGATTTTCGGCTGCGCGTGGCCGCAAGGGACGCACCACAGGCCGGCGGTACCGTCGAGCACCTGGTTGCCGTCGACGTCCTTGTAGTACATGCCTTCGGCGGACACCAGCAGCCGCGGATTGATCTTGAAGTCGCGGTTGTTGGTAAACGGCATCCAAAACGACTTCATCGACGCAGGCCGGGACTCATTCATGGCGACTCTCCAAAATTTTTACAAGCAAAAAAATAATTTACCAGTTGGCAAAATCATGATGCAATAATAGTCAGCCGTACAACGATGGCACATATACACAAATTGCGAAAGCGGCCAACCGTACAGGTGGCGAAAACAATACAGTTATCTTGGGTGCTTGCAACGGGAACGGGTGGATGGAAAACACGGACAAACACGGCGAAACGGCATGGCCGGTGCTGGCGATCGAGCGCAGCAAGCGGGGCAGCCTGGTCGATCAAATTGTGGCAGCGATTACGCTGATGGTAAACAAGCGCGAATTGCGCATCGGCACAAAAATGCCGTCGGTTAGACAATTCGCAAAGTGCAATGGCGTGAGCACCTTCACGGTCGTCGAATCGTACGACCGGCTGCTGACGCTGGGGCTGCTGTCGTCGCGGCGCGGCTCCGGCTTTTTTGTTGCACGAAGTGAAGCCGTGGCCGCGCCGCAACAACTGGCCCTGCATGCGACGCCGACCGCGATCGACGCCCTGACCCCGGACCTGTATTCGGGCGTGTCCGATGCGCTGCCGGTCGGTGCCGGCTGGCTGCCGCCCGAGTGGTACGGCGAGGCCACCATCCTCGACGCCGTGCGGCATGCGATGAAGATCCCTGCCAACCGGTTGCGCGGCTACGGGCATCCGCTCGGCTTCCCGACGCTGCGCCAGCACATGGCGGCCTGCTTCGCCGAAGACCTGTTTGCGGCCGAGCCGGACCAGATCCTGCTGACGCACGGCGCGACCCACGCCTTCGACCTGATCTTGCGCACCCTGACCAAGCCGGGCGACACCGTGTTCGTCGAGGACCCTGGCTACAGCAACCTGCTGTCGCTGATCCGGCACCACGGCTGCATCGCCGTCGGCATACCGCGCGGCGAAGCGGGGCTCGATTTCGAATACCTCGCGCAGCAGGCGGCAAGCACGCAGCCCAAGCTCATGTTCGTCAACACCGTGCTGCAAAACCCGCTCGGCACCTCGCTGTCGCAGGCGCAGGCGCACCGGCTGCTGGGCGTGGCGGAGCAGTACGACTTCTGGCTGGTGGAGGACGACATCTACCGCGAGCTTGCTGCGCGCGGCGAAGCCTCGCTGGCGGCGATGGACGGGCTGCGGCGCGTGATCCGGGTCGGCAGTTTCTCGAAGACCCTGTCGCCGGTGCTGCGGGTCGGCTCGATCTGCGCCTCGAACACGCTGGTGCCGGAACTGCTGCGCGTGAAAATGCTGGCCGGCCTGACCACCTCCGAGATCAACGAGCGCGCCGTATACCACGCCGTGTCGGCGCGGCCGTACAAGCGCATGGTCGACAAACTGGTCAGCCAGCTCGAGGAAGGACGCGAGCGCACCATCGAACAGCTGGCCGAGGCCGGCATGGCGCCGATCGCGCGGCCGCGCGGGGGCATGTTCGTCAGCGCCGGCTGGCCGGAAGCGCCGACGGCCGAAAAGAACGGCAAGGCGATCGCCGACCTGGCGCTCAAGGCCGGCATTTTGCTGTCGCCGAACGAATTCTTCATGCTGCGCCCGAGCGCGACCACCTGGTTCCGCTTCAACGTCGCCTACGCCGCCGACGCGCCGGCGCTGATCCAGTTTTTGAAGTCGAACCGCTGAAAGAGACCATGGCTACCACCAAGACCGTCAACGCCCTGCGCACCGCGACCGTCAAGCGGCGCGTGCTCAATCGCGACAAGCTGGAGGCGGACATCGTCGCCGAAGCGGTACGCGTGTTTGCCGAATGCGGCTATGAAGGCGCCTCGATCGCGGCTGTGGCGGAGAGCGCCGGGCTGTCGAAGCAGAACCTGATGTACTACTTCCCGACCAAGCAGGCCTTGTACCAGCGGGTGCTGGACGACGTGCTGGACGAATGGCTGGACCGGATGGACCACCTGGCCGATCCCGCGCAGGACCCGCGCGAAGTGCTGCGGGCGTACATCCAGGCCAAGCTGCGTTTTTCGCGCGAGCAGCCGTGGGCATCGCGCGTGTACGCGATGGAAGTCATCGGCGGCGCGCAGCTGTACGGCGCGCAGATCCAGCAGCGGGTGGTGCCGCTGCTGCGCAAGGACATCGAAGTATTCGAGCGCTGGATCAGCGAAGGGAAGATCGCCGCGATCAACGCGACGCACCTGCTGTTTGCGATCTGGGCGATGACGCAATCGTACGCCGATTTCTCGGCCCAGATGGCGCTGGTCCTGAACCGCAAGAGCCTGACGCGCAAGGACTTCGACGACGCCGAAAAGATGATTACCGACATGGTGCTCGCCGCCGTCGCGATTCCAGTTTCCAGCTGAACACTTCAATCGGGGTCAGACCTCAATTAAAGAACAATCGGGGTCAGACCTCAATTGCCGTCTGGCTAGCGGCAAACCACAGAACTTGACGTCATACGCATGGACGCATCCGCTTCCATCGTCGCCGCAATGTACTCCTGGCAATTGAGGTCTGACCCCGATTGACTATCAATTGAGGTCTGACCCCGATATGGGCCACGTGATATTCTTGGAAACTATGCCAAAACTTTCACCTGTCACTATCGAGACCGAGCGCCTCACCTTGCGCTGGATGGACGCCGGCGATGCCGACGCCTTGTTTGCGATCTTTTCCGACCCGGCGGTCACGCGCTACTGGTCCAATCCGCCCTGGACCGATGTCCAGCAGGCCCGCGATTCGATCGAACTCGCCCTCGAGGCCTATGCCAACGGCACCGGCATGAAAATGGCCATTGTCCTCAAGGAAACCGGCCAGATGATCGGCTACACCAATTTCTATGCCTTCTACGATTCGAACCGCCGTTGCGATATCGGCTACGCCATGGCTTCCACCCACTGGGGCAAGGGCTACCAGACCGAAGCCCTGCGCGCCAAGATCGACTACGGCTTCCGCGAACTGAACCTGAACCGCATCGAAGCCGACATCGATCCCCGTAACGACGCCTCCGCCAAAGTCCTCGAAAAACTCGGCTTCGAGAAGGAAGGTTTCATGAAGGAACGCTGGATCGTCAACGGCGAAGTCTGCGATACGGCGTTCTACGGATTGCTGCGCCGCAACTGGAATTCGCATTGAGCACAGTTAATCGCCCGGCTGAACCAGTCATGCCCCGATTCATGCGCTTCGTCGTACGCCCGTGGAGCGGGCCCGCCCCCTTTGTTACAGTGGCTCCATCGACTGCAATCCAGCAGTCACGTGGAGAAACGATATGAGTAACGCAACATCAAATTCCTTCTTTTCGGTCCTGGAAGAAATGGGCCATACCTTCACCAAGGGCATGCGCCACGCGGTCCGCTCGATCGCCACGATGTCCTGGCCGGCGCTGCTGTTGTCCTGCGTATTGCTGGCGATGGTGATCACGATTGTTCCTTTGGTAATCTTCCTGTTCGTCATCTTCATGTGCATCAAGCTGGTGGCGACCTCGATTGCCCAGCGCAACAAGCGCGGCCCGGCCACGCCTTACCGCGACACCGCCGCGCCGGCCGCCAAGGCCGACGCCACCAGCGACGTGACCGACGTGGATAGCGGCGCGGGCAAGCAGGGAGAATAATTGTGAAGGCGAGCCAGTTCAACCGGGTCCTCGATTTCCTGCGCGAGGCATTGGCCGAGGCGACCGTGCTGTGGTGGCGGTTCTTCGACTGGCTCGCCGTCGTCGAATGGCGCCAGCTGTTCATCACCTGGTTCCTGCTGCTCGTCCTCGCCGGCATGGTCGGCATGGGCGAGGCGGCGGTCTGGTTCATCTTCCTGTCTTTCGGCGTCAAGACCCTGGCCGGCGGCAAGCGCAAGGCCGAGCTGGTGGCCAAGGAGGCGACCCACCAGGCCGACGTCGCCACCCTCGAGCGCCGCCTGCTCGAAGCGCAGATGGCCACGCTGCAGGCCCAGGTCGAGCCGCACTTCCTGTTCAATACCCTGGCCCTGATCGGCCAGCTGATCGAGACCGATCCGCCCGAGGCGGCCCGCATCCACCAGCACCTGATCGACTACCTGCGCTCGACCCTGCCGCAGATGCGCGCCAGCGGCGGCGGCACCCTCGGGCGCCAGGTGGAATTGTCGAAGGCCTATCTGTCGATCATGCAGGCCCGCATGAAGGAACGCCTGACGGTCAATTTCGACATCCCCGATTACCTCGAGTACGCGCCGTTCCCGCCGATGATGCTGCAAACCCTGATCGAGAACTCGATCAAGCACGGCCTCGAACCGAAGATCGAAGGCGGCCATATCGACGTGCGCGCCACGCTGATCGACGGTACCATGCACGTGGATGTGCACGACAACGGCGTCGGCTTCAACATGAAATCGAACGACGGCGTCGGCTTGGCCAATATCCGCGAACGCCTGCACCTGCTGTACGGTTCCAGGGCCGAACTCGTGATCGAGGCCCCGGTCGAAGGTGGTGCGATCTGTTCGATCCGTGTTCCATTTACCCGTTCGGAGAAATTCTAAATGCCCGTGACCGCCCTGATCGTCGACGACGAAGCCCCTATGCGCGACCAGCTGCGCGCCCGCCTGCGCGAGGTCTGGCCTGAACTGGCCATCGCCGGCGAGGCGGCCAACGGCGTCGATGCGGTGACGATGGCCAGGCAGCACAAGCCGGACATCGTGTTCCTCGACATCCGCATGCCGGGCCAGAGCGGCATCGAGGCGGCGCGCCACCTGTACAACAGCTGCCACATCGTGTTCGTCACCGCCTATGACCAGTACGCGATCGACGCCTTCGAGCACGGTGCGATGGACTACCTGCTCAAGCCGGTCACCGCCGACCGCCTGCGCACCACCTGCGAGCGCCTCAAGCTGCGCGCCGCCAGGTCCCCCGGCGACATCGGCGAACAGCTGGCCCAGCTGGCGCAAATCCTGCAAAAAGGCGAGGAAAAAAAGCCCGAGTACCTGCGCTGGATCCAGGCCCAGGTGGGCACCAGCCTGCGCATGATCAGCACCAGGGAAGTGTTGTTCTTCCAGTCCGACGAAAAATACACGGTGGTGCAGACCGCCCAGGCGGAAATGCTGATCCGCAAGACGCTGAAGGAACTCGAAGCGGAGCTCGATCCCGACGAGTTCTGGCGCATCCACCGCTCCACCCTGGTGCGGGTCGACGCGATCGCCGAAGTTTCGCGCGATGACCGCGGCCGCCAGATGCTGAAGGTGAAAAACCACCCGAACGCGCTCGAGGTTTCGCGCAACCACGCCCACCTGTTCCAGCAGATGTAGGCAGGCGGCAGGCAGGGGCGCGCACGCCGATCGAATAATCCACTACCATAGGCGCGTATCCATTTTCCCCTCAGGAGAGTGCAATGCCTGCCATCCCCGCCGACACCCGCTCCACGGTCACGCCGTGCCTGCAGTACCGCGACGCGCCAGCCGCCATCGAGTGGCTGTGCCACACTTTTGGTTTTGAGAAGCAACTGGTGGTGCCGGGTGAAAACGGCGACATCCGCCACGCCCAGTTGAGCTTTGGCAACGGCATGATCATGCTCGGCTCGAGCGGCAGGGACAGCGCCTATGGGCGTGTCATGGCCCTGCCCGGCGATATCGGCGGCCGCCAGACCCAGACCATCTGCCTGTGCGTCAGCGACGCCGACCTGGTCTACGACAGGGCAAGGGAAGCAGGCGCCGCCATCCTGCTGGACATCGAAGACGCAGCCTACGGCGGCCGCGGCTTCACCTGCCGCGACCTCGAAGGCCACGTCTGGACCATCGGCACCTACGATCCCTGGAAACAGTAAAGGAGCCCGCCATGACACGCGCCGTTCATTTCGAGATCCACGCATCGAACCCGCAGCAGCTGATCGCCTTCTACTCGTCGGTGCTGGGCTGGTCCTTCAACAAGTGGGAAGGCGGCGACTACTGGATGATCCACACCGGACCGGACGAGCAGCCCGGCATCAACGGCGGCCTGATGCCACGCCGCGGCCCGCCCCCCGAGGCGATGGGCGCGGTCAGCGCCTTCGTCATCACCGTCGATGTCGAAGACCTCGATGCGACGATGGCCAAGGCCACCGGCGCCGGCGCCAGCGTGGCGCTGCCGCGCATGGCGGTGCCGGGCATCGGCTGGCTGGGCTACATCAAGGACCCGGACGGGAACATCTTCGGCATGATGCAGACCGATCCGGGCGCAGCATGAGCGGCGACGAACAGGCGATCCGCGAGCTCGTCGCCACCTGGCTGCGCGCCACCCGCGACGGCGATGTCGAGGCGGTGCTGGAGCTGATGACGCCGGACGTGATCTTCCTGGTGGCGGGCCAGCCGCCCATGGTGGGCAAGGAGAAGTTCGCACAGGGCTTGCGCCAGGTGCTGGCCGATCACGCGATCGAATCGCACAGCGCGGTCGACGAGGTGGCGGTGTCGGGCGACATGGCCTACTGCCGCACCAGCCTGTCGCTCACGATCACGTCGAAGCATGGGCAGCTGCCCTTGCAGCGCACCGGGCATACGCTGTCGATCATGCGCAAGTGCGAGGACGGCAAGTGGCGGCTGGCGCGCGATGCGAACATGGTGGGACCGGCGGCCTGAGTCGTTGAAAGTGGGTAGGGTGGGTGAGCGGAGCGCTACCCACCAGCGTCATCGGCGGCGCATGGTGGGTAGCGCTCCGCTCACCCACCCTACCCTCCGCGCAATTACAGTCCTACCCCAGCGCCGCGATCAGCGCCTCATCCGCCACCAGCACCGGCCTGATCCCGATCAGGTCCCGGTACAGCGGCGGCATCCCCGCGCAAATCGCCGCCAGCTCCTCGTCGCCGATGGCCGCGCGCACGAACTGGAACTGCCTTGGATTGTTGGCCGGCAGCGGCCCCTCCATCGTCGAGCCGTAAGCCCCCAGGTTCATGAACGACTGCGCGCCCGCATCCGGCCCGCGCGCGAACACGAAGGTGCCCTCCTTCGGATGCGCGAGGTACTGGCGCACTTCCTGCTGCGCCTGCGCGCTGGCGCCGTGCATCAGCTTGTAGCGCAGCTGCGCGTACTGGCGCGTGCATTCCATGAACGCGGTACAGATCCCGGACAGCGCACGCCGCCCCGGCACGCACAGCAGCAGGTTGCCGAAGGAATCGAGCAGCGCCACCGCGTCGCCTTCCCCGCCCTGCCCGATATCCCTCTGCATCGCGGCGCGCAGGTAGGGCGCCAGGCCCGCGTCCGGCGCATGCGGCGCGCAGCGGTAGGCCAGCGCCTGCGGATACAGGCCCTTGAGCTTGCGCACCAGCGCATGCCCCGGCGGCAGCGTGGCGGGATCCTTCAGCTGGTCCTGCGGCAGGTCGGTATTGAGCAGCGCCTGCACCTTCGTCGCCGTCGCTTCGAACACCAGCGAACAAAGCGCCTGCGTCGGCTCGGCGATGGTCTTCCCGATGAAGAAGGATTTCGGCGACGGCCCCGAACTGCCGCGCGCGAAATGCGACTGTCCCAGCACGGCGGGATAATAGAACGATGCCGCGGCGCGCTCACGCAGCGCCGGCGGCAAGGTCGTGAAGCGCCCGCTGCCGTCATAGTTGACGCCGGCGTTCGGGTCGCTGGCCGCGGCCACGACGTTAAAGCCGGCCGCGAGGATCGCGCCGGTGCACATCGCGCACGGATCGAGCGAGGTGACGATGGTGATGTCTTCCGGCGGCGGCAGGGCGCGCCCCTTGGCGCGCTCGGCGAAGTACCAGTCGATCAGCTGGCGTTCGCCATGCGCGGTGGGATCGAAAATCAGCCCGTCGCGCACGACGTTATTCTGCAGCGATTTGAGTACGTTCCCTTCGCCGTCCAGTAGCAGGCCGCCGACACCGAAGGTGCCTTGCGCTTTGGCGGTGATGGCCTGGGTGGCAGCCAGTGCGACCGCGGCCTGGACGTCGATGGTTTTTTTCAAGGTGCTGTTACTTCTTCAGGTCCCGGCCGCCGAAGGCGTTGGGCAGCTGGCCGGCCGCCGTCGTCTCGAGGATGGCGCCGGCGAGGTTGGTCAGCACCACCGGCAGGTCGTCGCCGCCCAATTCCAGGATCACCTGGCGGCATGCGCCGCATGGCGCGATCGGGCCGTCCGTGGCGCCGATCACGGCCAGCGCCGCGAAGTCGCCCGGCTTGTAGCCATGCGCGATCGCGCTGAAGAAGGCGGTGCGCTCGGCGCAGTTGCACAGGCCGTAGGAGGCATTCTCCACGTTACAGCCGCGGAACACGCGGCCGTCCTTGCATTCCAGCGCGGCGCCGACCTGGAAGTTCGAGTACGGCGTGTACGCCAGTTCGCGCGCGGCCCGGGCTTCGTCGATCAGTTTCTGGTATTTCATGGTGTTCCCGGTTATGGACGAATGGTGCGGTAGATGATCGGATTCGCAGCCGGCTTCGCAGCCGCCATTTTATAGGCTGCCTGGACTTCGCGCACGGCTTGTAGCGCCGCCGCTTCGGTGCGGGCATGGACCATCGCCAGCGGCTGGCCGGCGGCGATACTGTCGCCCAGCTCCACCAGGCCGGTCAGGCCGACCGCGAAGTCGATCGCGTCTTCCGGACGACGGCGTCCGCCGCCCAGGCTGACCACCGCCAGCCCGAGGCCGCGGGTATCGACCGCGCCGGCGAAACCGGCTTCCAGCGCCGGCGCCGGCACGACGATCGGCGCCTTCTCGAGGTAGGCGTCGGGACGCTCGACCAGGTCGCCCGGGCCGCCCAGCGCGCTGACCATGCGCGCGAAGCGCTCGGTCGCTTCGCCGGAATCGAGGGCCGCCTGCAGCCTGGCGCGCGCCTCGGTTTCGTTGGCGGCCAGTTTGCCCAGCACCAGCATCTCGGCGCACAGCGCCATCGTCACTTCGTGCAGGCGCGCCGGGCGCGAGCGGCCGGTCAGGTAATCCATCGCCAGCCGCACTTCGAGCGCATTGCCGGCCACCGGGCCGAGCGATTCGTTCATCTCGGTCAGCAGCGCCGAGGTGCGCGTGCCGGCGCCATTGCCGACCGCGACGATGCTCTCGGCCAGTTCCACCGATTTGTCGTAGGTCGGCATGAAGGCGCCGGTGCCCACCTTGACGTCCATGACCAGCGCATCCAGGCCTGCCGACAGCTTCTTGGACAGGATCGAGCCGGTGATCATCGCCACCGATTCCACGGTGGCCGTGGTGTCGCGGATGCTGTAGAAGCGCTTGTCCGACGGCGCCAGCTGCGCGGTCTGGCCGATGATGGCCACGCCCACGTCCTTGACGACGGTGCGGAACAGCTCGGGGTCGGGCACGGTGCAGTAGCCGGGAATCGAATCGAACTTGTCGAGCGTGCCGCCGGTGTGCCCCAGGCCGCGGCCCGAGATCATCGGCACGAAGCCGCCGCAGGCTGCGATCATCGGTCCGAGCATCAGCGAGACGACGTCGCCGACGCCGCCGGTCGAGTGCTTGTCGACGATTGGGCCGGGCAGGTTCAGCGAGCGCCATTCCATCACCTGGCCGGAATCGCGCATGGCCAGCGTGAAGGCCACGCGTTCATCCATGTTCATGTCGTTGAAAAAGACCGCCATCGCCAGCGCGGCGATCTGGCCTTCGCTGACGCTGCCGTCGGTGATGCCGCGGACAAAAAACTGGATCTCCTCGGCGCTGAGCGCCCCGCCATCGCGCTTTTTGCGGACGATTTCCTGGTTCAAGAACATGGTGAAACTCCAAAAATATTCGATTCAAATGATTCGTGACCCGTAGGGCGGAACCGGTCGCTTAAACGCCGTACGGAATCCAGACATTCTTGACCTGGCTCGCATGCCCCAGCACCGCGCGGCCGCCGGCCTGCCTGATGTCGAACCAGTCGCGCCCCTTGCCGCCGCCAACCCAGGTGCGCTTGAGCGAATCTGCCGACAGCTTCTCCACTTCCGCGCAGCCGGCAGCCGATCCGTCGTGGCGCCACACGGCATCCACGTCCGCATGCGAGGCCAGCGTCTTCGCCAGTTCGTCGGCGCTGCCGGTCACGATGTTGAGCGCGCCGCCCGGCAGGTCGGAGGTGTCCAATACCTGGTACAAATCGGTCGCCGCCAGCGGATGCGCTTCCGAGGGCACCGCCACCACGCGGTTACCCAGCGCCAGCGCCGGCGCCACCAGCGAGATGAAGCCCAGCAGCGGCGCCTCGTTCGGGCAGATGATGCCGATCACGCCGACCGGCTCGTTCAGCGCCACGGTGATGCCGTGCATCGGCGGCTGGTGCACCAGGCCGTCGTACTTGTCGGCCCATGCGGCGTAGTAGAACAGGCGTTCGATCGAGGCCTGCACTTCCTTTTCCGGGTTCCTCGAGCCGGTCATCGCGGCCAGCCGCGCGGCGAATTCGTCGGCGCGGATCGCGAGGTTTTCGGCGATGTAGTACAGCACCTGCGCGCGGTTGTGCGAGGTCGCCTTGGCCCAGCCGCTGGCCTTGTGCGCCGCTTCCACGGCGTTGCGAATGTCCTTGCGATTGCCTTCGCCGACATCGGCCAGGAACTCGCCGTTGGCGCCGGCGATGGCGCGGCTGTAGGCGCCGTCGGGGCGCGCCTGCTTGCCGCCGATGTACAGCTTGGCGGTACGGTCGACCGCGAACGGGTTGCCCGATTCGGCCGCCTTGACCTTGCCCTTCGCTTCGACCACCGGCGCCGCGGGACGCGCGTCCTCGGACAGCGGCGTCATGTACTCGAACATGCCTTCGCGCCCGCCTTCGCGGCCGAAGCCCGATTCGCGGTAGCCGCCGAAGCCGCAGGCGGCGTCGAACTGGTTGGCGGTGTTGATCCATACCACGCCGGCCTTGATCTGCGGCGCGACGTCCAGCGCCAGGCTGATCGACTCGGACCACACGCAGGCGGCCAGGCCGTATACGGTGTTGTTGGCCAGCTGGACCGCCTCGACCGGGGTGCGGAAGCTCATCGCCACCAGCACCGGGCCGAAAATCTCGGTCTGCGCCACGCCGGCCGACGTCGATGCGCCGGTGATCAGCGTCGGCGGGAACCACGAGCCGCTGGCCGGCAGTTCGCAGGCCGGCTGGTAGATCGTGCAGCCTTCGGCGCGGGCCGATTCCACCAGGCCTTCGATGCGCTGGCGCTGCACCGGATCGACCAGGGCGCCGATGTCCATCGACTTGTCCAGCGGCGAACCGAGTAGCAGCTTATCCATGCGCGCGCGCAGCTTGTCGAGGAAACGCTCTTCGACCGATTCCTGCACCAGCAGGCGCGAGCCGGCGCAGCAGACCTGGCCCTGGTTGTACCAGATCGAATCGACCAGGCCTTCGACGGCGGCGTCGAGGTCCGCATCTTCGAACACGATGAACGGCGACTTGCCGCCCAGTTCCAGCGACAGCTTCTTGCCGCTGCCGGCGGTGGCCTTGCGGATGATGCGGCCCACTTCGGTCGAGCCGGTGAAGGCCAGCTTGTCGATGCCGGGATGGTTGACGATCGCTTCGCCCACGCGGCCGTCGCCGGTGACGATGTTGACCACGCCGGCGGGCACGCCTGCCTGCTGGCAGATCTCGGCGAACAGCAAGGCCGACAGCGAGGTGAACTCGGCCGGCTTGAAAACGATGGTGTTACCGGCTGCCATGGCCGGTGCGATTTTCCACGCCAGCATCAGCAGCGGGAAGTTCCACGGAACGATCTGGCCGACCACGCCGACGGCGCGGTAGTCGGCGAATTCTTCCGACTGCAGCTGGGCCCAGCCGGCATGGTGGTAGAAGTGGCGGCTTGCCAGCGGCAGGTCGGCGTCGCGCGTTTCGCGGATGGTCTTGCCGTTGTCTAGCGTTTCGAGCACGGCGAACAGGCGCGAGTGCTTTTGCAGCAGGCGCGCCAGCGCGTACAGCACCCGCGCGCGGCCATGGCCGCCCAGTGCGGCCCAGCCCGGCTGCGCGCGGCGCGCCGCTTCCACGGCGCGGTCGATGTCGGCGGAAGTCGCCTGCGTCAGCTGCGCCAGTTCCTTGCCATCGGCAGGATTCACGGAGGCGAAGGTTTCGGCGGCGGCGGTCCAGGCATTGTCGATGAACAGGCCGAACGTGCGTCCGTGCTGCTCCAGCCACGCTTGCGCTTCCTTGGTGCTTTCGGGTGCAGGGCCGTAGTCCATGGTTTGAAGGATCTCTTGAATAGTTGGCATGACGAATCCGTGTGATTAAGGTTGCGCGTGGCGGTGGTTCGCCGAGTAGTTGCCGGTGACGTAGTGCTCGAGCTGGCGCTCGATGTCGGTCAGCAGGCTGGACGCGCCAATGCGGAACAGGTGCGGCTCGAGCCACTCGCGTCCCAGTTCTTCCTTCATCAGGGTCAGGTACTGCAGCGCGCTCTTGGCCGTGGCCACGCCGCCGGCCGGCTTGAAGCCGACCTGGAAGCCGGTCTGTTCATGGTATTCGCGGATCGTGCGCACCATCGTCAATGCGACCGGGATGGTGGCGTTCACGCCTTCCTTGCCGGTCGAAGTCTTGATGAAATCGGAACCGGCCATCATGCACACCCACGAGGCCTTGGCCACGTTCTCGAGCGTGAGCAGATCGCCGGTGGCGAGGATGGCCTTGACGTGGGCGTCGCCGCAAGCCTTGCGGTAGGCGACCATCTCGTCGTACAGGGCCTGCCAGTTGCCGTTCAGGACGTGCTGGCGGGTGATGACGATGTCGATCTCGGTGGCGCCGGCGGCGACCGACAGTTCGATCTCGCGCACCTTGGTTTCCATGCTGGCCAGGCCGGCCGGGAAGGCGGTCGATACGGCGGCGATCGGCAGCCGGCCCTTGAGGATGTGCGCGGCCGGGGTGATCATCTCGTGGTACACGCAGACGGCGCCGGTGGTCAGGCCCGTCACGCCGAGCGCTTCCATCAGGTCGGCGCGCAGCGGGCGCAGCGCCTTCATGCACAGGCGCTCGACGCGGCCCGGGGTGTCGTCGCCGCCGAGCGTGGTCAGGTCGATGCACTGCAGCGCCTTGATCAGCCATGCGGCCTGGTATTCCTTCTTCACCGTGCGGCGGTTCGCCAGGCTGGCGGCGCGCCGGTCCGAGGCGTTGCGGTTGACTTTGATCTGGTTGACCCAGCCAAGATCGAGGCCGACCGCCTCGTTGCGTTTGAATGCGGGATTATGGGTCATAGCAGGGCTGTTCCGTTGGAAAGTGGTTTGACGCCGAGGTGCCTGGCCAGCGTGGCGCCGATGTCGGAGAAGGTTTCGGAGATCGGCAGTTCGCGCGGCGCCAGGCCGGGGCCGAAGAAGATCATCGGGATATGTTCGCGCGTGTGGTCGGAGCCGGGCCAGCTCGGGTCGCAGCCATGGTCGGCGGTGATGACGACCAGGTCGCCGTCCTTCAGCCTGGCCATGAATTCGGGCAGGCGCGCATCCATCTCGTGCAGCGCGTTCGAGTAGCCGGCGATGTCGCGGCGGTGGCCGAAGGCCTGGTCGAAGTCGACGAAGTTGACGAACGTGAGCGACCTGTCGCCCGCTTCGTCCGCCACCTTCAGCAGCGCGTCGAACAGGGCCATGTTGTCGGCGCCCTTGACCACGCGCGAGATGCCCTGCGCAGCGAAGATGTCGCTGATCTTGCCCAGGCCGATGACTTCCCCTCCCTCGTCCTTGACATGGTCGAGCAAGGTCTTGCTCGGGGGCGGCACCGCGTAGTCGTGGCGGTTGCTGGTGCGGCGGTAGTTGCCGTTCTCGCCGAGGAAGGGGCGCGCGATGACGCGGCCGATGTTGTACGGCTTGACCAGCTCGTACGCGGCTTCGCACACGGCGTACAGGCGCTCGAGTCCGAAGTGCTCTTCGTGCGCTGCGATCTGCATCACCGAGTCGCCCGAGGTGTAGACGATGATCTTGCCGGTGGCGGCATGCTCGTCGCCGTGCTTGTTGATGATCTCGGTGCCGGACGCGTGGCAGTTGCCGAGGTAGCCGGCCACGCCGGTCAGCTCCTGCAGCCTGTCGGTCAGCTCCTTGGGGAACGACGGCGTCGCGCGCGGGAAGTAGCCCCAGTCGAACAGCACCGGCACGCCGGCGATCTCCCAGTGGCCGCTCTGGGTATCCTTGCCGGTGGACTGTTCGCGCGCCGCGCCCCAGGCGCCGGTAAAGCCGTCGCGCTGGCCGAAGCCGGCCGCCCATTCGCCGCTGGCCTTGTGCGCCGCCGCGGCCAGGCCCAGTTTTTCGAGGTTGGGCAGCGACATCGGCTTGCCTTGCGCGGCCGCCCAGGCGGCGATGTGGCCAAAGGTATTGGCGCCTGCATCGCCGAACTTGGCCGCGTCAGGCGCGGCGCCCAGGCCGAAGGAATCTAGCAGGAGGATGAATGCGCGGGACATGATGGTCGCTCGTTCTAAAAAGGGGTAAAAACAGTGTAGGCCAATCAGGCTTCGCTGCGCGGTTCTTTCGCCAGGCGTTCGAGGAAGGCCAGGATCAGCGTGACCAGGTCCTTGGCGCCGATGGCCGCGTACTTCAGGGTCTGCTCGTGCGACAGCGGGAACGGCGACATGCCCTCGGCCAGGTTGGTGATGACGGACACGCCGGCCACCTTCAGGCCGCAGTGGCGCGCGGACACCACTTCCGGCACCACCGACATGCCGACCACGTCGGCGCCGAGGCGCGCCATCATGCGGATTTCGGCGGCGGTCTCGAAGTTCGGGCCCGGGTAGGCGATGAACACGCCCTCGTGCAGGGTGATGCCCTTCTGCGCGGCGGTGTCCTTGACCAGCGCGCGGATGTCGCTGTCGTAGGCATTGGCCATGCTGAAGAAACGCGGGCCGAAGCGGTCGTCGTTGGGGCCGACCATCGGGGTGCCAGGCAGCCAGTTGATATGGTCGGTCAGCGCGACCAGCGAACCGGCGTCGACTTCGGTGCGCAGCGAACCGGCGGCGTTGGTCACGAACAGCATTTCGCAGCCGAGCAGCTTCATGGTGCGTACCGCGCTGGTCATCACGCCCATGCCGTAGCCTTCGTAGAAGTGGCCGCGGCCCTTCATGCAGGCCACCGGCACGCCGGCCAGCGTGCCGAGAATGAGTTCGCCGGCGTGGCCATGCACGGTGCTGATCGGGAAGCCAGGCAGTTCGTCGTAGGGAATAGACACGGCATCGCTCATCTGCTCGGCCAGCACGCCCAGTCCGGAACCGAGGATCATCGCCACACGCGGCGTGAAGCCGGGCTTCCTGGCGCGAATGAAGTCGGCGGCTTCGAATGGAGTGTTATTCGACATGTGCATTTCCTTGTGTCTTGTTATGGGAGCTGCCGGGCGGGTCCTGTGCGGATGGGCGAGCTAAGTATTATAACTATGCATGAATGGGGATATGTATGGCAAATACCATTTTTCTTCCCTATTTATATGCAAAAACTCTTAATATCGGCTACACTCTGTTGGCCTGCCGCGACAGGCACCATATAGTCGGAAAATGGCAGAAATGATTGATTGACATCACGGGGACATCTGTCTACCATGAAAAACAATTGTTTATATTTGAGTGCCAACCGTGACCGAACCCTCCAAAAAAGACCAGTTGTACGAGCTGATCCGTGCGAACCCCTTCATCTCGCAGCAGGACCTCGCGGTGCAGCTGCGCTTGTCGCGCTCGGCGGTGGCAGGCTATATCGCCGGCCTGATCCGCGACCGCCGCCTGCTCGGGCGCGCGTATGTCCTGCCCGACAACCGTCCCATCGTCTGCCTCGGCGCGGCCAACCTGGACCGCAAGCTGCGTTCGCTCGCCACGCTCAAGATGGGCACCTCGAACCCGGCCCGCCAGGATGAATCGTTCGGCGGCGTGGCCCGCAACATCGCCGAGAACCTGGCGCGGCTGGCGGCGCCGGTTTCGCTGCTGACCGTGATCGGCGACGACTCGTCCGGCAAGGCGCTGCTGCAGCACGCCGAGGATGCCGGCATCGACACCCGCGGCACCCTGCGCCTGAGCGGCGCCTGCAGCGGCACCTACACCGCAGTGCTGGACGACCACGGCGAGATGATGCTGGCCCTGGCCGACATGGCGCTGTACGACAGCATGACGCCGGCCTTCCTGTCCAGCCGCCAGCCGCAGCGCGCGGTCGCCGCGTTGACCGTGGCCGACATGAACCTGCCGCAGGATACGCTGCGCATGCTGATCGACGACGCCGTGCGCGACGCGACTCCGCTGGTGATCGTGGCGGTGTCGCAGCCGAAGATGGCGCGCCTGCCGCCGGACCTGCGCGGCCTGCGCCTGCTGATCCTGAACCAGGGCGAGCTCGAAACCCGGGTCGGCTTCGCGCTCAAGAACGATGCCGACTTCACCCGCGCCTGCAACCTGGTGCAGGAACAGGGCGCGCAGGACGTGATCGTCACGCGCGGCGGCACCGGCGTCATTTACACGGTCGGCAACGCCATCGCCCATCTCGAGGCGCCCGATGCCCACGTGGTCGACGTCACCGGCGCCGGCGATGCCTTTGCCGCCGCCGTCTGCTGGTCGCTGTTCCAGGGCAGCGACGACCTGGCCCTGGCCTGCCGCCGCGGCCTGCAGCTGTCGGCCATGACGCTCGGCTGCGAAGAAACGGTGTGCCCGTGGCTCATGGCCGACAGCCTGGACGACATCCACAACTTCGACAGCGCCCTCGGCAGCCCGCAGCCCTACAACGCCCTCTACCAGGAATGACCATGCAGCAGTTCCTCTTGTACTCCCCGGAAGTGGCCGCCGCGCGCACCGCCGGCAAGCCGGTCGTCGCCCTCGAATCGACCATCATTTCGCACGGCATGCCCTACCCGCAGAACGTGACGACCGCGCGCGAAGTGGAACAGGTGATCCGCGACGCTGGCGCGGTGCCGGCGACGATCGCCATCATCGACGGCAGGATCTGCATCGGCCTGTCGAACGAGCAGCTCGAGCTGCTGGGCAGCTCGCCGGACGCGATGAAGGTCAGCCGGCGCGACCTGGCCTTCGTGCTGTCGCAAAAGCGCCTCGGCGCCACCACCGTGGCCGCCACCATGATCTGCGCGCAGATGGCGGGCATCGCCGTGTTCGTCACCGGCGGCATCGGCGGCGTGCACCGCGGCGCCGAGACCAGCTTCGACATCTCGGCCGACCTGCAGGAACTGGCGCGAACCAGCGTGGCCGTCGTGTGCGCGGGCGTCAAGTCGATCCTCGACATCGGCCTGACCCTCGAATACCTGGAGACCCACGGGGTGCCGGTAATCAGCGTGGGCCAGCCGGCGTTCCCCGCCTTCTTCACGCGCGAGAGCGGCTTCCAGTCCGACTTCCAGCTCGATACGGCGCTGGAACAGGCGGCCTTCATCCAGACCAAATGGCAGCTCGGATTGAAGGGCGGGGTCGTCGTCAGCAACCCGGTGCCGGCCATGTTCGCGATGCCGAAGGAAGAGATCGACCGCATCACCGTGCAGGCGCTGCAGGAAGCGGAGCAGCGCGGCATCAAGGGCAAGGCGGTCACGCCCTTCCTGCTGGGCCGCATCAAGGAACTGACCGAAGGGCGCAGCCTGGTGACCAACATCGCACTGGTCAAGCATAACGCGCTGGTCGGCGCGGAACTTGCCGTGGCCATGCACGACCGTCCCGGCATGAAGCCGCTGTAATCCGGTTCATCCCATGTCCATCGACCTCAAACAGTTAAAGTACTTCCTCGCCGTCGCCGAGGAAAAGAGCTTCAGCCGGGCGGCCGAGCGGCTGCACATCTCGCAGCCGCCGCTGAGCCAGCAGATCATGAAGCTCGAAAGCGAACTTGGCGTGCGCCTGTTCGCGCGCACCACCCGCACCTTCGAATTGACGGTGGCGGGCAAGGCCCTGATGGGCGAAGCGTCCGACCTGCTGGCCAAGATGCGCATGACGATCGACACCATCCGCCAGATCGACCGCGGCGAAGTGGGCCGCCTGCGCGTGGGCATCGTCGGGTCGGCGATGTGGGGGCCGATCCCCAGCCTGCTCGAGGAATTCCAGACCAAGTACCCGAACGTGACCTGGACCTTGCACGAGTCGGGCCCGAACGTGCAGTACGAAGCGCTGCGCGCCAAGCAGATCGACGTCGGCTTCTGGCGCGAGCCGAAGCTCGACGAGGATGAACTCAAACACGACAACCTGAAGCAGGAGCTGTGCTTCCGCGAAAACGTATGCGTGGCCGTCAACGAGCACCACCCGCTGGCCAAGCAGCCGCACATCGAGCTAATCGACATCGCCGACGAGCCGATGCTGACGCTGGCGCTGGACAAGTCGGCCTTCCCCCGCTACCTGATCCAGTGCTGCGTGAAGGCGGGCTTCCAGCCGCACATCTTCCAGGAGGCGTCGGAGCCGCAGACCCTGCTGGCGATGGTGGGCGCGGGCCTGGGCGTGACCTTGATGCCGGAGACGACCAGCCGCATCGGCTGGCCGGGCGTGATCTTCCTGCCGATCAAGACCAATCCGCCGTCGGCGAACCTGTACATCGCGTACGCGATGATGGACGATGCGCCGGTGGTGCGGGCGTTCCTGAATATCCTGAATCCGTCGGTAACTTGACTTCATACCCGTAGGGCGAACTTTGCGCGAAAAAAAACCCGCACACCTTCCGGTGCGCGGGTTTTTCATTTACAGCCGCGAGATGGCTTAGAACGTCACTTTGAACTGCGCACCCAGCGTGCGCGGTTCATTGACCATGCCGGTCAGGTTGTCGAAGTCGATCGCGCCGACGGTCTGCACCTTGTCGGTGATGTTGCGTGCGAACGCAGCCACTTCATAGTTATCCCACTTGTAGCCAACGCGCAGGCCGCCTTCGAGCAGCGACTTGGCCTTGTATTCCTTGGCTTCGTACAGGAACATATTGTAGGTGCTGCGGTAAGCCCAGTCGGTGTAGGCGTAGAACTCGCCGTCCGCGATCGGGGTGCTGTAGCGCAGCGTGAAGTTGCCTTGCCACTTAGGCGCGCGCGGCAGCGGGTTGCCGTTGAGCTTCTGCGTGTACGGGAACGGACCGGCGGTGCCGACCGGGGTGCAGCCTGCCACGCCGCCGGTATTCGGCTGGTTGCCGCAGGTTTGCACGAACAGGTTCGGATCCTTGATCTCGGTATCGTTGTAGCTGCCGCCCACCGACATGCGCAGCGAATCGGACAGGATAGCCTGGAAGTCCAGTTCCACGCCATGGCCGGTCACCTTGTCGGCGTTGATCAGCTGGTTCATGTTGATGGTGCCCGAACCGGCGGTCAGCTGCTTGTCGTTGACGCGGTACTGGAACACGCTGGCCGACATGCGCGCACGCTTGTTGAACAGCTCTTGCTTGATACCCGCTTCGAACGACAGCGCCTTCTCGGCGGCCGCGAACGACGGCTTGTCGGCCAGGCCGAACAGGCGTCCCTGCATACTCGGGGCGCGGTAGCCGGTGGCGACGCGCGCGAACAGGTTGGTGTCCTTGTCCAGCTCATAGGTGCCGCTCGCATCCCAGCTGACGTTGGTCGAGTCGTTGTTGATCGTGTGCGAGGACCTGGTCAGTTCCACGCGCTGGGCGTTGAAGTCCTTCTTGTCGCTGGTGTAGCGCACGCCGCCGCGCAGCTTGAGCTTGTCCGACACGGTGTAGTTCACGGAACCGAACAGCGCCCACGACTTGGTGTCCTGGGTCTGGGTGGCGTAGAACGGGTTCTGCGGATTGCCGGCGGTGAAGGAGTCGAAGCTGATGCTGTCGATCTGGATGTGTTCGTCGAAGTAGAACATGCCGGCGATCCACTGCAGCGGGCCCTTGTTGTTCGACTCGACGCGGAACTCCTGCGTGAACTGGTTGTGGTCAGGCAGCAGGTCGGCCGTCTCGACCGGGAACGGGATGAAGCCAGGACCGTAGTTGCCAGGTCCGAGGAAAGCCGCGCCCCAGCCGCCGTCGACGTCGCCGCGGCTGTAGAAGTCCGCGGTTTCATAGCCGGTGATCGAATGCAGCGTGATGCCTTCCATGTCCCAGCGCAGGCGCATGTTGGCGCCCTTGGTCTTGAGCCACTGCTCGTTGCCGCCGTCGGTCGGGTAGGACTTGTAGTCGAAGCCGTCCACCAGGTCGTTGGTGCCCTGCTTCATGATGTTCGCGCGGAACAGGGTGGCGCTGCCATCCATGTCGCGGGCGTGCACATTGAACAGCGCGCTGAAGTCCCTGCTCGGCTTGACCAGCAGTTGCAGGCGCGCCGCGTTGTCCTTGTAGCCTTCGAAGTCCTTGGTCTTCGCGTTCGGACGCGGGTTGTGCACGCGGTCGTCGCGGTTCTGCGACTGCAGCGAAACGCGTGCCGCCATCACATCGCTGATCGGCAGGTTGAACGCGCCTTCGGCGTTGACGGCGCCGTAGTTGCCGAAGCCCAGGCTGCCGTAGCCTTCGGTCTTGCCGATGACCGGCTTGGCCGAATCGAACTTGATCACGCCGGCCGGCGAGTTACGGCCGAACAGCGTGCCTTGCGGGCCGCGCAGCACCTCGACCTGGTCCACGTCGAACACCGGGAAGCCCTTGAGCATCGGGCTCTCCTGGACGATATCGTCCACCACCAGGCCCACAGGCTGGGAGGCGTTCAGGTCGAAGTCGGTATTGCCCTGGCCGCGGATATAAAAGCGCGGGAACGAACGGCCGTAGTCGGACTCGATGTTCAGCGAAGGCGAACGGCCGGACAGGAAACGGATGTCCTGGCCGCCGGAAGTGAGCACGTCGAGCTTTTCGCCCTTGAGCGTGGTGATCGCCATCGGCACGTCCTTGATGTTCTCCGAACGGCGCTGCGCGGTCACGATCACGGTTTCGAGCTGGCCCGGCTGGGCCTTCGCCTCGTCGGCCTTGGCGTCCTGCGCCATCGCTGCGTGCAGCGGGAATGCGCTGGCCACGGCCAGGGCGATCATCGAGCGCGTGATCGCTGTTTTACTCTTGTTCGTCATTGAGCTACCCCTTGTATTTGATTCGATGTGAGCGCCAGGCACGTATTGGTATCGATGTCCGCCCGATGCGCGCATTGCAGCGCACAAAAGTGGCCTGGTTTCTTGGCGTGAGTCCCCTGTTGTCCGTCAGTAAACACTGAAAGATCTGGCATGCTAGCACGAAAATAAATGACGGAAAATTACGAAAAGCCAAGATGCATTTATATTTTCAACATATAAATGAGCAATAAAAATGGTATTTGCCATACATATTGGCGGTGATGCATAGTTCTAAAACTGTGCTCCGGTGACCCGGCGCATGGCGCAGCGCCCCGTCTACAGCGGGCTCCGTGGCGGCGCAACGCGGCCCACAAACGCCGTGTTGCAAAATAGCCTCACCCGTGCCGGAAACGGCGCGGGCGGCACCGGCCAACGTTTGTTGTATCGATACGACAAGAGCGCGCAAAGCTGCCCTCGCCTTTCCGGAAAACCTGTAAATGAACGAAACAAGCGCCACCGCCAGCCGCCTCCAATCCGTGGCCGCACTAGGCCAGCAAATCTGGCTCGATAACCTGAGCAGGGAACTGGTCGCCTCCGGCGAACTGGCCCGCTGGATCGCCGACGACGGCGTGCAGGGCGTCACCTCGAATCCCTCGATTTTCTACAACGCGATCCGCAAGGACGCCGCCTGCCAGGCCGCATTGCCGGCCCTGCGCGCGTCGCACGCCAGCCTGGAAGCGCGCTTCGAGGCGCTGGCCGTGCCCGACGTGCAGCGCGCCTGCGACCTGTTTGCGCCCCTGTACCAAGGCAGCGACGGCGGCGCCGGCTTCGTCAGCTTCGAAGTGTCGCCGCGCCTGGCGCATGACGCGGCAGGCACCGTGGCCGATGCCCGGCGCCTGTGGGCGGCGATCGCGCGGCCGAATGCGATGATCAAGATCCCGGCCACCGAAGCGGGCATCGCAGCGCTGGAGGAAGTGATCTTCGCCGGCATCAATGTCAACGTCACCCTGATCTTCAGCGCCCGCCAGCTGGGCGCCGTGCGCGCCGCGCACCGGCGCGGCCTGGCGCGCAGGCTCGAGGCGAAGCTGTCGGTGCAGCGCATCGCCAGCGTGGCCAGTGTGTTCATCAGCCGCGTGGACGCGGCCGTCAACGCCCTGCTGCCGGCCAGCGCCGGCGCGCTGCGCAACAAGGCGGCCATCGCCAGCGCGCGCCTGGCTTACCGCGACTGGCAGGCCGACCATGGTTTCGCCGTGTTCGCCGCCTTCGGCGCGACGGCGCAATGGCTGCTGTGGGCCAGCACCGGCACCAAGGACCCCGCCCTGCGCGATGTCACCTACGTTGAAGAACTGATCGGGCCAGGCACCGTCAATACCGTGCCGGACGCCACCCTGGCCGCCTTCCGCGACCATGGCGCAGCGCGCCTGTCGCTGGCCGAAGGCCTTGAGGAAGCGCAGGCGGTGCTGGCGCAGCTGGCGCGCCACGGCATCGACCTCGATACAATCGGTAACGACCTGTTACGCAGCGGTCTGACACAATTCGACGAAGCCTACGCCAATTTGCTGGCCTTGCTGGCCTGACCTCGTTTAAGCTTAGCCAGTCCCAACCGTCCAATGCAGCCGCCCCGGCGGGTACAATATCGAAATTCCAGGAGTTAACCATATGAAATTAAAGCAACTGAGTATGACGATCGCGGCGCTGTGCGCCGCCACCGGCGCCGCCGCGGCAGACCCGAAGCTTGGCATCGTCTACGATGCCGGCGGCAAGTTCGACAAGTCGTTCAACCAGTCCGCATATGAAGGTGCAGAGCGTTTCAAGAAAGAAACGGGCATCAAGTACATTGAAGTCCAGGCATCGAGCGATACCCAGGCCGAGCAGGTGCTGCGCGGCCTGGCGCGCAAGAAGCTGGACCTGATCGCCGCGATCGGCTTCTCGCAGACCCAGGCCGTGCAAAAGGTCGCGGCCGAGTTCCCGGGCGTGCGCTTCGTGCTGGTCGACGGCGACGCCAAGGGCGCCAACGTCAATTCGATCCTGTTCAAGGAAGAAGAAGGCTCCTACCTGGTCGGCGTGGCCGCCGCCATGGCCTCGAAGTCGAAGAAGATCGGCTTCATCGGCGGCATGGACATCCCGCTGATCCGCGCCTTCTCGTGCGGCTACGTCCAGGGCGCCAAATCGGTCAACCCGAAAATCGAAATGATGCAGAACATGGTGGGCACCACCAGCGCCGCCTGGAACGACCCGGCCAAGGGCGGCGAGCTGGCGCGCGCGCAGTTCGACCGCGGCGTGGACGTGGTGTACGCGGTGGCAGGCGGCAGCGGCCTCGGTTCGCTGCAGACCGCCAAGGCAAAGGGCAAGCTGGCCATCGGCGTCGACTCCAACCAGAACTACCTGCACCCGGGCACGATGCTGACCTCGATGGTCAAGCGCGTCGACGGCGCCGTCTACGATTCCTTCATGCAGATGAAGAACGGCAGCTGGAAGGCGGGCCTGAGCTACCGCGGCCTGAAGGAAGGCGGCGTGGACTGGGTCGTCGACAAGGACAACCGCGCCGTCGTGTCGCCGGAGATGGAAAAGAAAGTCAACGAGGCCAAGTCCGCCATCATCAATGGCAAGGTCAAGGTCATCGACTACCGCGCGGCGAACAACTGCCCGGCCTGAGTTTTTCCCAGTCATTCCTGAGCGCGCCGCGCCGGCCTTGCCGGTCCGGCGCGCTTTTGAACACACCATCCCAAAAAAATACCATGCAGCCAGCTGTTGAATTTCGCAATATATGCAAGGCCTTCGGGGCCGTGCAGGCGAACGCCGACGTCAGCTTCTCCATCGCCAAGGGCTCGATCCATGGCGTGATCGGCGAGAACGGCGCGGGCAAGTCCACCCTCATGAGCATCCTGTACGGCTACTACAATGCCGACAGCGGCCAGGTGCTGCTCGACGGCCAGCAGCGCGACATCCGGACCAGCCACGAGGCGATCGAGCTTGGCATCGGCATGGTGCACCAGCACTTCATGCTGGTCGAAAATTTCACCGTCCTCGACAACGTCATGCTCGGCACCGAGGGCGCGTTCAAGCTCAAGTCCAAGCGCGCCGAAACGGAAGCGAAGCTGCGCGAGATCTGCGCGCGCTACCGCCTCGATGTCGACCCGCTGGCGAAGATCGAAGACCTGTCCGTCGGCGCCCAGCAGCGCGTCGAGATCCTCAAGCAGATCTACCGCAGCGCCAACATCCTGATCCTGGACGAGCCGACCGCCGTGCTGACGGCGCAGGAAACCGCGTCGCTGTTCGAGATCCTGCGCCTGTTCAAGGAACAGGGCAAGACCATCGTGCTGATCACCCACAAGCTGGGCGAGATCATGGAGATCACCGACCAGGTGACCGTGATGCGCGCCGGGCGCGTGGCGGGCGCCGTGGCCACCGCCACCACCAACAAGGAAGAACTGGCCAACCTGATGGTCGGCCGCCCGATCCAGAGCGAACTGCCGCGCGCGCCGTACAAACCTGGCGACGTGGTGCTCAAGGTCGACCAGCTGCAGCTGAACGACGCGGCCGGCGTGCGCCTGCTGGCCGACATCGGCTTCGAGCTGCGCGCCGGCGAGATCGTCGCCATCGCGGGCGTGTCCGGCAATGGCCAGAGCCAGCTGATGGAGATCTTGTCGGGCATGCGCCTGCCCACCTCGGGCAAGGTCGACTTCCTCGGCAAGGCCCTGCCCTACGCGGGCCGCAAGGACGCCGATGGCCTGCCGGGCGTGGTGCGCAGTCTCGGCATCGCCCACATCCCCGAAGACCGCCTGCGCGACGGCGTGATCAAGGATTTCTCGGTCATGCAGAACACCGTGTTCGGTTACCAGGACCGGGTGAAGAACCGCTGGGGCCTGTTCGACTTCGAGGCCATCGCGCGCCGCTGCGGCGACCTGCTCAAGGCTTTCGACGTGCGCCCATCGAACCCGGACCTGCGCATCGGCCTGCTCTCGGGCGGCAACCAGCAGAAGGTCGTCATCGCGCGCGAGGTGTCGGCCAGGCCGAAGCTGATGCTGGTCGGCCAGCCGACCCGCGGCGTCGACATCGGCACCATCGAAAGCATCCACACCCAGCTGCTGAAGATGCGCGACGAAGGGTGCGCCATCCTGCTGGTGTCGGTGGAACTGGAGGAAGTGCGCGCGCTGGCCGACCGCATCATCGTCATGTCCGGCGGGCGCATCACCGGTGAACTCAAGATAGAAGAATTCGACACCACCCGCATCGGCTTGCTGATGGGCGGGATGCACAAATCATGAAAACGACCGAACTGCCACGCTGGGCCACGGCCTTCGTCCTGCCCCTCCTGAACCTGTTGTCGGCGCTGCTGGTCGCCGCGCTGGTGATCCACCTGCTCGGCGAATCGCCGGTCGAATCGCTGGGCATCCTGGTCAACAGCGCCGTCATCAATCCGGAAGGCCTGGCGTATACGCTGTTTTATGCCAGCACCTTCATCTTCACCGGCCTGTCGGTGTCGATCGCGATGAAATGCGGCCTGTTCAACATCGGCAGCGAGGGCCAGCTCTATATCGGCGGCCTCGGGCTGACACTGGCCATGCTGGCATTCGACGCGAGCTTGCCGGCCTGGCTGCTGATCCCGGCAGGCATGATCGGCGCCGCGCTGTTCGGCGCCATGTGGGCCTTCCTGCCCGGCTACCTGCAGGCCAAACGCGGCAGCCACGTGGTCGTCACGACGATCATGTTCAACTTCATCGCCGCCAGCCTGATGAACTTCTTCATCAACAAGCTGGTCCCGGAAGGCCAGCAGAACCCGGCCTCGCGCGTGTTCAGCGAAGCGGCATCGATGCCGCGCCTGGCCGAGTGGTTCCCGGTGCTGGGCGACACCCCGCTCAACGTCAGCTTCCTGCTGGCGATCGTGGCATTGGCCATTTACGGCGTCATGGTATGGCGTTCCTCGTGGGGCTACCAGCTGCGCGCCACCGGCTTGAACCAGCATGCGGCGCACTACGCCGGCGTGTCGATCAGCCGCATGATCATCGTCGCCATGCTGATCTCGGGCGCGCTGGCCGGCCTCGGCGCGGTCAACACGATCATGGGCTCGACCCACTACCTGTCGCTGAACTTCCCGGCCGGCGCCGGCTTCGTCGGCATCGCGATCGCGCTGATGGGCCGCCAGCACCCGGTCGGCATCTTCCTGTCCGCCGTGCTGTTCGGCGCGCTGATCCAGGGTGGCTTCGACCTGTCGCTGGAAAAACCGAACATCCCGCAGGAGACCTTCATTTTCATCCAGGGCCTGATCATCCTGTTCTGCGGCGCGATGGAGAACCTGTACGCGCCGGCGCTGCTCAAGATGCTCAATCTGGGCAAGAAAGGATAAGCCATGTTCGAAGACTTCCAATTCGCCTCGATCGTCGTCTCGACCATCCGCAACGCGCCGGTGCTGATCTTCGCCGCCATGGCCGGCCTGTTCGCCGAACGCTCCGGCGTGATCGACCTGGCACTCGAGGGCAAGATCCTGGCCAGCGCCTTCGTGTCGGCCGCCGTCGCGTATACCACCCAGAACGCCTGGTACGGCGTGGCCGCGGGCGTGGCCGTGTCGGCCGCGCTGGCGCTGCTGCAGGGCTTTGTCAGCATCACCCAGAAGGGCAACCAGCTGGTGGGCGGCATCGCGATCAACATCGCCATGAGCGGGCTGACCTTCGTGCTGGCGCAGTTCTTCTACCAGCAGGGCGGCCGCACGCCGGACCTGGGCCAGGCGCGCCTGTTCGACATCGTATTGCCGGGCACCGAGGCGCTGGCCGGGATCCCCTTCATCGGCTGGTTCTACGGGCACGTAATCGGCGGCCATTCGGCGCTGGTGTACCTGGCCTTCCTGCTGATTCCAGGCGTGCACTGGGTGATCTACCACAGCCGCTTCGGCCTGCGCCTGCGCGCCTGTGGCGAGAACCCGCATGCGGCCGATGCGGCCGGCGTGAGCGTCGAGCGCACGCGCTACATGGCGATGCTGGTGGCGGGTATCCTGTGCTCGTTCTCGGGCGCCTACCTGGCGATCGTACAGAGCGGCTTCTTCCTGCGCGACATGTCCGCCGGGGCCGGCTACCTGGCGCTGACCGCGCTGGTATTCGGCAACTGGCGGCCGATGTACACGGCGATGGGCTGCCTGATGTTCGGCTTCTTCAGCGCGGTGCAGATCCAGATCGAAGGCGTAGACCTGCCGGGCATCGGACGCATCCCGGGCTCGCTGATCCAGATGGTGCCGTACGTGGTGACCGTGATCGTGCTGGCCGGGCTGATGGCCAAATCGGTGGCGCCGAAGTCAATCGGCAAGCCATTCGTCAAATCGCGCTAAGCACATTTCACAGAGTGAACAAGGGGACTGCGGTCCCCTTTTTTTGCACCTTGACTTCCGCTTTTTCGCTACTAGGATACATAGATCGACTATCTGCGGCACGAACACTTCACGACCGCCGCGAACAGCCGACTCACCTGGAGCGAATTATGAACGCGCACGACAACAAGCAGTTGGTGTTGCAGGGCTATCGCTTGTTCCAAAGCGGCGACATCCCGAGTTTGCTGGAGCTTTATCACAACGATGCCGAATGGAGCAGTCCGGAATCGGACTATGTGCCGTTCTCAGGCAAGTTCCATGGCAAGAGCGGCATCGCTGATTTTTTTGCCAAGCTGGGCGCGTCGGCCCAGCCAATGCGATTCGAACCGGTGCACTTGATCGCCGAAGGAGAGCAGGTCGTCGCCACCGGCGTGGCGACCTGGCTAGCCAAGCCGACTGGGCGCACGTATGACACGAACTGGGTGCATATCTTCACCCTGCGCGACGGCAAAGTGGCAAGTTTCGAGGTGTTTTACGACACCGCAGCTGCTGAAAGGGCGTTCCACCCGGACCAACCCGCCGATGCGGCGCGGGCATCGCTGCTGCATCACTGAGCTGAGACCTGGGGTCAGGTCGGGCAAAGTGCCAATTCGCAGAATCATTTCGCCTGCGGTGCATCACGATTGATTCCCCTCAGCCGTCCCATCGTCGTCGAGACTAAATTGTTTCGATGGCCCGTCCCCTACGCATTGAATTCGCTGGCGCACTCTACCATGTCACAGCACGTGGCGACCGGCGTGACTGCATCTATGTCGACGACTACGATCGCACACTTTGGCTCGATATTCTTGCCATGGCCTGCGCACGATTTCGCTTCACCGTACATGCCTACTGCTTGATGTCTAACCATTTCCACCTTCTCGTCGAAACACCGCGCGGACAACTGGCAGCCGGCATGCGCCAGCTGAACGGCGTCTACTCGCAGGCATTCAACCGCAGGCATCACCTTGTCGGGCATGTCTTTCAAGGTCGATATGGCGCCGTACTTTGCGAGAAGGAGGCCTACCTCAAGGAACTGGCACGCTACATCGTGCTTAATCCTCTGCGTGCTCGCATGGTTAGCTCGCTTGACGAATGGCCATGGAGTAGCCATGGTTACGTGATGGGCTTCCATCCATCGCCACCCTGGTTCGATGCCCGTTACCTGCTATCACATTTTGACACCGATATGAACACAGCGCGCGGAAACTACCTGGCGTACACACTGGACGGCCTGAGTGCAAGGCGCCCCTTGGACGAAGTGCAACATCAGTTGATTCTCGGCGAGATACCGGAAGCGCGGAACCGGAAACGCAACGCGGCCCATCTGGATTGCAGCGAGATCTCGCGCGCGAATAAAACCGCTTTGCTGCCTTCACTGTGCTCGTATTTCGCCGATGGAAAAGACATCAAGGAGGGCGTCATCAGAGCGAATGCAACGGGCGCGTTTACCTTGAGCGAAATCGCACGCGCTTGCGGCATGTCTCGTCGAACTGTTTGCCGAGTTATTCAATCCGGCAAAAACTGATAAGTCCCATTTCGGCCAAAAAGAATAAGCGAGCCAGCCGGTAGAGCGCCCGAACCAACATCCATGGTGAGCTGCTATCCTGCTTGGCGCTCCGCCCGACCTGATCCTACCTCGGTACCTCCGTGGCACTTTGCCCGACCCTACCTCCGCTGACCCTACCTCCGCGAACCAACATCCACAGTGAGCTGCTACCCTGCTTGGCGCTCCGCCCAACCTGATCCTACCTCGGGGTACCTCCGTGGCACTTTGCCCGACCTGACCCTACCTCCGTGCATCTGATCGCCGAGGGCGAGCAGGTTGTCGCCACCGGCGTAGCGACCTGGCTGGCCAAGCCGACCGGGCGCACTTACGACACGAACTGGGTGCACATCTTCACCCTGCGCGACGGCAAAGTGGCAAGTTTCGAGGTGTTCTACGACACCGCTGCTGCAGAAAGGGCCTTCCACCCGGATCAACCCGGCGATACGGCGCGGGCATCGCTGCTGCATCACTGACCTGCGGGGCGCCCGACGGGCTGCGGCCGGATGGCCAAACCTCACCGCCGCCCTCGCCTCGGCTCCAACTACAGACACTGACTCATTGGTCAGGTCGCGATCGCGATCGAGGGTCAGGTGACCCCGCTCGCTCTGACTTGTCCACTTGCCGGGTGTGACCCCGCTCGTGACCCTTGCCGGGTGTGACCCCGCTCGTGACCCCGCTCGTGCGCTCGTGGGTTTGACCCCGCTCGTGGGTTGCCGGGTTTGACCCCGGCACCGTGACACCGTGCCGTTGCTAAGCAATAAGAGATCCGATTACGCCAAAAAAATTCCCAAAACCTATAAACCTAAGGAAGACGTCCATCAACGTATATATAACCAGAACCCCAAGAACTACATTTAACCACCACGGCTGTCGCGTCCTATAATTCAGCGCAAAAAGACACACCAGCGCAATCGCGTCGGCAATGACGGTTGCGATGAATATCCCCCCATACTTCTGAGCACTTACAAGGCTAAGTGCTAAAGCCAGGACGCCCCAAAAAAAGCTAGCAGAAACTAAAACTGTTTTCATCGTGAGGTAGTAGTGCCGCTCGAGATGCTTCCACCAGTGGACGCTCCAGCAGGATTGTAGCGAAGATACCAAGGCGGCGCGGGCGGTGCCTTCCTAATTGGCGGAGGACTTTCCGCCTGCGGAGCCCGCTTGTAATGATCTTGACTCCATGTCCTGCACGTGTCACCAAAAAGATAAACCCCAGTTTTGCCCAACTCGTTCTCCATAGCGGCCTTAAAAGCTTTGTCGTATTCGCTACTCGTCTTTTTATATCGTTCGATAATTCCGCCTTTGTCAACGTCGCGGTAAACTTCGCCGTTCAAGCCACCGTTCAAACCAAAACTATAAGAATCATAATGACCGTTGGGATTGCCAACATTGAGACTTTGATGTGCCGGGGGCTCGCCTGCAGACGGCCCCTCGATCCACACATCCAAGCCTGTAGGGTCAGCATATGCTATTGGGTTAGCTAGGGCATAACCATATGTATTGATCCCGCCCTTTAGCCCGATCGGATCGCTCTGCACATACCGCCCCGTCTGCGGATCGTAATCCCTGTAGTAGTTGTAGTGCAATCCACTCTCCCTATCGTACACCTGACCAGGAAAGCGCGAGTTATACACGACCGCACCGATGCCGTTCGGATTCTCAATGGGCGCTGCAGCACCGAACGGGTCGGCGTGATCCCAACGCCATGCGATCACGTTGTCGGCACTGTCGGTGACCACTCGAGGTGTATCGATGTGATCCGCATAAACATAGCGGACCGCGGAACCGGCGAGCACGGCCACAGGTGTCGTGCCCAGATACACCGTTTCGACCTCTGGCGTTGCTGCCACAGTCGAATACTCCCCCAATATCTTGCCGTCTGTATCGAACGCCAGAAACGCCACGCCACCTTGCACCGCAGGCCCCGCCTTCGACACGCGCTGCCCGAGCCCGTTGTACAAGTAGTCCGTCGCCACACCCGCCTTGGTCGAGCGCTTCATGCGACCATTGTCGCCATAGATGAAGCTCAGCGTGCCGTCCGACAGGATGTTGCCAGCGGCGTCGAAGTTGTTGTTCTTTGCCGGCGCAGGTCCTGTGTTCGAGGACAAGCGGTTGGAATATGCCCATGGATAGTAACTGGTGTACGTCGCCGCCCCGACACGCAACTGCGTGCGGTTACCAGTAGCGTCATAGGAATACCCTAGCGAAGCCGTCGACGTGTTATAGCTGATCAGCCGATTCAGATCATCGTAAGTCAGCGTTTGGTCATAGCTCGCCGCATCTGCCGCCCCGGTATGAGTCATGGCCGTGATGAGGCTTGCAGCGTTGTACGTAAGCGTGCGCGTCAGTCCACCCGCGCTCGGCGCGCCTAGCGGGTAAGTCGTAACTCGACCATCCAAATCATAAGTGCGCGTATAGATGTTCGGCGTCGCGGCACTGTGATTTCCCCAATTCCAGGAAACAATCGCGCCGGACGAATTGTAGGCGACCTCACTCAACAACACAGTCGTGATCAACGTGTTTGTGCCGCCGCTTCCATTGCCAGGATTGAGCGCTATCTCATTGACCCGGCCGCCCGCATCATAACTGTAGTTGACTCGATTGCCGCTTGGGTAGGTGAGGCTGGTCAGCCTGCCAAGTGCACTGCCTTGCGTGCCATAGGTGTACTGCAACGACATTGTTGCAACCGCACCGCCGGGCGCGTTGGCCAACTGTACTTTGGACAGCAGCTTCCCGTTCCCATCGTAACTGAAGCTTGTCTGGCCCGATTCATCAGTCATCTTCGTCAGTTGGCCGATGTCGTTTGCCGTCCCACCACTTCCGCCATCGTATTCAAATACATTGGCGACACCAACCGCGTAAGCAACGCCGGTCAGACGGTTCAGCGCATCGTAGCTGTAATTGGTGACCTTACCCCGCGCATCGGTGAGCGTCGTTAAATTTCCACCGGAGTCGTACAGCATCGTCGCAGTGCCAGTGTCATAACTCATCAAAGTGTTACGCTGATCCAGGCCATCCGTTCGGTACTCGGTCGAGGTTCGCCTGTCTTGTATCACCCAAGGATAATCGTTGGCCTCATACCTCAAGTAAATGAAATTTCGCGACTGCCCCGCCGCAAAAGGCGGATCTGTCCGCCTTTCCAAGCGGCCGAAATAGTCGTAGATAAATTCGCTGTACCTATTCAATGGGTCGGTGACTTTCGTCACGTTGCCCATATCGTCGTAAGTGAACTTGGTTGTCGTATCCTGGACAGTTTGCGCCGTTGCGACGGAAGCGGTGCACAGCAAGGACAAGAGCAGTCGAGCCGCCATTTTATTCATTGTTGCTCTCATTTCGCACCCCCGGTCACTTCTTGTACCCGGTTCATGGTGTCGAAAATGCGTGTAATTTTTCGCGTTAAGGTTCCATCTGGATCAGCGACTGTTTCCGATATACGGTTGCCCGTCAGGTCCAAGGTATAGCTCACCTGATTACCCAAGTTGTCGGTGATACTCGTGAGGCGTTGGGCTGTGTCGTAGGTGTAAGCCAGCGTTGAAGCATCGGGCATCGTCACCTTAGTGACATTGCCAACAAGGTCGTATTCAAACGCGGTGGAGGAGCTGATGCCATCGACGGTGGAAACAGTGCCGCCCAATTTGCCCCGCGAAGTGTATGAAAAAGTGGTGACTTTGCCGCCAGGTGCGGTAATGCGACCAACATTCCCTGCGCTATCGTAATCAGAGTACGTCGTCACGTGGCCCACGGCATTGGTGATCGTGGCCAGATTGCCGCTGGCGTCATAGGTGTAGGTCGAGACGTCGGAAACGTCAGTGCGCGGACCATCTTCAGTCAGCACTTGTCCAGCATTATTGTAGGTATAGGTCCACACCTGCGGGCTACCGACAGCGGTGCCATTGAAGCCGGAAAAACCGTTGGCATCGGACGTCGCTTGCACGCTGCGCGTCAACAGATTTCCAGACCCATCGTAGGTGAAGGTGGTAGTCCGTTTTGCTTCAGCGATCTTGATCGGCAAGCGGAACGTTGGGTGCCAGCTTGTCCAGATTTTTCGTGTCTTTTCCGAATAAGCACTGACGTCTTCCGTTCTGGTGATCTCAAGATTGCGTGCAGTGTCATACTCGTAGAGTGTTCTCAGATTCTTGAAATTGTTGACTTCGGTGGCATTACCATTCGCATCGAACGCCCGCGATTTTATCAATCCACATTCGACACATGGACCATCAATCGAGTAGTTTGTTTGCACGCCGCTGACCGGCCAAGAACTGTACTTTCTAACCGTCGTGGTTGGGGCAGCCGGCTCACCGAAATAGTGAGTGACAGTCGCGTCGACGGACGTATTCGACCAAACCTGGTACGCAAGCTTGACCTTCTCCACTCCTCCGACAAGTTCCGATGAGGTCGCACGTCCAAGGCAATCGTAGGTCCAGGTGATATAGCGAATCCCCTTTTCGTCAATCAAGCCGGTCATGACATTCCAGAGGTGACCGCGGCCATTTTCCGGCGCCGCATAGCCAGGGCAAGCCGCGCCGCCGTTGATCTGGCTTGCCTCGTTGTAGATGTAGGCATGACTGGTGCCATCCGGGTAGGTCACCTTGGTCAGATTGGACGCGGTGCATGCAGTGCTCGCGGGGTTTGTCGGATCGCATCCACCCGTCGCGCCATCATATTCGTAGGCGTAGCTGCGATTATTCGGATCGATCATCTCGACGACACGACCCGCCGAGTCATGCTTGAATTGCAACTGGCGCCCCCAGTTATCGGTGACGCACAATGGCAAGTCCGTTCGTGTTACTGGCCCGGTCTGGATCGACGCGCAAGGTGGTGCATCGATCGGATATCGGCCAACCGATGTGTCATTGTTAGCGCCATCGCTATACGTCAAAACCTGGCGACGTCCGGTCCGTTCCGTAATGGAAAGGAGCCTGCCATCTGGGGCGAATCGTTCCGTGGACTCGTCTGAAGCGAGCACATAATCCCAAGCGATCACATCAGTATTACCCGTATTGAATATCGGGTTGAGACGATCATTGATATTGCCGTCGCCTTGATAAATCAGGCCGCTTCGATTAAACGTATAGTCGTTTCCATCGCTCCGCAGTACCGATACTGCGGCGGGAACTGCCGCCGGCGCCGGCGAGGGTATAACAGGCGGCAAGGGATTTTTGCAGATGAGCGCACCGTTGTCCTGTCGTTTCCAACACTGCGATTCACCATATGTTGGATCAGCATCCTTCTGCACCAGCACTGCGTCATAGCGATTGGACCAGCGCTTGCCGAATTTTCGCTGGGTTGCTGCGCCGAAGGCGTACGGAACACTGTTATAGATCCGCTTCAGCGACAGGGCGCTGGCCGGCCCCGAACCTGCAAAATCGAGCTCGACGTGCCACATATTGCCGGTACCAGGGTTGATTGGCCGGCCACAGGCTGGACACTGTGGACCGAGGTTACCTTGTCCACGTCCCGGGTAATTGAAATAGTCGAGGCCTACGCACTTGCCATCGAAGAAGAGCGTGGACGAGTGGCAAACCAATCGTTGCCTCGTCAGCGTGAAATAGGAGCCAATCGAGGTGTCCGGATAGCAAACGCCATTCGTAACGACTGAATAGGTGTACCAGAATTGCTTGGACGCCGAGGTGTCCACACCCTCGACCGGGTTCGAATTGTAGTTAGACCAATACCATTCGCCGACATTGAGAGGGCCAGAAAAGTTGCAGTTTCCCGCTCCCAGATGCGCCTTCATCTGGTCGATCGCACCCTGCATCGCGGCCATTTCGGACGAGGCCACGACAGGGGGTTGTCCCGCCACAGCCGGAACTGAGTACACATAAGGACCGACATAGGAAGGATAACCCGGTGGGTTAAAGGACTGCCCGTGTGCGCTATTCAACACGAACAGTAGTGAGGTGAACAACAGAAGAATTGTGGTTTGTAGACGGCGGTGGTAACTCTGAGATGGCACGTGTGCTCCCTGCGATCGATCGGATCAATGAAGGTCCGGATGATCGCACGAATTTTCCGTACGGAAACTATTCAATTGCAACAAGAAGGTACTCTTTTGTCGCTGCAGTGACAAAAAATTAAAGGCGCCCTACTTTGTTTTCAATGGAATGGCGCCCTGTCAGTCGCTGGTATCGAATGCAGAGGGCTCAGGTCGGGCAAAGTGGCTGGTGCGGACCCCGATCTGCCACCTTCCCCCGCTTGGCACTTTGCCCGACCTGACCCTCCCCTGCGCTTGGGCGACCATAGGTCACCGCGGACTGCACTTCGGGCGGCGCGGCTTGCTGCACTTGCCAGTCGGGCTGCACGCCCAGCGCATCGTTCACCATCGAGAATGCGGTGCGGATCGCCGCAAAGGCAGTCAGCTCGAATATCTCGCGCTCGGTAAAACCGGCGGTCCTGAGGCTTTCGACATCGGCCGGCGTGGTGGCATTCGGATCGCGGCACATCTTGCCCACCCACGATGCCAACGCCTGCTCACGCGCACTGAGGCCGTCGCCAGGCTCGCCGCGCAGTACGGCGCCAGCGATGCCGGCATCGGCGGCGTCGGCCAGCTTCTTGCCCCAGGCTAGCGCGCAGTATGAATCGCCCAGCGTGGCGGCCGAGGTGCAGACGATCACCCCCAGCTCGCGCTGGGACAGAGTCGACCCGGCCATCAGCTGCGAGCGCATCGCGCCGAAAGACTGGTACACGTCCGGTCGCCACGCCCACAGGCGCGTCAGGTTCATGACGAAGCCCGGCTGCTGTTCGTCGCTGGCGTACAGCGCCGCACTGGCCTCGCTGTCGGGGGGATTTTGAAGGAACATCGCAGGCCTCCTGTGAAAGCGGCTTGTCAGTCGCTGGTGTCGAAAGCGGAGAAGTGGTTTGCCAGGTGCATCGCATGCGCCTGTTCGTACTCGGCCTTGCTCAACGGGCCGTAAGCGAAATGCGCTTGCAGCGGTTTGTCGAAGGCCAGGAAGTTTGCCGCCGCATCGCGCAGGCGCGCCATGGCGGCAGCTGCATCGGCGTCGGCCGGCAGCACCGGCGCGCCGGGAATCGGCTCGGACAAATCATGCGACATGCGCCCGCGCGCGGCGAACACGTTGAATGCGGTGGTACCGATGGTGTGCTGGAAGAAGGCCGATTTGGGCGCGGGGAAGCCCGTCATCGAAAACTCGATACTTTGCGCGCAGTGGTTCAAGGTTTGCGCCCAGCTCCATTTGGCGGCCTGGCGCAGCTTGGGCAGCGCCGCCAGCCGATCCAGTTCGGGCAGCGCCTGGGCGAAGCTGGTCAGCACCAGCTTGCGGTCGCCCGCCACGGGTCCGCTGCAGCCCGCACTGGCCATGCCGGTACCGGCGATGCCGGCGGTGAGCAGGAAGCTGCGCCGTTTCATGGCCTCAGGCGCGCCAGATCGTGATGGGACCGAGGGCCATCGACAGATAGATCACCAGGCTGGTAAAGGCCAGGATCGCCGCCCAGGTGCTGATGATGATCGCCGACCTGGCGCCGCGGCCAGTCGCGCCCCAGCGCAGGGCCAGTGCGATGACCACCAAGGCCATCGAACCGAGGATGACCGCGGGACCGGGTCCGTGCACCAGGTCGCCGCCCAGGCCGACCGGCGCCCGGAACCACTGCCACAGGCCAGCGGCCGTGCGCTCGCCGACCAGCACCAGCAAACCGGCGCTTAACAGCATCGTCAACAAGGACACGGTCCTGAGCGTGGTGCTACTTTCATTCGCTTGCATGGATTCTCCCGTTCGCGCAATCCGAACCAAATAGTTATTACTTCATCCATACAAGTATGCCGTGCAACGACGACGGGAGCAAGCGCCGGCGCAGGGATTTTTGCCCTTACGGCCAGATCGCCTGCAGCAGCGAAGCGAGGCGGTAGCCGCCCTTGATCAACTGGGTCTTGGCCAGGTCGGAACTCGGCACCGGGTAGTTGTCGCTGGTATGCAAGTCGAAGGTGTAGTAGGTTTCGCCCTTCTTGCTGGTCTGCTGGGTGATCTTGCCCGGGGTGACATCGGTATACGCGATCTTCGACATGGCCAGCGTGTCGTCGGCCCACTGCACCGGCCAGCTGGCGGCGTCGCCGTTCGCCTGGCTCACGGCCGGCTTGCCATCCACGACCTTCTGCGCGAACTGCTCCGGCGTCCTGGTCCCGATGCGGCGCATCGCATAGTCGACCACCGTGCCGTCCCAGTAGGAATGGAAGGGGCGCGTTTTCCAGCGCGTGGCGCCCGGCGGCAGCGGCTTTTCTTCGCCCGGGATCACGGCCGCGCTGACCGTGGCCAGCTTCTCGTTGTCCATCAGGAGGTTGTTGCCGCCAAGGGAATTGAATATGTTGACGCCATCGACTTCGCTTTCCTTCGCCGGCACCACGAACTTGCCATCCTTGCCCACGAATGGCGCCGCCACGTGCAGCGGCTGGTGGATATCGCCAGCCAGGTGGGCGATCAGCAGCAGCGCTTCGCGGCGCGTAAACTGGCGCGGGTTGGCGACCGGGTCGGTCCTGCCCTGCAATACGCCGATCGCCTGCTTCAGCGTCTGCACGATGTCGATCTCGCTGGTGCCGATCTCGCCCTGCACGTACCTCACCTTCTGGAAAGGCACGTCGGTGAAATGATAGTCGGAATGGCGCGCGTGCTTCGCCACGTAGTCGATCATCTCGGGCGACTGCGGGCCGCAGAAGGTGCCCTTGACGCAGTCGGCCCACACGGTGATCGATTCCAGGCTCTCGCCCGGCAACAGCAGTGCGGCGATCTGCTTCTCGGCGTTGCTGCCCTTGAGCAGCTTGGCGGCGATGGCGCCTGTTGCGCGGTGGCCGTCGTTGCCCCAGGCCAGCGCATCGACCGATGCGAATGCGGTGGCCAGCGCCAGCACGCATGCCAGTTTCCTCATTCTGCTGTTCCCTTGTTCGGTTTCGGGTAATCCTTGTTCACGTCGATCGGCTGCGCGTATGGCGAGGTCCATGCCTGCTCGTGCAGCGCGGCCAGGCGCTGCGCCATCTTCTCGTTGCGCATCACGACTTCGAGGTTGCGCGACTTGTCGAAGTAGCCGCCGGCCCAGTTGCTGGTGCCGACCCAGGCCAGCTTGCCGTCGATCGACATGGTCTTGCTGTGCATGACGCGAGCAAACGGAATCGGGCCGCTCGAATGCACCGGCAAGGTCACGATCCTGATCTGCACATTCGGCACCATCGACAGGCTCTTGAGGTAGGCGATGGCCGGCTTCTCGGTGTTCCAGTTCGAGACCATCAGCTTGACCGTCACGCCGCGCTGGGCGGCGGCGCGCACCGCGTTGTCAATCACGGCGTAGTATGGGCGGGTGCGGTTCGGGCCGTAGCTGAGCGGCGCGTAGTCCATCACCTGGACCCGGATCTCGTTCTTCGCCTCGGCCAGCAGTTGCGGCAGCACCGCTTCCGAATCGGCCACGCCGGCCGGATTGAAGGCGGCCGGGCTGGCCAGCAGCTGCGCCGGCGCCGGAACGGCATTCGCGCTTGCCGCGGCCGGCGCCAGGTTCGGCACCGGCTGGTTTGCGGCCAGCAGGCCTTGGGCCTGCCAGTCCTGTTCGAAGATCGCCTGCACCTGCGCCACCACGGTGGGGTCGGTCACCAGCAGCCCGGTTTCGTGGATGTGCGTGAAGGCGCGCCAGTCGAAGTTCTGGCTGCCGATGTAGGCCGCCTTCTTGTCCACCGCCAGGTACTTGGCGTGGATGATGCCATTGCCGGTCAGCTTGCTGTAATCGAGCACCCGCATCTCGAGGTTCGGGATCGCGCGCAGCTGGGCCAGGGTCGACGGCTCGGACAGGTTGATACCCTTGGTGTCGAGCAGGAAGCGGATCTTGACGCCGCGCTTGCCGGCCGCTGCCAGGCGCTCCATCACCTTGTCGAACGGCGCGCCGGGCTTGCTGGCGGCGTAGAACTGGCCGATCACGATCTCGCTCTTGGCATTGTCGAACAGCTGCGACCACACGGTGATCGGGTCGCGCAGGTCGCTGTTGGCGAGCGTGGTTTCCACCGGCGCGGTCTGCACCAGTTCGAAACCGGGGATGGCGAAGTCCGCGTGCGCGGGCACGGCGGCGCCGAGCGCGGCGAGCGAAAGCAGCAATGGAGTGAGGCGCATTATTTGACCCTTTCGATGCGGGCGGGGCCATTGGCGCCGCCGGCTGGCGTGCCAGCCTGTTCTTGTTTGACGAGGAAGGCGATGAAGGCGTCCAGGTCGACCACCTGGGTGTCGCGCCGCCTGGTGGCGTTGACGAACTGCGGGAAGCCGTCGCCGCCCTCCGCCAGGAAGTTGTTCACAGTGACCGTGTAGACGCGCGCGTCGTCGATCGCCACGCCATTGAGCTTGAGTGTGCCGGGAACGATGCGCTGCCCGAGCGGGCGCCGCTTGTCCCAGGTATAGGCAAAGCCCTTCGACACCTGCAGCAGGTAAGCCTCGCTGTCGGCCCCCTTGCGGGTCCATTGCTGTTCGAGGATGGCGCGGATCTGGGCGCCGGTCAGGTCGATCAGCACCAGCGTATTCGCGTACGGCAGCACGATATTGGCCTGGCCATGGGTCACGGTCAGGTCGGGCTGCACGTCGAGGTCCTTGCGGATGCCGCCGATGTTCATGAAGGCGATCTGGGCGCCCTGCGCGCGGGTCGCCTCGAGCGCGCCGTCGGCCACGATGCTGCCCAGCGGCGCTTCGCCGGCATTGTTGAACTTCTTGCTGATGTTGCGGCTGGCGACACGCGCGACCGGCCGCGCCAGCGCCGCATCGCTGCGTTCGCGCACGCGGTTCAGGTAAGCCGCCATCTCCGGGTCCGGGGCGTAGTCAGCCGTCTTGATGGCGACGTTGCGCACCGTGATCTCGCCCATCGCGTGGGTGGCCGGATCGATCGCCACCCGGATGCGCGACAGTACGTGCCCGCCCATCTCGGCCTGGGTGATGGTGCGTCCTTCGATCTTGCACTGGAAGCCCTTGTGCGTATGGCCGCTGATGATCAGGCGCAGCGCCGGATCGAGGCGGCTGGCGATGCCGACGATCGGTCCATTCAGCCTGGTGCAGTCGGCGTCGTCGAACGGGCCGTCGGTGTAGCCGCCTTCGTGGATCAGCACCACGAACACGGTGGCGCCTTCCTTTTGCGCGTCCGCCTTGGCCAGGTTGATCGCCTCGGCTTCGTCGGTGAAGTTCAGGCCTTCGACGCCGGATGCCAGCACCAGCGCGCCGGTGTTGCGCAGCACGGCGCCGATCAGGGCCACCTTGACGCCCTTGGATTCGACTACCCGGTAGGCCGGCAGCAGCGGCTTGCCGGTGCGCTGGTCGATCACGTTGGCGGCCAGGTAGGTGAAGCCGGCGCCGGTGAACGGACCGTCCAGCTTGCAGGCCTTGTCGGCGCGGCGCGATTCGCAGCCGCCGTACTGCTGGCGCAGCAGCTCGCCGCGGCCCTGGTCGAACTCGTGGTTGCCGACCGAACTGGCCAGCATGCCCATCATCGACAGTGCCTTGATCGTCGGTTCGTCGGCCCACATCGACGACAGCGCCGGCGTGGCGCCGATCAGGTCGCCGGCGCCGACGAACATCAGCTCGCGGTCCTCCGCGCGCCAGGCCTTGAGCGCCGCGCCGATATGGTCGATGCCGCCGGCCTGGATGATGACCGGCGCCGCCGCCTTGGCGCTGTCGAGCACGAACTTGTTCGCCTCGAGGTGGCCGTGGAAGTCGTTCATGGCGACGAGATTGAGCTCGATCGGCGCCTGCGGGCGGGTGGCGCAGCCGGCCAGGAGGCAGGCGGCGGCGAGCGCCAGCCCGAGTGATCGCGATAGTGAATTCATGTGTAAGAGGATAACCGAAGAGCGCGTCCGCCGGGCCCCATGGCAGCGGCAGAATGTATCAGCTTTGTTTCAAAAAAAAACGGCTGGTGTAAACACCAGCCGTCCTTGTCACGCCGCGAGCAGCTTAGAACTCGTAACGCAGGGTCGCTTGCACGGCCCACTGCGATTCGTTCTTGGTGTTCTTGACGATGTAGTCTTCGGCCTGGTCACGGACCTGGTAGACATACTTGCCGTCTTGCATACCAGCGTAGTCGACGAAGCTGCGGGCGTTGCCGCCTGCCGATGCGAAGCCCACTTCGTTGATACGGCCCCAGCGCTTGTTCAGCATATTGCCGAAGTTCATGAAGTCGAGGACGAACACACCCTTATGACCGCTCATCAGGCCCGGCATTTCCTGGCTCACGCGCAGGTCGATGCTGTTGGTCCATGGTGCGAACGAATCCTGGCGGCCGGTCACGCCACCCGCAGCGCGCTTGAGCTCATGGTTGGCATCGACGTAGGCCCAGAACTTGGTTTCGGCCGTCTTGACCGTGGCGGTATCGCCGCGGAACACGACTTCGCCCGACCCCATGGCTTTCGGGATAAACATCAAGTCGTTGCCGGTGATGCCGTCGCCGTTCATGTCGTTGTTGAAGGTCCAGCTGTATGGCTTGCCCGTGCGGCCTTCGTAGAATGCGCCGAAGGTAGTCTTGTAGGCGCCGAAGAAGCGCTTTTCCCAGGTCAGCGACGCATTCACGCGGTCACGCACCAGGTAGCTCGAGTTCGCGGTGGTCTCTTCGTTCGGATTGAAGATCGCACGGCCGGACCAGTTCGAGCCTGCCGTCGACGAGCTCAGGTTCGACACTTCGGTTGCGTCGGTGTAGGTGTAAGCCATCGACCACTTCAGGTCGCGCGACTTGGAGCTCGACAGCGACACGGTACCGAGGTTGCCGCCGCCCTTCTTCGTTTCCTGGACGCGGATCACGTTGCCGAACGATGCATTCGACAGTGCGCGGTTGCGGTGGCCGGTGCAGGCGCCGCTGGTGGTGAAGCCGCCGGTGCCGTTGGCGCACGATGCGGTGTAGCCGGTTTCGGTCCAGAACATCTGGCGGCCGTCAGGGCCGGTGCGGGTTGCCGCGCCCAGGTTCAGGTTCTGGAAGTACAGGCCGGTGTTGACGTTGGTACGCAGGTACTCGAGGCCGACGACCAGGCCGAACCATGGCAGCTCATGCTCGCCGCCCAGGTTGGCTTTCCAGACCGAAGGTTGCGACAGGCCAGGGGCCAGCACATCGACCACGGCCGCTGGCGGCGCGCCGGCGATGGCGCGCTGCTTGGCTGGATCCGGCTCGAACAGGCCTTCGCCGACGCAGGCGGCGAAGGTGCCGCCGCAACCGACGTCAACCTTGGTCACGCCCGAGTTGGCGAACGGGTTGCCGAGCCAGACGTTCAGTGCCGCGCCGCCGAACAGGCCGACACCGCCGCGCAGCTGGGTGGCGCGTGCGGTTGGCAGGCGGTAGTTAAAGCCCATGCGTGGCTGGAACAGGGCGTCGCCATCGAGGGTGACCTGGTTGTCGATGCCGAAGCCGCCGGTGTTGCGCTTGAGCGTCGCCACGGTCGTGCCATAGGTGCCGGCAACCGGGTCCAGCGCAACGGCCGCGTTCTTCTTCGGACGCTCATCGACGTTGGCCTTGTCATAGCGGGCGCCGAACGACAGCGACAGGCGCGAGTTCACGTTCCAGGTATCCTGCAGGAACAGGCCGGTGTTTTGCAGCGACCAGATTGCGGCGCTGTCGTTGAGGGTGTTGCCTGCGGTCGGCAGGGTCGCGCTGTAGCTCAGCAGACGGCCGCGGCTGAAGTTCTCCAGCACGGCGCGCTCGATCAGTTCAGCCGGCGAGGTCGAGCAGTTGACGGCGCCGAAGGTGTAGGTCACGGTCGCGCTCGAGTTGATGCAGCTGAACACGTAGTTACCGTTGGTCTGCTGGACGAAGGCGTTGAAGATCTTGTTGTCGCTGTAGTCGAGGCCGAACTTGACTTCGTGGTCGCCATGGGTCCAGGTGGCGCCGGCATAGAAGTCGTAGGTGGTGGTGTCGAGCGTGTTGAAAGTACGGCTGAACTCAGTACCGAAGTTGATGAAGCGCGAACCGGTACGCACCGTCGATGGGGTGCCGGCCGGCAGCGGGCCGTCGAAGCGCAGCGCCATCGTCGGCAGTCTCGACGAGTTGATGTAGTTCTTGCCGCTGTCGCGGCGCGAAGCCTTGATTTCGGTTGAGAACGTCGGGCTCCAGTCGCTGAACAACTGGGCGACCGACGATTCGATGTTCTTGCTCTCGGTGTAAGGATGCGAGGTCAGGCCAACGCTCGATGCGCCGAAGCCCGGTGCGATCTGCTCCGACTGCTTGGTCTTTTGCCAGCGGAAGTTGGCGCGGTGGTCGTCGTTGATGTTCCAGTCGACTTTCGCAAGGCGGTCGGACACGGTCAGCGGCGCGATCGTCACGTTGGCGTCGCCGGAGTCGAAGCCGTAGCGCGACTTGGCGATCGACTGCAGGCTGGCGATCGCGCTCGGGGTGATGCCGGCATTGGTCACGCCGCTTGCACCCAGCGGGCCGAAGGCAGGCGCGGCGCGCGAGCTGGTCGATTCTTCAGCGCTGACGAACAGGAACAGCTTGTCCTTGATCAGCGGGCCGCCGAGGGTCAGGCCCTGGGTTTTTTCGTCGTACGGCGCCACTTTGGCGTAGCTTTTGTTGGTCGCGTTGTAGCGGTCGCCGGTCATGCGCTCGTCGCGGTACACGGCGTAGACCGAGCCCTTCCAGTCGTTGGTGCCCGACTTGGTCACGGCGTTGATGTTGGCGCCGGTGTAGCCCTTCTGGGTCACGTCGTAGTTCGAAATGTTGACCTGGACCGACTGGATCGAGTCGATCGAGATTGGCTGCTTGTTGGTCGGCAGGCCGTTCGATTCGAGGCCGAAGGTGTCGCTGATCGACACGCCGTCGATGGTGATCGAGTTGTAGCGGGCGTTCTGGCCGCCGGCCGAGATTTCGCCGCGGTCCTTGTCGGTCTGCGCCAGGCGCGGGTCGTTGCGGGCATAGTCCGACAGGCTGCGCTGGACCGATGCCAGGGCCGCCAGTTCGGTGCGGCCGATGTTGGTGCCGGCGCCCATCGAGGACTTGTTGAATTTGCTGCCTGCGGCCTGGCCGGCGATGGTCACGGTCTGGATCGCTGGCATGCCCAGCCGGGCGTCGATAACGGCGGTTTCCGCCAGTTGCAGGTACACATTGTCAAACTTCTCGGTAACGCCATCCTTGGCGATCGTCACGGTGTACGGACCGCCGACGCGCAGGCCGCGCGCCGAGTAGCGGCCGTCGGCATCCGCGGTCACGTTGCTGACCGAACCCGATTCGGTGTGGACGATCGTGACTTTGGCGCCAGCCGCTGGCTTGCCGTCGCTCATCGAAGCCCGGCCGCCGATCGCGGACGTCGTGTTCTGTGCCATTGCCGGTGCCGATGCCGCCAGTGCGATGGAGAGCGCCAGCGCCAGCCTGGTCAACCGAAGCGTTTTGTGATTGATCATTGTGTAACCCCAAAAAAAACTATAGTTATGTTGGAAGCCCTTACCGACACTTCCCTCTTTGCTTTGTTGCAATCTTGTGCGGCCAGCTTGTGGCGGGCCGAAGAAAAACATCCGAGGAACAGGCTGTTCGCCTCTTCCATTTACCGCAATCGTGCCCATCTGCCTTCCATCGTGCCGTCATCGGCTGCGAGGTCACCTTTTGCGCAGTGCGCAAGTGTAGTGGCGCTTTGTGTCACAGCGATGACAAGCTGCCTGGCCGGCAGGCTAGCCCAGTTCGAGCATTGTCAATCAACTATGCATCACTGCTACATGCATGACAAATACGATTTCTCTTAAGCATTTATATGGAAAACATATAAATTCCCTAAGATCTCGCCATGTGGCAACATAAAAATGCGCGTCTCCTAGCGTGGACATCGTCGCCCGATTATAAATGAGCCATTCTTGGGTGAAATTCTTTCATGTCCATTTTCAACAAAGGTTTGCCCGCACACGCAAATGTGTAGCGGCCAGACCACAACGCTGGAAAAAATGGCAAGAAAAGGCGGGGGAACTTGGTTTCGCAGAAAGATTGCGAAACCAAGTCGAAGAAAGGTTATTTGCCGGCTTTTGCTGCCAGCGTGGCCATAGCGGCCTCGAACTTCGCGTAACGCGCATCGAGCTGGGTCGATAGGCGTCTCTTGTCCGCTTCCGGCAGGAAGGCGTAGCGCACGCTGTTGTACGAGGCCTTCTTGACCTCGGCATAGCTCGGCTTGTAGCGGCTGGCGAACAGCACATACTCGTTGGCCAGCGTATGGCGGGTCACGCCGGCGTCGTCGGTCGAAATCACATACGGCACCCCATATTTCCGGTAGATCGTCAGCGGATGGTTGTCGCCGCTGATGCCGCTGATGAAGCCATTGCTGGTCAGGTTGATCTCGACCGGGATGTCCCTTTCGCGCATGCGCTGCATGATGGCCAGCGCCTGCGATTCGTGCGCCAGGTCGAGGCCGTGGCCGATGCGGTTCGCGCCGGCCACCTCGAGCGCCTGCTGGATGTGGAACTTCAGCCCTTCCGGCGGCACGTCGCCCAGCGCCAGCTCGCCCGCATGCAGGGCCAGCTTGACGTCCGGATAGCGCTGCCGCAGGAATTTGAACATTTTCATGTGCAAGGCGTAGTCGCGCATCGCCACGTGGTTGCTTTCCTGGCCCACGATGTTGACCCCGACCACCAGTTTGCTCTTGCTGGCGGACTGGAAGGCGGCCAGCATCGACGAGAACACCGGCGCCGGCGGCAGCAGGCGCAGCACGTAGGCCTGGTAGCGCATCGTGAAGTTGGCGTCGTCGATGCCGGCGTGGCTGGTCTCGACCTGGTTCACGTAGTCGGCCACGCCCTTGTTGAAGGCGGCATCCTGGTCCAGCGCGGCCATCCATTTGGCGAACACGGCCTCGAGCGCCTTGTCGTCGGCCGCCGCCGCCACCTGGGTGTCGAAATCGCCGTTGAAGGTCAGCGGCGCCAGGTTGTAGATGGTCTCGATGTAGCCCACGTTCTCATCGATGGCGCGCTGCTTGAGGGTCGCCAGGGCTTCCTTGTAATTGCCGTTCGCGACCGGCAGGAAGTAGCCGAAGGTCTGGAAGAACTGGCGGTCCGGCGGCGGCTGCAGCGCGCCATGGTTATGGAAGTCCTTGCTCGACCAGCGCTGCAGCAGTTCGCGGTAGGTATGGTCGTCGGCCAGCACCTCGGCGCGCGACAGGCAGCCGCGCAGGCCCGGCGCCTTGGCGCGCTCGGCCTGGACCACGGCCTTGTCGGTCACGATGGTGTAGGACTTGGGGTTGATGCAGAAGCCCTGCAGGTCGACGAATTCGAGGAACTGTTCCGCGTACACCGCGCCCGAATAATGGTGGTGCAGGTCGCCGCCCTTCGGCATCTGGGTCATGAACAGGGTCAGCTCGGACAGCCTGGCGTCGCCGGCGATCAGTTGCGCGTAATGGCGCGCGGTGGCCGTTTCCTTGTCCTTGGCGGACGGGCCCTTGGCCAGCGCGGCGGGCGCGGCGGCCACGGCCAGCGCGATCGCCAGGCCGCAGAGTTTCATGTGCATGCGGTGTTCCTTCTATAGTTGACCACGAAACGTCATCCCTGCGAAGGCAGCGGTGCGCGAGGACGACGCCGGCTAATTTTCACTGGCGTTCATGCACCTTGCGGCCGGCCGCGTAGGTGGCCAGCACCGCACGGTCGTCGCCCAGCAGCGCCAGCGCGAACAGCAGCTCCTCGAGGTTGCTGCAGCGTTCGGTGCGGCGCGCCAGCAGCGGCGTCGACGCGGGATCGAGGACGATGAAGTCCGCTTCCCTGCCCGGCGCGAAGCTGCCGATCTGCCCGTCGAGCTGCATGCTGCGCGCCGCGCCCAGCGTCGCCAGGTAGAACATGCGCACGGCCGGCAGGTAGCTGCCCTTCAGTCGCGCTACTTTATAGGCTTCATTCATCGTTTGCAACATCGAGAACGAGGTGCCGCCGCCAACATCGGTCGCCAGCGACAGCGGCACCCGCGCCGCGTCGGCGCGTTCGAAGTCGAACAGGCCGCTGCCGAGGAACAGGTTGGAGGTCGGGCAGATCGCCGCCGCCGATCCGGTGTCGGCCATGCGCGCGAAGTCCTGGTCGTCGAGCCAGATGCAGTGGCCGAACATCGCGCGCGGGCGCATCAGGCCGAAGTGGCCGTACACATCGAGATAGCTGCGCGCCTGCGGGTACAGCGACTTGACCCAGCTGCACTCGGCCTCGTTCTCCGACACGTGGGTCTGGATGAAGGTATCCGGATAGGCGGCCGCCAGTTCGCCCGCCAGCCGCAGCTGCGCCTCGGACGAGGTCGGGGCGAAGCGCGGCGTGATCGCATACAGCGAACGCGCGCGCTTGTGCCATTTGTTGATCAGGTCTTCGCTGTCGCGCACGCCATTGGCGCCGTCGCACAGGAAGTCGGGGCAGTTGCGGTCCATCAGCACCTTGCCCGCGGCCATGCGCAGCTTGCGCGCTTCGCTGGCTTCGAAGAAGGCGTCCACCGATTCCCGGTGCACGGTGCAATAGACCATGGCCGTGGTGGTGCCGCAGCGCAGCAGTTCGTCGAGGAAGAACTCGGCCACCTCGCGCGCGTGGGCCGGGTCGCCGAACTGGCGCTCGGTCGGGAAGGTGTAGGTCTCGAGCCAGGGCAACAGGCCGGGCGCGGGCGAGGCGATCATGTCGGTCTGCGGGAAGTGCACGTGGGTGTCGATGAAGCCAGGCATGATCAGCTTGCCGCGGCAGTCATGCAGCGGGGTGCCCGGCGGCAGCGACGGCGCCAGCGCGGCGTAGTCGCCGGCCGCGTGGATGCGGTCGCCGTCGACCACCAGCAGGCCGTCCTCGTGCCAGTGGATGGCCTGGTCGTGGAAGGCCGGGTCGGCGTGGAAGTGCAGCACGCTGGCGCGGTAGGCCTGCAGTTGTGGGGGTGGTGCTTGGGACATCAGTATCTTTCGTTACGTATGAGGCGGCTTTTGGTGGGTAGCGCAGCGCTACCCACCAAAAGCCGCCGACAAATTCATTTTGCGGCCACCAGCTGCAACGAAGGCCGGCCCGCAGCCGCGCTTTCGGCCGCCTCCCACACCCCCAGCAGCTGCGCCGCCACCGACGCCGCGATCACCGCCGGCGCCTTGTTCGTCACGCCCGCGATCCCGATCGGGCACACCATCGCCTCGATGCGCGCATCAATCACGCCGCGCGCGCGCAGCCGGTGCTCGAACTGCTTGCGCTTGGTGTGCGACCCGATCAGCCCAAACCAGCCCACATCGGCACGCGCCATGATCGCCTCCGCCAGCCGCTGGTCCAGCGCGTGGCTGTGCGTCATCACCAGATAGCTCGCCCCGGCCGGCGCCGCAGCCACCAGCGCTTCCGGCATGTCGGTCGCCTCCACCGTGGCATTGGCCGGCACCTGCGCCGGGAACATGTCCTCGCGCTCGTCGACCCAGGTCACTGTACACGGCAGTTCGGCCAGTGCACGCACGATGGCGGCACCGACGTGCCCCGCCCCGAACAGCAGCAGGTGCGCGCGCGGCGCGACCACCGCGTCGACCAGCCAGCGCCGCCCGTCCTGTTCCTGCATCACGTGGGTGCCGCGCCCGCGCGCGAACGGCGGCGCCACGCCCGCCAGCGCCGCGCCCTGCGCATCGCACAGCGCGCTGTCCGGCGCGCCGTCGAGCGCCACCAGGCGCCAGCTGTCCGCGCCGCGCCGCGCCGCCAGCAGCGCCGCCTGCGCCGCATCGGCCAGCTCGAAGGCCAGGTGCACGACGCCGCCGCAGCACTGGCCCAGGCTGGGACCGAGCGCAAAGCGTTCGATATGGCGCCGGCGGCCATCGGCCAGCATCGCTCGCGCGATGTCGGCGGCGCGCAGCTCGAGGTGGCCGCCGCCGATGGTGCCGTGCAGCCGTGCGGCGCCAACCAGCATGCGGGCGCCAGGTTCGCGCGGCCCCGAGCCTTCCACCGTGGCCACGGTCACCAGCACCGCCCGCTCGTGCACCGCGGCTGCCAGCGCCTCGTCCATCATGCCGCCCCCGCCATGACCGCCTCGACCGCCTTGAGGATCTCCTCGCTGGTGGCCGGCGCATTGAGCGGCGGATCGACCCGGTGCCCGCCGACGCTGGAAATGGCGTCGCGGATCGCGAAGAACACCGAGAACGGCAGCAGCAGCGGCGGTTCGCCCACCGCCTTGGAGCGGTGGATGCTGTCCTCGACGTTGGCGTTGTCGTACAGGCGCACGCGGAAATCCTCGGGGCAGTCCGACACGCCAGGGATCTTGTAGGTCGACGGCGCATGCGTCATCAGCTTGCCGGCCGGGTTCCACCACAATTCCTCGGTCGTGAGCCAGCCCATGCCCTGGATGAAGGCGCCCTCGACCTGGCCGATGTCGATCGCCGGGTTCAGCGAGCGGCCGGCATCGTACAGCGCATCGGCGCGCAGCAGCTTCCATTCGCCGGTCAGCGTGTCGACCACCACTTCGGCCACCGCCGCGCCGTAGGCGTAGTACGAGAACGGGTGCCCGCTCATCGTCTTCGGGTCCCAGTGCAGGCCCGGGGTTGCGTAGAACCCGTCCGACCACAGCTGCACCCGCGCCAGATACGCCTTTTGCACCAGCACCGGGAACGGCACTTCATGGCCGTTGACGAACACCATGCCGGCGCCGAAGCGGACCTCGGATTCAACTCCTCCGTACAGCTTGACGGCGTAGGCCGCCAGGCGCTCGCGGATCTGGCGCGCCGCATCCTGGGCCGCCTTGCCGTTCAAATCGGCGCCGGTCGAAGCGGCGGTGGCCGAGGTATTGGCGACCTTGCTGGTATCGGTGGCGGTGGCGCGCACCTGCGACAGGTCCACCCCCAATTCGTGCGCCACAACCTGCATGACCTTGGTGTTGATGCCCTGCCCCATCTCGGTACCGCCGTGGTTGACCAGCACCGAGCCGTCCACATACACGTGCACCAGCGAGCCCGCTTGGTTCAGGTGGGTGACGTTGAAGGCAATGCCGAACTTGACCGGCGTCAGCGCCAGCCCCTTCTTCAGCACCGGGCTCGATGCGTTCCAGGCGGCGATGGTGGCGCGCCGCGCGCGGTACTCGCTCGTGCCTTCCAGTTCCGCCACCAGTTCGCCGATGATGTTGTCGACCACGACCTGGCCGTAGGGGGTGACGTTGCGGTCGCACTTGCCGTAGAAGTTCAGGCGCCGCACATCGAGCGCATCCTTGCCGAGCGCGCGCGCGATCTCGTCGATCACGTACTCGATCGCGATCGCGCCCTGCGGCCCGCCGAAGCCGCGGAAGGCGGTGTTCGACTGGGTGTTGGTCTTGCCGCAGGCGGCGCGGATGTCGACGTCCGACAGGTAGTAGGTATTGTCGAAGTGGCAGACGGCGCGCGTGGCGACCGGGCCCGACAAGTCGGCCGAATAGCCGGCGCGGGTGACCATGTCGACCTTGGCGGCGAGGATGCGGCCCTCGTCGTCGTAGCCCACTTCGTATTCGTAATGGAAGCAGTGGCGCTTGCCGGTGACGAGCATGTCGTCGTCGCGGTCGGCGCGCAGCTTGACCGGGCGCTTCAGGCGCGCGGCGGCGATCGCGGCGGCCGCGCACCACAGCGCCGACTGCGATTCCTTGCCGCCGAAGCCGCCGCCCATGCGGCGGCATTCGACCACCACCTTGTGCGAATGCACGCCCAGCGCATGCGCGACCACGTGCTGCATCTCGCTCGGGTGCTGGGTCGAACAGAGCACGTGCATGCCCTGGTCTTCCTTCGGCATCGCATAGGCGACCTGGCCTTCGAGGTAGAACTGCTCCTGGCCGCCGACATACAGCTCGCCCGCCACCTTGCGCGGGGCCTGCTCGAAGGCGGCCTGGAAGTCGCCGCGCTTGAGCTGCATCGGCGGCAGCACATAGGACTGGGCGGCCTTGGCCGCCTGCGGCGTCAGGATCGCGGGCAACTCGTTGTAAGCGACCTTGGCCAGGCGCGCGGCGCGGCGTGCGTTGTCGTGCGTGTCCGCCACGACAATGAAGATCGGCTGGCCCACATACATGACCAGGCCGTCGGCCAGGATGGGATCGTCGTGGATGATCGGCCCGCAGTCGTTGGTGCCGGGGATGTCGTCCGCCGTCAGCACCGCCACCACGCCGGGGCTGGCGCGCACCGCTGCCAGGTCGATGTCGCCGAGCGTCGCATGCGGCTTGCCCGACAAGCCCAGCGCCGCGTGCAGGGTGCCCTGCAGCTCCGGCACGTCGTCGGTGTAGTTCGCCTGGCCGAGCACATGCAGCCGCGCCGACTCGTGGGGATGGGGCTTGCCGACTTCGGCCCAGCCCCTGGTGTTCAAGACAGGTACGCCTGCGTCGTTCATATCGTCCTCCTTACGCGCGCACGGCGAACGCATTGACCGCCTGCGGCGCCAGCGGATCGCCGGGGCGGGTCTCGAGCCAGAAGCGGCGCAGCAGGTTCTGCGCGGTCTTCATCCGGTAGCCGCTCGACGCGCGCATGTCGGACAGCGGCGCGTAGTCCTGCGCCAGCGCGGCCATCGCATCGGCCAGCGCCGCTTCGGTCCAGGTGCGTCCCACGAGCAGCAATTCGGCATGGCTGGCGCGCCTGGGCGTGGCCGCCATGCCGCCGAAGGCGATGCGGGCGCGCGTGATGACGTCGCCGTCGAAGCCCAGGGCGAAGGCCGCGCACACGGCCGAGATGTCCTGGTCGAAGCGCTTGGCCAGCTTGTAGGTGCGAAAGCGCACGTCCGCCCGCGGCAGCGGCACCCTCACCGCCTGCACGAACTCGCCCGGCTGCAGGTCCTTCTTCTGGTAGCCGAGGTAGAAGTCTTCGAGCGCCAGCAGGCGCTCGCCGGCAGGACCGCGCAGCACCACTTCGGCGCCGAGCGCGATCAGCCACGGCATCGAGTCGCCGATCGGCGAACCGTTGGCGACGTTGCCGCCCAGGGTGCCGGCATTGCGGATCGGCAGCGAGGCGAAGCGCTGGCGCATCTCGCCCAGCTGCGGGTAATGGCGGCACAGCGCCGCGTACGCATTCTCCAGCGTGACGCCGGCGCCGATCGCGAGCATGCCGTTCGCTTCGGCGACTTCCTTGAGCGCATCGACATGGCCGAGGTAAATGATGTCGCCGAGGTCGCGGAACTGCTTGGTGACCCACAGCCCGACATCGGTGGAACCGGCCAGGATGGTCGCCTGCGGATAGTCCGCGCGCAGCCGCACCAGTTCGTCGACCGTGCGCGGCGCGTGGAAATGGCGGCCGCCGGCGCTATAGGTGGCGCCTTGCGCGCGCTTGATGCCTTCGAGCTGCGCGGCCAGCGCGGCGGCGTCGAATGCGACCGGCGGCAGCTCGCCCATGCGGCGCGCGGCGTCGATGATCGGGCGGTAGCCGGTGCAGCGGCACAGGTTGCCGGACAGGGCGTCGTCGACCTGGCAGCGGGTCGGCTGCCGGCCTTCCTGTTTCAGGTACATGCCCCACAGCGACATGACGAAGCCGGGGGTGCAGAAGCCGCACTGGGAGCCGTGGCATTCGACCATCGCCTGCTGCACCGGATGCAGCGCGCCGTCCGGCTGCTGCAGGTCCTCGACCGAGAACAGGGCCTTGCCGTCGAGCGTCGGGGTCAGCTGGATGCAGCTGTTGACCGCCTTCATCTCGAGCTTGCCCTGTTCGAGCGAGCCGATGACGACGGTGCAGGCGCCGCAGTCGCCCTCGGCGCAGCCTTCCTTGGCGCCGGTGCAGTGCAGGTCTTCGCGCAGGTGCTGCAGGATGGTCTGCGTCGGGGCCGCCGCGCTTACTTCGCGCAGCGTCCCCTGGTAATAGAAACGGATCGGTGTTGACATGCTTGCCTCGGCTTTATCCCAGTCTACTAGGTTAACACCCGTGCGCAATCCAACTATAAGAATCAGGTGATGTCCGTTATCAGCAAATCAGCATATAACTGTTGCATATTCGCTACACTGGCGGATGATTCGCATGCCAGTGTTCGGCAATGTCGATGCGCCGCGCGATCCACACCTTGTCGTGCCCCTGCACATAGTCGAGGAAACGCGCCAGCGCCGCCGCCCGCGCCGGCCGCCCGACGATCCGGCAATGCAGGCCGACCGACAGCATCTTCGGCTGGTCCAGGCCGGCCGGATCGCCCTCCCGGTACAGCACGTCGAACGCGTCCTTCAGGTAGTCGAAGAACTGGGTGCCGGAATTGAAGCCCTGCATGGCGGCGAAGCGCATGTCGTTGGTGTCGAGCGTGTACGGCACCACCAGCTGCGGCGTGCGCACGGCCGCCCCGCCGGCGTCCGCATGGTCGACCGGCAGCCAGAACGGCAGGTCATCGCCGTAATGGTCTGCGTCGTAGCGAAAGCCGCCGTGCTCCATCACCAGCCGGCGCGTGTTGGGCGAATCGCGCCCGGTGTACCAGCCTTGCGGCGCCGACCCGGTCAGTTCGCGGATGATCTGCACCGCTTCCTGCATGTGCGCGCGCTCGGTCGCTTCGTCCACGTTCTGGTACGAGATCCACTTCAGGCCGTGGCAGGCGATCTCATGCCCCAGGTCCTGGAACGCGGCCACCGCCTCCGGGTTGCGCTTGAGCGCCATCGACACGCCGAACACCGTCAGCGGCAGCTTGCGCTCCTCGAACAGGCGCAGCAGCCGCCACAGGCCGGCGCGCGAGCCGTATTCGTACAGCGTTTCCATGCTCATGTGCCGCATCGGGAAGGACTGGGCGCCGATGATTTCGGACAGGAAGGTTTCGGAACCCGCGTCGCCGTGCAGCACGCAGTTCTCGCCGCCCTCTTCGTAATTGAGCACGAATTGCAGCGCCACCCTGGCCTGGCCCGGCCAGCGCGGATGGGGTGGACGGGCGCCGTAGCCGATCAGGTCGCGCGGATAATTGTCGTAAGTAGTCGTCATATGTCGCATCATATATCCGCAACCGTCCCAGGGTATATGATCGGGGACATATCGACATATAGGAATTTCCATGGGCAAACTGAGTACCCACGTGCTGGACACCACTTGCGGCAAGCCTGGCGCCGGCGTGCGCGTCGCCCTGTACGCGCTGGCCGGCGGCCAGCGCACCCTGCTCAAGACCGTGACCACGAATGCAGACGGCCGCTGCGACCTGCCGCTGCTCGAAGGCGAGGCCATGCTCGCCGGCCGCTACGAGCTGGTGTTCGGCGCCGGCGACTACTTCGCCGCGCGCGGCGTGGCCCTGCCCGAGCCGCGCTTCATCGACGAGGTGGCGATCGCCTTCGGCATCGCCGATGTCACGCAGAACTACCATGTGCCGCTGGTAGTCACGCCCTGGTCGTATTCGACCTACCGCGGCAGCTGAGGGCGCCGTCCAGCAGAACGGCGTGCGCGGCCTGAAATTGCTATCCTAGGAGCACCGGAAGCACCAGGAGCGCGCATGTCGCTGCACATCGTCCACTTCATCGGGCCGATCAACCACAATTCGGTCTGCACGATCCGCAACCTGTGCCTGCAGGCGCTGCAAAGCGGCGCCAGCGAGATCGAGCTGCACATGTCCACCGAAGGGGGGAACATGACGGCCGGCTTCGCGCTGTACTATTTCCTCAAGTCGCTGCCGCTGCCGCTGACCACCCACAACATCGGCAGCGTCGAGTCGGTCGGCGTCGTGATCTTCCTGGCCGGCCACAAGCGCTATGCCTGCCCCGGCACCCGCTTCCTGGTGCACCCGCTGCACTGGGGCTTCGGCAGCCTGGTCGCGGCCGACCATGCGCGGGTCTCCGAATGGCGCGACTGCCTCGATTTCGACGCCGAGCGCTATGCCCACATTTTCGAGGAGGCGACCGGCAAGCCGCCGGCCGCCGGCGACATCCGCAGCAACCTGACCGGCAACGCCCGCATCTTCGACGCCGACCAGGCGCTCGCCGCCGGAATCATCCACAAGGCGGTCCAGGCCCGGCTGCCGGAATCGGGCGTCACCTCGCACTGGTGGAACGGCTGACCCCGGTTCTTGCGCACGGCATGGTCAAACTTGCATGCCTCACGCCCTTGCCTTAGAATTCACAGCTCTGCGGCCATGCGATTGACGGCCGCCCCGCCTGGCACCGGCCCGCACCCGCCGACCAGTTCTTCATGCAAGTTTCTATACGGTGAGCCTTGGATACCGTGCCGCTCTGGGTGCTCATCTTCGCACTCGCCCTCCTGATCCTGTGTTCGGCCTTTTTCGCCATGGCGGAAACGGCATTGATGGCAGCCAATAAGTACCGGCTGCGCAATCTTGCCAAGCGCGGCCACCGGGGCGCCATCACGACCCTGTGGCTGCTCGAGCACACCGACAAGCTGCTGTCGCTGATCCTGATCGCCAATACCCTGGTCAACGCGATCGCCACCGCGCTGGTGACCGCGATCGCGATCCTGACCTTCGGCTACGACGAAACGGCGATCGCCATCGCCATCGCCGTGCTCGCCTTCCTGCTGATCGTGTTCGCCGAGATTTCGCCCAAGATCATCGGCGCCAGCTATCCGGAAAACATCTCGCTCGCCGCCAGCGTGGTGCTCAAGCCGATGATGGCGCTGGCGCGCCCGCTGCTGTGGTTCGTCAACCTGTTCGTGCGCCTGGTGCTGCGCCTGCTGCGCATCGAATCGCCCGACCCCGGCCTGCAGAACCGCGTGTCGCCGGAAGAATTGCGCGCCATCGTGCTCGAAGGCGGCAATTTCATCCCGCAAAAGCACAAGAGCATCCTGCTCAACCTGTTCGACCTCGAGACCATCTCGGTCGAAGACATCATGACCCCGCGCGCCCACATGGAAGCGCTGAACCTGGCCATGCCGGTCGAGGACATCAAGCAGCAGCTGACCACCTGCTACCACAACAAGCTGCCGGTCTACGAGGGCGAGATCAACCAGATCGCCGGCATCCTGCATGTGCGCAAGGCGGTGGCCCTGCTCAACGAGGACGAGGAATTGACGGTCCAGCACTTCCGCGAACTGCTGACCACGCCCTATTTCATCCCCCAGGACACCAGCGTGTTCACCCAGCTGCAGTACTTCCAGGAAAACAAGGAGCGGCTCGGCATCATCGTCGACGAGTACGGCGAAGTGCAGGGCCTGGTGACGCTGGACGACATCATCGAAGAAATGATCGGCGAATTCACGACCTCGATGCCGGGCGCCGCGTTCAGCGAATCCTTCAGCTGGGACGCGCATGGCGAATGCCTGCTCGAAGGCGCCACGGCCTTGCGCGACGTCAACAAACGGCTGGGCCTGAACCTGCCGCTGGACGGCCCCAAGACCGTCAACGGCCTGCTGCTCGAACAGCTCCAGGAAATCCCCGATGCCCCGATCAGCCTGAAGGTCGGCAGCTGCGTCATCGAGGTGATCCAGGTCCAGAACCAGGCGATCAAGGTCGTCAAACTGATACGGCCGACAACTAAGCGGCTTTTTTGACAAGCAAACTGCCTTTTTGGCTACGTGGTATATGCGCCTCTCTCCCTGCGAGTAACTCTTTACAAATGTGATGCTCGAAGGCATGATCCAATGCAGTCCGCCGTACGCAGTTGACTCTGACGGCGCCTTTGGCGTTTCCCGGCTTCACTAACCAAGCGTTCTCTATGGCAGCAGTCCTTCCGAACACGGCTTCAGGCACACCGATGTCGGGTTTGGCGCGCGCACTGGTCCAGGCGGGCCGCCTGTCAATGCCGCAAGCCGATGCCCTGCAAAGGAAAGCGGCGGCCGAGAAGGTGCCGTTCATCGACACCCTGCTCGCCGGCGGCAGCATCGACGCGCGCAGCCTGGCCACGTTCTGCGCCGAGACCTTCGGCTATCCGCTGATGGACATGCAGAGCTTCAACCTGCAGGCGCTGCCGCCGAAAGCCATCGACGACAAGCTGATGCAGGCGCAGCGCGTGATCGCGCTCGCCAAGCGCGGCAACAAGATGTCGGTCGCCATTTCGGACCCGACCAATACCCAGGCGCTGGACCAGATCAAGTTCCAGACCGAGTCCTCGGTCGAGCCGGTGATCGTGCCGCACGATGCGCTGCTGGCCCTGCTGGTGAACATCGGCAAGTCGGCCGAGCAAACCATCGCCGACATGGTCGGCGACGACCAGGACATCGAGTTCGCCGAGGAAGAAGCGCCGGTGGCGCTGGCCGATCCGGCCAACGACATCGAAGATGCGCCGATCGTCAAGTTCCTCAACAAGATCCTGACCGACGCGATCAACCTGGGCGCCTCCGACATCCACTTCGAACCCTTCGAAAAGTTTTACCGGATCCGGCTGCGGGTCGATGGCGTGCTGCGCGAACATGCCCAGCCGCCGATCACGATCCGCGACAAGCTGGTCTCGCGCATCAAGGTGCTGTCCAAGCTCGACATCTCCGAAAAGCGCGTGCCGCAGGACGGGCGCATGCGCCTGGTGATGTCGGCCACCAAGACCATCGACTTCCGCGTCAGCACCTGCCCCACCCTGTTCGGCGAAAAGACCGTCATGCGGATCCTGGACGCGACCCAGGCCCAGATGGGCATCGACGCGCTCGGCTACGACCCGGACCAGAAGGAACTGCTGCTCGACGCCATCCAGCGCCCGTACGGCATGGTGCTGGTGACCGGCCCGACCGGTTCCGGCAAGACGGTGTCGCTGTACACCTGCCTGAACGTCATCAACAAGCCCGGCATCAACATCTCGACCGCGGAAGACCCGGCCGAGATCAACCTGCCGGGCGTCAACCAGGTCAACATCAACGACAAGGCCGGCCTGACCTTCCCGGTCGCGCTCAAGTCCTTCCTGCGCCAGGATCCGGACATCATCATGGTCGGCGAGATCCGCGACCTGGAGACGGCCGACATCGCGATCAAGGCCGCGCAGACCGGCCACATGGTGTTCTCGACCCTGCACACCAACGATGCGCCGTCGACGCTGACGCGCCTGATGAACATGGGCGTGGCGCCGTTCAACATCGCCTCCTCGGTCATCATGATCACCGCGCAGCGCCTCGCGCGCCGCCTGTGCACCTGCAAGAAGCCGGTCGAGGTGCTGCCCGAAGCGCTGCTCGCCGCCGGCTTCAAGGAAGAGGAACTGGAAGGCGGCTGGAAGCCGTACGGGCCGGTCGGCTGCGAACGCTGCCTCGGCGGCGGCTACAAGGGCCGGGTCGGCATCTACCAGATCATGCCGATCACGCCAGCCATTGAAAAAATCATTCTCGCGCACGGCAACTCGATGGAGATCGCCGAACAATCGGAAGCGGAAGGCGTCAAGTCGCTGCGCCGCTCCGGCCTGATGAAGGTCAAGCAGGGGCTGACCAGCCTCGAGGAAGTGCTTGGCTGCACAAACGAATAAGGAAATCTATGGCAACGTCACAATCAAAGGCAAGCGCCGCGGCAAGCAAGGAACAAGTCTACAGCTGGGAAGGCAAGGACAAGTCCGGCAAGACCGTGCGCGGCGAGATCCGCGCCGCCGGCGAAGCCATCGTCAATGTGACGCTGCGCCGCCAGGGCGTCATGGTGACCAAGGTCAAGAAGAAGGTGTACCGCAGCGGCAGGAAGGTCACCGAGAAGGACATCACGATGTTTACGCGCCAGCTGGCGACGATGATGAAGGCCGGCGTGCCGCTGCTGCAATCGTTCGACATCGTCGGCAAGGGCCACGAGAACCCGTCCATGTCCAAGCTGATCAACGACCTGCGCCAGGACATCGAGACCGGCACCAGCTTGAACAATGCCTTCCGCAAGTTCCCGCTGTACTTCGACCCGCTGTTCTGCAACCTGGTCGGCGCCGGCGAACAGGCCGGTATCCTGGAAGACCTGCTGACGCGCCTGGCGATCTACAAGGAAAAGACGCTGGCGATCAAGGGCAAGATCAAGTCGGCCCTGATGTACCCGATCTCGATCCTCGCGATCGCCTTCGTGGTGACCGCGGTCATCATGATCTGGGTGGTGCCGGCCTTTAAGTCCGTGTTCCAGAGCTTCGGCGCCAACTTGCCGGCCCCGACCCTGATCGTGATGGGCATTTCCGAGTTCTTCGTCCAGTGGTGGTGGCTGATCTTCGGCTCGATCGGCGGCGCGCTGTACTTCTTCTTCCAGGCCTGGCAGCGCTCGCTCAAGGTGCAGCGCTTCATGGACATCACCCTGCTCCGGGTGCCGGTGTTCGGCCCGGTGGTGCGCAAGGCCACGATCGCGCGCTGGACGCGCACGCTGGCGACCATGTTCGCGGCCGGCGTGCCGCTGGTCGAAGCGCTCGACTCGGTCGGCGGCGCCTCCGGCAACGCGGTCTACCTGGACGCGACCAAGCGCATCCAGAACGAGGTCAGCACCGGTACCAGCCTGACGGTCGCGATGACCAACGCCAATGTGTTCCCGCCGCTGGTGACCCAGATGGTGGCGATCGGCGAAGAATCCGGCGCGCTCGACTCGATGCTCGGCAAGGTCGCCGACTTCTTCGAAGAGGAAGTCGACGAGGCGGTCGCCGCCCTGTCCTCGCTGATGGAACCCTTGATCATGGTGATCCTCGGCGTGCTGATCGGCGGCCTGGTGATCGCGATGTACCTGCCGATCTTCAAGCTCGGTTCGGTGGTCTGAGTCGTCGAACGCCAGGTAAGGTTAAGGCCTGGCGGCAGGCTGCGGAAGAAGACCGGGAAGGCCATGCCGCGTTCCCGGTTTTTTCATGCGGCGGCCCGATCCTGGCCGATCTGGCGGACGCCGGATTCCCCTGTCAATGCTGTGTTTCAGGGTAAGATGCGGGTTCGCCTGCCCGGGCAGCGCCGCATCGCGCCGACGCCGGGCTGCTGACATCGAACAAAATGCCCAAGCCACCATGAAACCTGCCGCATGATAAAGCAACGCCTGCTGCACCCGGCGCGCGTCGTGGCGTTTGTTTTCCTCATTGCAATCGTCATCGGCACGCTGCTGTTGATGCTGCCTTCTTCCCGGGCCGGGGCCGGTTCGGCGCCGTTGCTCGTCGCGCTTTTCACCTCGGTCTCGGCCGTGTGCGTCACCGGGCTTGTCGTGGTCGACACCGGCAGCTATTGGTCGTCTTCGGGCCAGGCCATCGTGATGCTGCTGTTTCAGCTGGGCGGCTTCGGGATGATGACGGCTGCGACACTGCTGGGCCTGATGGTGAACCGCTCGCCCCGCCTGCGGCTGAAACTGATCACGCAAACCGAAACCCATTCGCTGGGGCTGGGCGATGTCGGCGGCATCGCCAAGCTGGTGCTGAACGTGACGATCGTGTCCGAACTGACCCTGGCGCTGGTGCTGGCACTGCGATTTCACTTCCACTACGAGCTCGGGTGGCGCGAAGCCGCGTGGAGCGGACTTTTCCATGCGGTCTCGGCATTCAATAACGCGGGATTTTCCATCCACGCCGACAGTGTCATGCGTTACGCGCCCGATGCGCTGATCTTGATGCCGCTGATGTTCGCCATCCTGATCGGCGGCATTGGCTTCCCCGTCTTGTTCGATTTGCGCGACAAGTTCCGCTTCCCGCGCTCCTGGTCGCTGCATACCAAGCTGACGCTGGCGGGCACCGTGCTCTTGCTGCTGCTCGGTTTTTGCGGCGTGCTGCTGTTCGAGTGGTCCAACACCAAGACCCTGGGCTTGCAGACGCTCCCGCAGAAAGTCTTGTCGGCGGCCTTCGCTTCCGTGTCGGCGCGCACCGCCGGCTTCAACGCATTCGATTTCGCCGCCGCCACCCACGAAACCTGGGCGCTCCACTACCTGCTGATGTTCGTCGGCGCCGGCAGCGCCGGTACCGCCGGGGGCGTCAAGGTCGGCACGGTCGCCATCCTGTTCCTGCTGGTCGTCGCGGAGATCCGGGGCCATCCCGACAGCGAAGCATTCGGCCGGCGCGTCGGATCGGCTGCGCAGCGGCAGGCGATTACCGTCATGGTGCTGGGCAGCGCCATGGTCGTCCTCGGAACGATGGTGCTATTACTTGTCAGCAAGGCCCCGACCGACCAGATCATTTTTGAAGTCATTTCCGCTTTCGGCACCGTTGGCCTGTCGACCGGCATCACCGCCGACCTGCCTGCCGCCGGGCAGCTCATGCTGATCGTATTGATGTATCTGGGCCGAATAGGGACAATCACCCTGGCGACCTCGCTCGTACTGGGCGAGCGGCGCATGCCTTACCGCTATCCTGAGGAGCATCCAATTGTTGGGTAGAATATTTACAGAGCAGTTCGCATTTTCCGCGAGCGACAGTGTCCTGGTCATCGGCCTGGGGCGTTTCGGCAGCGCTGTGGCACAGTCGCTCACACGGCTGGGCCACGATGTCATGGGCATCGACAAGGATGGCGAGCGGGTCCAGACCTGGGCGGACCGGCTGACGCACGCCGTGCAGGCCGATTCCACGAAGGAAAACGTGATGCTGCAGCTGGGGGCGGCCGATTTCTCCCATGCGATCGTCGCCATCGGCAGCGATATCGCCGCCAGCCTGATGACGCTGATGGTGCTTACCGAACTGGGAATCAAGGACATCTGGGTCAAGGCGCTCGACCACGACCACAGCCAGCTGGCCAAAAAAATGGGCGCCCACCATGTCGTGACTCCCGAGGCGGACATGGGCGAGCGCGTGGCCCACCTGATCACCGGGCGCCTGATGGATTTCATCGAGTTCGACGACGGCTTTGCCATCGCCAAAATCCATGCGCCGGCACTGACCCATAACAAGACGCTGGTCGAGTCGCGCGTGCGCGAGCTGTTTGGCGTGACCGTGGTCGGCGTCAAGCGGGCCAACACCGATTTTTGCCATGCGACGCCGCAGACGCACGTGCAATCGGCCGACCTGCTGATTGTGTCGGGGCCGACCCGCGAAATCGAGCTGTTCGCGAGCGGGGCCAGCAAGCGGAAATAGCAGGCGCCGGCCAGGCGTCGCGGCGTTGTTTCGCAGCAAAGAGCGCGCTTTTCAGGCGCGCTTTTTCGTTTACCCAAGTGCAGTCCGTTGCAGGATCATGTTGCTACGCACCATTTTGTGCTACTCTAAAGTTGCACATTAACAAACTTTGGTGAGGTGGCAATGAAGATTTCGGACATGCGCATCGGGATGCGTCTCGGTCTCAGCTTTGGATTCCTGCTTTTATTGATGACTTTGCTAATGGCGGTCGGGGCCACGCTGCTCGGCAGGCTGGGCGCGGCCACCGACCACATGATCAACGACGCCGTACGCAAGGAGCGCCTGGTGCTCGAGTGGCGCAATGCCACCGACATCAACGGCGTGCGCACGATGGTGGTGGCCAAGGGCGAGGCGAACGAGGACGCGGCCGCGCTCGAGAAAGACATCAAGGCCACCAGCGCCCGCATCAGCGAGCTGCGCAAGCAGATCGAAGGCCTGATGGCCGACGCCGAGTCGCAGCGCCTGTTCGGCGCCACCACCGAGCGGCGCAACGCCTACATGGCCGCGCGCGAGGCCGTGTTCAAGGCGCGCGCCGGCGGCGATGCCGGGCGCGCCCGCACCCTGCTCGATACGGCGCTGGCCCCGGCCCTGTCCGCCTACCTGGACAGCATGACGGCGCTGGCGGCGCACTTCGGCAAGAACGCCGCCGCCACCGCGGCCTCGGTCCTCCAGCAGGGGACGATGGGCCAGCACCTGCTGGCCGGCGTGTGGCTGGTCGCGCTGCTGGCCGGCGCCGTGGCCACCGCCTGGATCACGCGCTCGATCGCGCGCCCGCTGCACGCGGCGATGGCGATCGCGAAACGCATCGCCGGCGGCGACCTGAGCGGGCAGATCGCCGTCCACTCGCGCGACGAGACCGGCCAGCTGATGCAGGCGCTGGCCCACATGAACGCCAGCCTGGTCGCCATCATCGGCGACGTGCGGCGCGGGGCCGACGTCATCGCCGCCGCCTCCGGCCAGATCAGCGGCGGCAACCTCGACCTGTCCACGCGCACCGAACAGCAGGCCGGCGCGCTCGAGGAGACCGCGTCGTCGATGGAGCAGCTGACCTCGAGCGTCCGGCACAACGCCGACAATGCGCGCGCGGCGTTCGCGATGGCGCAGTCGTCGTCGGGCGTGGCGGAACGGGGCGGCGCCGTGGTGCAACAGGTGGTGCAGACGATGGGCGCGATCAGCGCCTCGTCGCGCCAGATCGTCGACATCATCGGCGTCATCAACGGCATCGCCTTCCAGACCAATATCCTGGCCCTGAACGCGGCGGTGGAGGCGGCGCGCGCCGGCGAGCAGGGACGCGGCTTCGCCGTCGTCGCCGCCGAAGTGCGCACCCTGGCCCAGCGCTCGGCCGGCGCGGCGCAGGAAATCAAGGGACTGATCGAAGCCTCGGCCGAACAGGTCGAATCGGGCACCCGCCTGGTCGACCAGGCCGGCCAGACCATGCGCGAGATCGTCGGCAGCATCGAGCGCGTGACCGTGGTCATGAACGGCATCATGGCCTCGAGCGCCGAGCAGAGCGCGGGCATCGAGCAGATCAACCAGGCGATCGTGCAGATGGACGGCGTGACGCAGCAGAATGCGGCGCTGGTCGAGGAAGCGGCGGCGGCCGCCCAGTCGCTGCAGGACCAGGCGACGCAGCTGGCGCAATCGGTCAGCGTGTTCCGGCTGGCGCCGCAGCTGCAGGCGCGCCCCGCCGCCAACGCCGGCATGCTGCAGCTGACGGTCTGAATTCGCGGCGGGCATCCTGGTGCCGGCGCCGGCCGAGCGCGCGCAGCGCCTGCTCGGCGACGGCTATGGGGCCATTCGCGGCCATGCCATCAAGGGCTGCAGCGAGGCCGGCAGCGCCCGGCTGCCGAAGGCGCGGACCGGGCGCCGGCGCGCCATCCGCGCCATGATCCGCTGCAAGGCCTGGCCCGACGGCGAAGCCTGCCCAAACGTTAACCGTTTTGCACGTTCTTCCCCGGACTAGCCGCCGATACCGCGCACGACCCTGAAAAGTTTGCCCAAAAGCAGCATCGAATGCGTGCCAAGGCGGGACAAAAACCCTAGAATAGCCGGGACGCCCCGGGACCGAAGTCCCTCACCAATTTGTGGAGCCCCATGCTACCGGAAACCCTTATCTTCGCCGCCCCGGGCACGCTCGCCGCCGCCGTGGCCGCGGCCGTCCTCGGCCTGCTGGTCGGCAGCTTCCTGAACGTCGTCATCTACCGCGTGCCGAAGATGATGCAGCGCGAGTCGGACAACTACGTGGCCAACGAAATGGGCAAGGAGCTGCCCCACAGCGACCGCTTCAACCTGATGGTGCCGCGTTCCTGCTGCCCGCACTGCGGCCACCAGATCACGGCGCTGGAAAACATCCCGGTCATCAGCTACCTCGCGCTGCGCGGCAAGTGCAGCGCCTGCAAGGCGCCGATCTCGGCCCGCTACCCGGCCATCGAAACCGTATCGGCCGTGCTGACCGGGCTGCTGGCCTGGCACTTCGGCACCGGCGCCTTCGGCCTGGCCACCTTCGTGTTCGGCTGGACCCTGCTGGCGCTGACGATGATCGACTTCGATACCCAGCTGCTGCCGGACGACCTGACCTACCCGCTCCTGTGGCTGGGCCTGCTGGTGAACCTGGACGGCGGCCTGGTGCCGCTCAGGGACGCCGTCATCGGCGCCGCCGCCGGCTACCTGATCCTGTGGTCGATCTACTGGCTGTTCAAACTGGCGACCGGCAAGGAAGGCATGGGCTACGGCGACTTCAAGCTGCTCGCCGCGCTCGGCGCCTGGCTCGGCTGGGCGATGCTGCCCACCATCGTGCTGCTGTCGTCGGTGGTCGGCGCGCTGGTCGGCATTGCGCTGATCGTGTTCGCCAAGCACGGCCGCGGCAAGCCGATCCCGTTCGGCCCTTACCTGGCCGCGGCCGGCATGATCGCGATGCTGTTCGGCGAACCGATCACCCGCGCCACCAGCGGCTTCCTGGGCCAGCCATGAGCGAGCCGCGCAAGCCCGTGTTCACGGTCGGACTGACCGGCGGCATCGGCTGCGGCAAGAGCACGGTGGCCGACATGTTCGGCGCGCTCGGCGCCTCGCTGGTCGACACCGACGCCATCGCGCATGCGCTGACGGCGCCGCACGGCGCGGCGATGCCGGCGCTGCTGGCGGAATTCGGCCCCGGCTGCGCCACGCCCGACGGCGCGCTCGACCGCGCCCGCATGCGTGCGCTGGTATTTAGCGATCCCTCGGCCAAGGCGCGCCTGGAAGCGATCCTGCACCCGCGCATCCGCGAGGCGGCGCATGCGGCAGCGGCGATCGCCAGCGGCCACTACATCATGTTCGTGGTGCCGCTGCTGGTCGAATCGGGCGGCTGGCGCGAGCGGGTCGACCGGGTGCTGGTCATCGATTGCGCGGAAAGCACCCAGGTGGCGCGGGTCATGGCCCGCAATGGCTTATCAGAAGAACAAGTGCGCAGCATCATGGCCAACCAGGCGCCGCGCGCGGTGCGGCTGGCGGCGGCCGACGACGTGATCGACAATAATGGAGGAATCGGGGCGCTGGCCCCGCAAATCGAGGCCTTGCACCGCATTTATAGGGCGTTTTCCGAAAGAATGGCCACAATACCATTGGAGCGTTTGTAATTTTGCTTCGCTTGGTTCAGAATCACGGGATTCAATTCCAGTCAACATGCAAAGGGATGTCATTTTGATCGTCTACGAATACCCTTTCAACGAGCGCATACGCACGTTGTTGCGGCTGGAAGACCTGTATGAAAAGTTCAAGTTCTTTGTCCATCAAGAACATGCAATGCAACACCACGTCGCGCTCGCCACGATCTTCGACATGCTCGAAGTGGCGGGCCGCGCCGACCTCAAATCGGACCTGCTGCAGGAACTCGAACGCCAGAAGCAAAGCCTGTTGGCCTACCGCTCGAACCCGAACGTGTCGGCCGAGATGCTCGACGCCGTGCTCAATGAAGTCGAGGCAGTCAGCAGCGCGCTGGTCAACTCGCAAGGCAAGACCGGGCAAAACGTCCGCGACAACGAATGGCTGATGAGCATCCGCGGCCGCACCATCATCCCCGGCGGCGCCTGCGAATTCGACCTGCCGTCCTACTATGCCTGGCAAAAGCGGCCGGCGGACCAGCGCTTCAACGACATCGTCACCTGGTTCGCGCCGCTGGCGCCGCTGTTCGATGCGCTGGCCCTGGTGCTGCGCCTGCTGCGCGATTCGGGCCGCCCGGTCAAGATGATCGCCATCGCCGGCAGCTACCAGCAAATGTTGCAGGGCAAGGTGTACCAGATGCTGCGCCTGACGCTCGACGAGAACCTGGGCGCGATCCCGGAGATTTCGGCCAACAAGTACATGCTGTGGGTGCGCTTCACGACCCAGGGCGGCGACCTGAAGCCGAAGCCGCTGGAAGACGATGTGCCGTTCGAGCTGACGCTGTGCAATTTCTGACCGTTTAAACCTTGTAGATCTTTGAGAAGCCGATTCACATGCCAGTTGTAAGCTGCCCCACCTGCGCCAAGAAGGTCGAATGGACCGAGGCCAACAAATACCGCCCGTTCTGCTCCGAACGCTGCAAGCAGATCGACCTGGGCGCCTGGGCCGAAGAGAAGTACACCATCCCCGGCCCGCCCGCCGACGACGACCTGCTGCCCGAGCAGGACAACCACGAACAGTCATAGAACCGGGCTCGTGTTCGAACGACAGCGTTGACGCGCGCGCCTTGCTTTCCTGAAACGGCATAGAATCAGGAAATCTCCCTATCCGAAAGTGCGGTACCCGATGCGCCTCGACCGCTTTATCCATGAGCACATGGAAGAAATCCTGGCCGAATGGGAAGGTTTCGCCGAAACGCTGCTGCCCGCCGCCGGCGGCATGACCGGGCTGGCATTGCGCGACCACGCGCGCCAGATCCTGCAGGCGATCGCGCTCGACATCGAAACGGCCCAGAATCCCGAGGAACAGCTGCAGAAGTCGCAGGGCCAGGCGCCGGAAGAAGGCGACGGCGGCAGCGCGGCCTCGATCCACGGCGCGCTGCGCCACGCGAGCAATTTCTCGCTGCTGCAGCTAAGTGGCGAGTTCCGCGCCCTGCGCGCGACCGTGCTGCGCCTGTGGCTGCCGCAAGTGTCGCAGATGTCGACCGCCACCGCCGACCAGATGGTGCGCTTCAACGAGGCAATCGACCAGGCCCTGGCCGAATCGGTGGTCACCTATTCGGCGCGCGCCGACCAGGTGCGCGAACTGTTCCTGGCGGTGCTCGGGCACGACCTGCGCGCGCCGCTGTCGTCCATGTCGCTGGCGGCCGACATGCTGATGCATCCAAGGTCCGGGCCGGACAAGGCGGCCGAGCACGGCGCGCGCATCAAGCGCGGCACGCGCCTGATGACCAGCATGGTCGAGGACCTGCTCGGCTACACCCGCACCCAGCTGGGCGGCGGCTTGCCGACCGTGCTGGCGCCGGCCGACATCGGCGCCATTTGCCAGGCGGCGGCAGACGATGCCGGCGCCACCCACCCGCGGCACCGCTTCGAGCTGGCGCTGCACGGCAAGCTGGACGGCCAGTTCGACGCGGTGCGCATGCAGCAGCTGCTGACCAACCTGATGATCAACGCGGCCCAGTACGGCGACAGGGACAGCCCGGTGCGCATCAGCGCGCGCGGGACCGATGCCGCCATCACGGTCGACGTCAACAACGATGGTCCGGTGATTGCGCCCGCATCGCTCGAAGCGATCTTCAGCCCGCTGGTGCAGCTGCCGGCCGGCGACGACGACGCGCGCCCGCGCACCAGCCTGGGACTGGGCCTGTTCATCGCGCGCGAGATCGCGCTGGCCCACGGCGGCACACTGACCGCCGCGTCGAACCTGGCGCAGGGCACGACGTTTTCGCTGCGCTTGCCACAGCCGCCTGATTAATCAGGCGCGGATCCCCTGCGGCACGATGATCGCCCGGTTGGCCTTGCCGTAGCGGTCCATGAACAGCCCTTCGAGCCCGACCTCCGGCTGCTTGCCCGACACGATATCGGTCAACACCCGCGCCGAACCGCAGGACATGGTCCAGCCCAGCGTGCCGTGGCCCGTATTGAGGAACAGATTGCTGTAGGGCGTGGGGCCGATTACCGGCGTGCCGTCCGGCGTCATCGGCCGCAGGCCGCACCAGAATTTGGCCTGGCCCACGTCGCCGCCCTGCGGGTACAGGTCGGTCACGGAATGGACCAGGGTGTCGCGCCGCGCTTCGCGCAAGCTCAGGTCGTAGCCGCTCAGCTCGGCGGTGCCGCCGACCCGGATCCGGTCGCCCAGGCGCGTGATGGCCACCTTGTACGATTCGTCCATCACCGTCGATTCCGGCGCCCCCGCCGCGTCGGTGACCGGGATCGTGATCGAGTAGCCCTTGACCGGATAGACCGGAATGCGCACGCCGATCGGGCGCAGCAGCAGCGGCGAATAGCTGCCCATCGCCATCACGTAGGCGTCGGCCTTCAGTTCCCCCTTGGAGGTCACGACGCCGGTGATGCGCGCGCCGTCGTGCGACAAGGCGCGGATATCGACCCCGTTGCGGAAGATGACGCCCAGCTGCTGCGCCATGGCGGCCAGCGCCTGCGTGAACTTGAAGCAGTCGCCGGTTTCGTCGCCGGGCAGCTGCAGGCCGCCGACGTATTTGCCGGCCACGCGTGCCAGCGCCGGTTCGACCGCGGCGCAGCCGGCCCGGTCGAGCACCGCATACGCCACCCCGTAACTGTCGAGCACCTTGGTGTCCCTGGCCACGCCGTCGAGCTGGGCCTGGGTGCGGAACAGCTGCAAGGTGCCCTTGCTGCGTTCATCGTAGGCGATGCCGGTGTCGCGCCGCAGCTGCACCAGGCAATCGCGGCTGTACTCGGCCAGGCGCACCATGCGCGCCTTGTTGACCGCATAGCTCTTGTGGTTGCAGTTCATTAGCATCTGCAGCATCCAGCGCCACATGTGCGGGTCCAGCTGGGGCCGCACCCGCAGCGGGCTGTGGCGCATCATCAGCCAGCGCAACGCCTTCAGCGGGATGCCGGGGCCGGCCCACGGCGAGGCATGGCCGGGCGAGACTTCGCCGGCGTTGGCGAAACTGGTTTCCAGCGCGGCGCCCGGCTGGCGTTCGATGACGGTGACCTGGTGGCCGGCCCTGGCCAGGAAATAGGCGGAAGTGGTGCCGATGACACCGCTGCCGAGGACGATGATGTTCAAGTCGATGCCTTTCAAGGGTTCGCCAGCATTGTACCGCCGGCTGGCCCCCGCTGCCGGGCGCCCCTCCGGCGGCCCTTGTATCTTGAACCTCAGGGCCCCGGGTGCGCGGGGTAGCGCAGCTGGTCCAGCCATTCGAGCAGGGGGATGGTCGCCGGCAGCAGCGGCGTCACGCCGACCGTGCCCTGCCACGCGAAGGCCTGCCCTTCCAGGCTCTGGGGCTCGCCTTCCCACTCGCGGCTGATGAAGAAATGCAGCCGCACATGGGCATGTTCGTACACATGCTCGATGCCGCACCATGCGCTGGCCGACAGGATGCGCACGCCGAGTTCCTCGACGAACTCGCGCTTGAGCGCGTCGAGGATCGCTTCGCCGGGTTCGACTTTACCGCCCGGGAATTCCCAGTAGCCGTCATAAGGCTTGCCGGCCGGCCGCTGGCCCAGCAGGACATCGCCGTTGGCCCGCATCAGGATGCCGACCGCGACGTCGATCGGCCGCGCCGGCGCCGTCATCCGGGCAGCTTTCCGGCGTAGTCCTTGGCGAATTGCCAGGCCACGCGGCCCGAACGCGAGCCGCGCTGCAGCGCCCATTGCAGGGCCTCGGTGCGCGCCGCTTCGACCTGGGCGGCGCTGCAGCCGTAGCTGCCCAGCCAGTGGGCGACGATGCCGAGGTAGTCGTCCTGGCGGAAGGGATAGAACGACAGCCACAGGCCGAAACGCTCGGACAGCGAAATCTTCTCCTCGACCGTCTCGCCGGGATGCAGGTCGCCGTCCTCGTACTTGTAGCTGGCGTTGTCGCTCATCTTCTCGGGCAGCAGGTGGCGCCGGTTCGAGGTCGCGTAGATCAGCACATTGTCGGACTGCGCCGCGATCGAGCCGTCCAGCGCCACCTTCAGCGCCTTGTAGCCGCTCTCGCCTTCCTCGAACGACAGGTCGTCGCAGAACACGATGAAGCGCTCGGGCCGGCCCGCCACCAGGTCGACGATGTCGGGCAGTTCGGCCAGGTCGGCCTTGTCGACCTCGATCAGGCGCAGGCCTTCATCGGCGAACTGGTTCAGGCAAGCCTTGATCAGCGAGGACTTGCCGGTGCCGCGCGCGCCGGTCAGCAGCACGTTGTTGGCCGGGCGCTTGTCCACGAACTGGCGCGTGTTCTGTTCGATCTGGCGCTTCTGTTCGGCCACGTGGTGCAGGTCGTCCAGCCTGATGGCCGACGCATGCATGACCGGCTGCAGCCAGCTGGCGCCGCCGCCCGCGCGCTTGCGCCAGCGGAAAGCGAAGCTGCGCTTCCAGTCCGGCTCGCGCGCGGCGGCCGGCGGCAGCACGGCTTCAACACGGGCCAGCAGCGCTTCGGCGCGCAGCAGGAACTGTTCGAGCGGCGTCATGCCGGGCTTACGAACGGTAGTCGGCGTTGATGCTGACGTAGTCGTGCGACAGGTCGCAAGTCCAGACGGTGGCGGCGGCATCGCCGCGCTGCAGCTTGACGCGCACGGTGATCTCGCTTTGCTTCATCACGCGCTGGCCGTCCGCTTCCTGGTAGGCCGGGTTGCGCCCGCCGGCCTTGGCGACCAGCACATCGTCGAGGTACATATCGAGCTTGCTGACGTCCAGGTCGTCGACGCCGGCGTAGCCGATCGCCGCCAGGATCCGGCCCAGGTTCGGGTCGGACGCGAAGAACGCGGTCTTGACCAGCGGCGAGTGAGCGATCGAGTACGCGATCTTGCGGCACTCTTCGACGCTGCTGCCCTGCTCCACCGTGATGGTGATGAACTTGGTGGCGCCCTCGCCGTCGCGGATGATCATCTGCGCCAGCGTGCGCGACAGGTCGGTGACGGCGTCGCGCAGCGCTGCATAGTCGGCGCTGGCGGTCGAATCGACCTGCAGGCCGCCGGCGCCGGTGGCCATCAGCATGAAGGAATCGTTGGTCGAGGTGTCGCCGTCGATGGTGATGCAGTTGAAGGAGTGGTCGGCAGCGTGGCGCACCAGTTCATCGAGCACCGGCTGCGCAACCTTGGCGTCGAACGCCAGGTAGCCGAGCATGGTCGCCATGTTCGGCTTGATCATGCCGGCGCCCTTGCTGATGCCGGTCATCGTGACCGTGTGGCCGCCGATGGTGACCGTGCGCGAAGCCGCCTTCGGCTGGGTGTCGGTGGTCATGATCGCTTCGGCGGCATTGAACCAGTTGTCGGCCTTCAGGTTGGCGATGGCGGCAGGCAAGCCGCCCACCAGGCGCGCCAGCGGCAGCGGCTCGAGGATCACGCCGGTCGAGAATGGCAACACCTGCTGCGGATCGAGCGCGAGCAGGTCGGCCAGCGCCTGGCAGGTCGCCTCGGCGTTGGCCAGGCCGCTCTCGCCGGTGCCGGCGTTGGCATTGCCGGTGTTGACCACCAGCGCGCGGATCGGCGCGCCGCCGGCGGCCACTGCCGCCAGGTTGGCCTTGCTGACCTGGACCGGGGCTGCGCAGAAGCGGTTCTGGGTGAACACGCCGGCCACGGTCGCGCCTTCGGCCAGCTTCATCACCAGCACGTCCTTGCGGTTCGGCTTCTTGATGCCGGCTTCGGCGAAGCCGATCTCGATACCGTTGACGGGTTTCAGGTCTGCTGCGACGGGCAGCGGGGAATTGACGGCCATGGCGTGTTCTCTAGGTAAGAATTCGGAGCCGCTATTGTAACGCTTGATGGCTTTCGAAGCCGCAATGCCGAATTTTCGCTACCGTCATCGGCGTCGTTCCTGCGCCAAGGCGGCCCTCGGCAGGAAGCCATACTGAGTATGCGGCAACGCCGGCTCGGATCAAGCTCAGCATGGGTTCCTGCCTGCGCAGGCACGACGTTGGTTCCTGTGTGTCGGTTCTCAGCGTTTCGGCTTCGGACATAAAAAAACGGCTGAATTCGCATTCAGCCGTTTTTCCTTATCCAACGCTGCGCTTTACGCCAGGCGCCCGTGGCACTGCTTGTACTTCTTGCCGCTGCCGCAAGGGCAAGGTTCGTTGCGGCCGATCTTCGGGCCGGCATAGGCTTCGTCGTGCTGCTGCTCGGGACTGGCGGTCGGCGCCAGCAGTTCCTCGGGCGCCGCGTTCGGATTGAAGTCCGCGTGCTGGTAGCTGACGTTCTCGACGTGCGACTGCTGCATCGCCGCTTCGGCCGCATCGATCTCTTCGCGGGTCTGGATGCGCACCGTCATGACGGTGCGGATCACTTCGTTCTTGATCTGGTCGAGCATGCTGCCGAACAGTTCGAACGCTTCGCGCTTGTATTCCTGCTTCGGGTTCTTTTGCGCATAGCCGCGCAGGTGGATACCCTGGCGCAGGTGGTCCAGCGCCGCGAGATGCTCGCGCCAGTGGGTGTCCACGCTTTGCAGCATGACGTTGCGCTCGAAGCCGCCGAACGATTCCTTGCCGACGATATCGACCTTGGCGTTGTACGAGGCGTCGGCCGCGTGCAGCACCTTCTCGAGGATCTCGTCGTCGGTCAGGTTCGAGTCGCTCGCCATCAGCTCGGCCAGCGGCACGTCCAGCATCCATTCGCTGGCCAGCGCGGCCTGCAGGGCCGGCACGTCCCACTGCTCTTCGACCGATTCTTCCGGCACATGGGTGCGCACCACATCGGTGAACACGCCTGCGCGCAGCGATGCGATCAGCTCGGAGATGTCGGTCGTCTCGAGCAGTTCGTTACGCTGGGTGTAGATCACCTTGCGCTGGTCGTTGGCGACGTCGTCGTACTCGAGCAGCTGCTTGCGGATGTCGAAGTTGCGGGCCTCGACCTTGCGCTGGGCCGACTCGATCGAGCGCGACACGATGCCCGCTTCGATCGGTTCGCCTTCCGGCATCTTCAGGCGGTCCATGATGGCGCGCACGCGGTCGCCGGCGAAGATGCGCAGCAGCGCGTCGTCGAGCGACAGGTAGAAGCGCGACGAACCCGGGTCGCCCTGGCGGCCGGAGCGGCCGCGCAGCTGGTTGTCGACCCGGCGCGATTCGTGGCGTTCGGTGCCGATGATGTGCAGGCCGCCCGCGCCGACCACGTGGTCGTGCAGCGACTGCCATTCGGAACGCAGCTTGTCCGCCTGCGCCGCCTTGTCGGCCCCGGTCAGCGCGTCGTTGGCTTCGATGATCTGGATCTGCTTCTCGACGTTGCCGCCCAGGACGATGTCGGTACCGCGGCCGGCCATGTTGGTGGCGATCGTGATCATTTTCGGACGACCCGCCTGCGCGATGATTTCCGCTTCGCGCGCGTGCTGCTTCGCGTTCAGCACATTGTGCTCGAGCTTGGCCTTGGTCAGGATCCCGGACAGCAGTTCGGAGTTCTCGATCGAGGTCGTACCCACCAGCACCGGCTGGCCGCGTTCGTAGCAGTCGCGGATATCGACCAGCATCGCGTTGTACTTCTCTTCGGACGACTTGTAGACCTGGTCCTGGCGGTCCTTGCGTTGCGACGGACGGTTCGGCGGGATCACGACGGTCTCGAGGCCGTAGATTTCCTGGAACTCGTAGGCTTCGGTGTCGGCGGTGCCGGTCATGCCGGACAGCTTGGCGTACATGCGGAAGTAGTTCTGGAAGGTGATCGAGGCCAGCGTCTGGTTCTCGTTCTGGATGCGCACGCCTTCCTTCGCTTCGACCGCCTGGTGCAGGCCGTCGGACCAGCGGCGGCCCGTCATCAGGCGGCCGGTGAATTCGTCGACGATGATCACTTCATTGTTCTGCACAACGTAGTGCTGGTCCTTGTGGTACAGCGCATGCGCGCGCAGCGCCGCGTACAGGTGGTGGATCAGCGTGATGTTGGCGGCGTCGTACAGCGACGCGCCTTCCGGCAGCAGGCCCATCCTGGTGAGGATCGCCTCGGCGTTCTCGTGGCCCGCTTCGGTCAGCAGCACGGTGTGCTGCTTCTCGTCCTTGACGTAGTCGCCCGGCACTTCGATGTGGCCCTTGCCGTCCGGCGTTTCTTCGCCGACCTGCATGGTCAGCATGCGCGGCACTTCATTGATCTTGTGGTACAGGTCGGTGTGGTTCTCGGCCTGGCCGGAGATGATCAGCGGGGTACGCGCTTCGTCGATCAGGATCGAGTCGACTTCATCGACCACGGCGAAGGACAGGCCGCGCTGCACGCGTTCGCGCGCGTCGTAGACCATGTTGTCGCGCAGGTAGTCGAAACCGAATTCGTTGTTGGTGCCGTAGGTGATGTCGGACGCGTAGGCGGTCTGCTTGATGTCATGCGCCATCTGCGACAGGTTGACGCCGGTCGTCAGGCCGAGCCAGCTGTACAGGCGGCCCATCCACTCGGCATCGCGCTGCGCCAGGTAATCGTTGACGGTAATGACGTGCACGCCCTTGCCGGACAGCGCGTTCAGGTAGGTCGGCAAGGTCGCCATCAGCGTTTTGCCCTCGCCCGTGCCCATCTCGGCGATTTTGCCGAAGTGCAGGACCATGCCGCCGATCAGCTGCACATCGAAGTGGCGCATCTTCAGCACGCGGCGCGCCGCTTCGCGGCACACGGCGAACGCCTCCGGCAGCAGCGCGTCGAGCGATTCGCCCTTCGCCACGCGGTCCTTGAATTCCGGCGTCTTCGCCTGGAGTTCGGCGTCCGTCAGTTTTTCGATTTGCGGCTCGAGCGCATTGATCTCACGGACGGTCTTTTGATATTGCTTGAGCAGCCGCTGGTTGCGGCTACCGAAAATCTGGGTCAGTAATGACATGCTTGAATTCTTGAAATAAACGCCGCAAAAAGAAGCCCGGAAGATATCAAAATGATATCGCTCTGGGGCCGACCATGGCAAAAAGACTGTGATTTTATCATGCGATAGCGTCCCACTTGGGGATTGTCGGTCCCGAACACAAGTGCGGACCTTAAAACAAAGTTGCACTTTGGATTGGGTCTCGTGTTTCCCGGCGGGACAGTTCCACCTGTGATATGTTTCGCCCTATGCATATCTACGGCACCAAGAACCGCAAGACCTCGATCGAGGCGACGGACTTTCTGAAAAGAAACGACCGGATGGCGGCCCTATTGCCCACGGCGATGCGGATGGCCAGCCTGCAGAAGGATTGCGCGGACGCGCTGCCGCCGATGTTCGGCAACTGCGACGTGCTCAGTTTCGAGGAAGCGGCGCTGGTGCTGGCGGTGCCCAGTTCGGCGGTGGCGGCCAAGCTGAAGCAGCAGTTGCCCAAGCTGCTGGCGGCGCTGCACAAGCGCGGCTGGCAAGTCAATGTGATCAAGCTGAAGGTGCAGGTCACGCGCGCGATCGCGCCGGTGGTGCACACGCGCCAGCTGGTGCTGCCGAAGACGGCGGTCGACGCCTTCGATGCGCTGGGCGACACGCTGGCGCCGACGGCCCAGAATGCCGGTTTGATCGCGGCCTTGAAGGCGATGGCGGCCAGGAGGCGCTAGAACTGGGACTTCAAGAGTGGCGCTCACCCACCCTACCCTGCTTTCGGCGCTACCGGCTGCTCTTTATGTAAGCGCCCACTCACGCGCCATCTGCCGCACATACGAGGCCGGCGCCTTGGCCTGCTCGTCGAACGACACGATCTCGTAGCTGTCCGGATCCTTCAGCAGCTCGAGCAGCAGCAGGTTGTTCAGCGCATGGCCCGACTTGTGCGCGTGGTAGCTGGCCAGCAGCGGATGCCCGACCAGGTACAGGTCGCCGATCGCATCGAGGATCTTGTGGCGCACGAACTCGTCTTCGTAGCGCAGCCCGTCCGAATTGAGGATGCGGTACTCGTCCATGACGATCGCGTTCTCGAGCGAGCCGCCGCGCGCCAGGCCCATGCCGCGCAGGCTCTCGACGTCCTGCATGAAGCCGAAGGTGCGCGCGCGCGCCACGTCGTGCACGTACGAGACTTCGCCGAAATCGACGGCGGCGGTCTGGGTCGTGCCATCGACGGCGGGATGGTTGAATTCGATGAAGAAATCCAGCTTGAAGCCGTTGTACGGCGACAGGCGCGCCCACTTCTCGTTGGCGCCCGTGCCCTGGCGTACTTCCACGTCGCGCAGCACGCGGATGAACTTCTTGGGCGCGTCCTGTTCCTCGACGCCGGCCTGCTGCAGCAGGAACACGAAGGAAGTGGCCGAGCCGTCCATGATCGGGATTTCCTCGGCCGAGACGTCGATGAACAGGTTGTCGATCCCGAGGCCGGCGCAGGCCGACATCAGGTGCTCGACGGTCGACACGCGCGCTTCTTCCTTGATCAGCACCGAGGCCATGCGGGTATCCCCGACGACGCCGGCGCTGGCCGGGAATTCGACCACCGGGTCCAGGTCCACGCGGCGGAACACGATGCCGGTATCGGGCGCGGCGGGGCGCAAGGTCAGTACGACCTTGGTCCCGGAGTGCAGGCCCACGCCCGTGGTGCGCACCTGTTGTTTGACGGTTCTCTGTTTCAGCATTCGGCGATTATATCGGACTATGGATGCTCGCACTCGGCGTGCACCTTCTCGTGGCGCACCAGGTAGATGCCGCTGCCGATGATGATCGCCGCCCCCAGCATCGTGTAGCTGTCGGGCAGCGTATGCCACAGCAGCCAGTCGATCGCCACCGCCCAGGCGAGCGCCGAATACTCGAACGGCGCCACGACCGAGGCCTCGCCGGTGCTGAAGGCTTCGTTGATGGCCAGCTGGCCCAGGAAGCCGAAGACGGCCAGGGCGCACAGCAGCAGGAAGTCCTCCTGGCGCAGGGCCACCCAATTGGGCGCGGCCAGCGCGGTGGCGCCGGCGCCCATCAGGATCATCAGCCAGAACACCATGTGCTCGCCGCGGTCCTTGCGCGCGAGGATGCGGGCCGTGATGGCCGACACCGCATAGCAGGCGGCAGCGCCCAGGATCGCCAGGCCGCCCAGCGTCAGCATGCCGGTGCCGGCCGGGCGCAGCACCACCAGCACGCCGCCCATGCCGACCGCGATCGCGATCCAGCGCGCGCGGCTGACGCGCTCCTTCAGGAACCACACCGACAGCGCCGTGATCAGCGCCGGTGCGATGAAGAAGATCGAGTAGGCCTCGGCCAGCGACAGCTTGCGCAGGCCGAAGGCGAACAGCGACAGCATCAGGATCCCGAGCGCGCCGCGGAACAGGTGCATCTTCCAGGTGACATTGAAGATCGTCGGGAAGGCGCCGCGCCAGCCCACGTAGGCGATCACCAGCGGCAGCGACGACAGCGCACGCAGCGCCGTCACCTGCATCGCCGGATAGTGCACCGACAGCAGCTTCATCGCCGTGTCCATCACGGAGAACATGGCGGCGGCGAACAGCATCGCGTAGATGCTGCGCAGGTTGCCCGCCCGTGCGCTGGCGGCGGCGGTTCTCATAACTGCCGTTCCATGAACAGGCTGAGAGGGTCGGGCTGGTAATCGCCGAACGGCGCGCGCCGCACGAAGCCGTCGCGCTCGTACAGGCCGATCGCCTCCGGCTGGTGGATGCCGGTTTCGAGCATCAGCGACGGCAGGCCGGCGAGCGTCGCGCGGCGCGCGATCTCGGCCAGCAGCTTGCCGCCCACGCCCAGGCCGCGGCTGGCCGGGTCGACGAACATGCGCTTGACTTCCCCGTAGGCGCCGCGGTGCACGTAGGCGCCGCAGCCGAGCGCGCGGCCGCCGCCATCGCGCGCGACCAGGAACACCACGTCGCCGCGTGTCAGCGAGTCGATGTCCATCAGGTGGTTGCTCTCGGCCGGGTACAGTGCGCCGCAGTAGGCGTCGAGCTGGTCCAGCATGGCGATGATCTCGGGCTGGTTCGGGGTTTCTTTTTCGATGTGCATAGTTCAATGACCAAAAAAATGCAGGGTGGGTGAGCGCAGCGCTACCCACCACGCGTCATCGACGGCTCATGGTGGGTAGCGCTACGCTCACCCACCCTACGGGGAACGTGCGAACAACTGGCGGCCTTGCGGCCGCGCGGCGCTTACGCCAGTTGTTTCAGCATGGTTTCGGCGTTCGACACTTCGAACGCACCGCCCTGCTCCACGTTGAGCTGCTTGACGACGCCGTCTTCGACCAGCATCGAGTAGCGCTGCGAGCGCGTGCCCATGCCGAACTTGGAGAAATCGGCGTCCAGCCCCAATGCCTTGCTGTAAGCGGCATTGCCGTCAGCCATCATGCGGACGATGCCGGTCGACTTCTGGTCGCGGCCCCAGGCGCCCATGACGAAGGCGTCATTGACCGAGATGCACCAGATTTCGTCGACGCCGGCGGCCTTGAACTCGGCGGCATGCTTGACGTAGCCAGGCACGTGCTGCGCCGAGCAGGTCGGGGTGTAGGCGCCTGGCAGGCCGAAGATCGCGATCTTCTTGCCCTTGGCGAGGTCGGCCACCTGGAAAGTGTTCGGGCCGAGCGAGCAGCCGGCGGTTTCGGTTTCGATGAATTCCGACAGGGTGCCTTCCGGCAGGCGGTCGCCGATCTTGATGGTCATTTGAGGACTCCTTGTAGTATGAGGGGGTGGCAAAAGCCGCGCGAAGGCGGCCAGCTGGCATGCATTTGCCAGTATGCCTGAAGCGAGGAAAGCTTGCAGAAAGGGCCAGAAAACGGGCAAGCTCAGACGCCGGGAACGATAAACCGCCACTAAAAAAAACAAGGTCGTCCCTGCCTTCGCAGGGGCGACCTTGTTTCTTGTCGCAGCGAATCGCGCTGCCGCGATTCCTGTTTAGTCGGCTTGCTTGCGCAGGAAGGCCGGAATGTCGTAGGTTTCCACGCCATTGCGCTGCATCGCCTGCACTTGCTCGTGCGCCTGCTCGCGGCGCCATACGGCCGGCTGCTTCATGCCTTCCATCCCGTGCGCTGCCGGCGAAGCGATGCCGCCGCCCATCGACACGCCGGTGCTGGCGCCCAGGCCGCTGCCGGACATCATCGGCTGGTTGTGGGTGCCGGTGCGCAGCATCGGGGTCTGCACCAGCTGCATCGCCTTTTTCGCCTTGCCCAGGCCGGTCGCCACCACGGTCACGCGGATGTCGTCGCCCATGTTGTCGTCGTAGGCGATGCCCTGCGCGATCGACGCGTCCGGCGCCGCGAAGGCGCGCACCGCCGCCATGACTTCCTTGATTTCCTTGCCCTTCAGGCCACGGCTGGCGGTCACGTTGACCAGCACGCCGCGCGCGCCGGACAGGTCGATGCCGTCGAGCAGCGGCGACGCCACTGCCTGCTCGGCCGCGATGCGCGCACGGTCGACGCCGGACGCGGTCGCGGTGCCCATCATCGCCTTGCCCTGCTCGCCCATGATGGTCTTGACGTCGTTGAAGTCGACGTTGATGTGGCCCGGCACGTTGATGATCTCGGCGATACCGGCCACCGCGTTGTTAAGCACATCGTCGGCATGCTTCATCCAGTCGATCATGCTTTCGTCTTCGTAGATTTCCTCGAGCTTTTCGTTGAGGATGATGATCAGCGAATCGACGTGCTGCGACAGCTCCTCGAGGCCGCTCTCGGCGATGTCCATGCACTTCTGGCCTTCGTACGAGAACGGCTTGGACACCACGGCCACCGTCAGCGCGCCCATCGCCTTGGCGATCTCGGCGACGATCGGCGCGGCGCCGGTGCCGGTGCCGCCGCCCATGCCGGCGGCGATGAAGACCATGTGCGCGCCGCGCAGCGAATCCTCGATGCGGCCGCGCGATTCCTCGGCCAGCTGGCGGCCCACGCTCGGCTTCATGCCGGCGCCCAGGCCGGACTCGCCGATCTGGATGATGTTGTGCGCACTGGAGGTCGCGAGCGCCTGTGCATCGGTATTTGCAGCAATAAACTCAACGCCGGACACGCCCTTGTTGATCATGTGTTGAACCGCATTGCCACCGGCGCCACCGACGCCGACGACCTTGATGACGGTTCCGAGTGCTGCGCTATCGACCATATCAAACTCCATGATGAACTCCTAATCAAAGTGCGGTTTCCAAGCGCCAGGACTCATAGTTGTATGAAACCTGGAGATTGAAAACTGCGGTTAACTACATAAAAAATTAATTAATAGCTCCCCGCCTTCGCGGGGACAGGCTTTAAAAATTACCTAAGAACCATTCCTTCATCCGCTGCCACACCGCCTTCACCGAGCCATCCTGACGCGTCACGATGTGCCCACGCAAATACTGTTTCTTCGCTTCCAGCAGCAGGCCGAGCACAGTCGCATAGCGCGGACTGCGCACGACGTCAGCCAGCTGGCCGCGGTAGTCCGGCGTGCCGAGGCGCGCCGGCTTGAGGAAGATGTCTTCCGCCATCTCGACCATGCCCGGCATGATCGAGGTGCCGCCGGTCAGCACGATGCCCGACGACAGCACGCCTTCGTAGCCGGATTCGCGCACCACCTGGTGCACCATCGCGAACAGCTCTTCGACGCGCGGCTCGATCACCGCCGCCAGCGCCTGGCGCGACAGGTTGCGCGGGCCGCGGTCGCCCAGGCCCGGCACTTCGAGCGATTCGCCCGGGTCGGCCAGCACCTGCTTGGCCACGCCGTAGCGGATCTTGATTTCTTCCGCCTCCGAGGTCGGCGTGCGCAGCGCCATCGCGATGTCGTTGGTGATCTGGTCGCCGGCGATCGGAATGACCGCCGTGTGGCGGATCGCGCCGTCCGAGAACACGGCGATGTCGGTGGTGCCGCCGCCGATGTCGATCAGCACCACGCCCAGTTCCTTTTCGTCCGGCGTGAGCACCGCGTCGGCCGAGGCCATCGGCTGCAGGATCAGGTCCGACACTTCGAGGCCGCAGCGGCGCACGCACTTGACGATGTTCTGCACCGCCGACACCGCGCCGGTGACGATGTGCACCCGTACCTCGAGGCGGATGCCGCTCATGCCGATCGGCTCGCGCACGTCTTCCTGGCTGTCGACGATGAACTCCTGCGGCACCGTGTGCAGCAGCTGCTGGTCGGTCGGGATGTTGACCGCCTTGGCCGTCTCGATCACGCGCGCCACGTCGGTCGCGGTCACTTCCTTGTCCTTGATCGCGACCATGCCGCTCGAATTGAACGAGCGAATATGGCTGCCGGCGATGCCTGCGTAGACGTTGCGGATCTTGCAGTCGGCCATCAGCTCGGCCTCCTCGAGCGCGCGCTGGATCGACTCGACCGTCGCCTCGATGTTCACGACGACGCCTTTTTTCAGTCCGCGCGACTCGTGCTGACCGAGTCCGATGACTTCGTGGCGCCCATCGGACATCACTTCGGCCACCACCGCCACCACTTTCGAGGTGCCGATGTCGAGTCCGACGATCAGGTTTTTCGCGTCTTTTGTCATGTGCCTTCGCCTACTGTGTGTACTTCGTTGTGATGCTGCATGGTTAATCTGTTTTGCTCTTTTTTACTTCCGGCCTCAAGGGCTTGCCCTTCTCCGGCTGTATCTTGATGCCCGGCGCCGCAATCGCCAGCCCGCTCGGATATCGCATGTCGATCGACTCGATCGCGCCGCTGATCCGCCCGGCCAGCTGCGGGTACACGCTCACCAGCCGGTCGACCCGCGTCTTCAGCGTCGTCTTGTCCTGCTCCCTGCCCAACGCGACGCTCATGCCGTTATCGAGCTTCACGGTCCACGCATAGCGCTTGGACAGGTCCAATGCCTGCGGCACCAGGCCAAGCGGCGCAAACCACGCGCGCAGCTCGGCGAACCGTGCCAGTACTTCCTTCTCGCTGCCTTCCGGCCCGTCGAACCCGGGCAGCACCCGGTCCTCGTCGGCTTCGGCCAGGTTGGCGGTGAATACATCGCCCTTCACCGACAGCAGCCTGCCGTCCTCGCCCCAGGTGCCGAGCGCCTCATGCTCTTCCACTTCCACGATCAGCTGGTCCGGCCATTCGCGCCGCACCGTCGCGCGCCTGACCCAGGGCACCGACTCGAATGCGGTACGAACCTGCTCCAGGTTCGTGGTGAAAAAATTCCCGTTGATCTTGCGCAGCGCACTGTCGCGCAAGGTCAGCTTGTTCACGTGCTTGAGCTCCATCTGGTACATGCTCTCGACCGTCACCGTCCGCAGGTTGAACATCGGGCGCTGCGACACCCACCACACCAGCGACCCGATGCAAGCGAGCACCACCAGCGCCACCAGGCCGCTCGCAGTTGCATTCAGGGCGCGTACGTCTTGCCACATGCCGCTATCAGCTCGCTTCCCTGGCCATCTTCAATCGCGCCGACTTCAAAATCTCGATGCACAAATCCTCGTAACTGATCCCGACCGCGCGCGCCGCCATCGGCACCAGCGAATGGCTGGTCATGCCGGGCGAGGTGTTCACCTCGAGCAGGAAGGGCTTGCTGTCGCTCGCGCGCAGCAGCACGTCGACCCGGCCCCAGCCTTCGCAGCCGAGCGCCGCATAGGCCTGCACGGCGATGCGTTCGATCTCTTCGGCCAGCGGCTCGTCCAGCGGCGCCGGGCAGAAGTACCTGGTGTCGTCGGTGAAGTACTTGTTCTGGTAATCGTAATTGCCGTCCGGCGCCACGATCTCGACGATCGGCAGCGCGCGCGCGCTTGCGCCGCGGCCCAGGATCGCCACCGTGAATTCGCGCCCGGTAATGAACTGCTCGGCCAGCACGACCGGGTCGAAGCCGGCGGCCAGGTCGACCGCGGGCTTGAGTTCGGCCTCGCTATTGACCTTGGTGATGCCGATGGTCGAGCCTTCCAGCGGCGGCTTGACGATCAGCGGCAGGCCCAGCTCGGCCACCACGCCCGACAGGTCGGCGCCGGCCGGCAGCGTCGCGTAGCGCGGCGTCGGCAGGCCGTGCGCCAGCCAGATGATCTTGGTGGTGATCTTGTCCATGCCCATGGCGCAGGCCATCACGCCGCTGCCGGTGTACGGAATGCCGAGCTGTTCGAGCGCGCCCTGCAGGCTGCCGTCTTCGCCGAAGCGGCCGTGCAGCGCGATGAACACGCGGTCGAATTTTTCTGCGGCCAGCTCGGCGATGCTGCGCTGGCCCGGATCGAAGGCGTGGGCGTCCACGCCGCGGCTTCGCAATGCCTGCAGCACGCCGGTGCCGGACATGATCGACACGTCGCGCTCGGCGGAAAGGCCGCCGAACAGGACGCCGACCCTGCCCAGGGCGGCTGCGTCGGTTGATGTATTAACGCTCACTTCAAGCCTCTTTGTAAGAAGTCAGTTTGGCGGGTATGCCGCTGATCGAGCCGGCGCCCATCGTGATGACGACGTCGCCGTCGCGCACCACTTTCATCAGCGTCGCCGGCATGTCGGCGATCGCTTCCACAAAAATCGGTTCGATCAGGCCGTGCACGCGCAGCGCATGCGCCAGCGCGCGGCCGTCGGCGGCCACGATCGGCGCTTCGCCTGCCGGATACACGTCGGCCAGCACCAGCACGTCCGGCGTGGCCAGTACCTTGACGAAGTCCTCGAACAGGTCGCGCGTGCGGGTAAAGCGGTGCGGCTGGAACGCCAGCACGATGCGGCGGCCCGGGTAGGCGCCGCGCGCGGCCGCCAGCGTCACTTCGGTTTCGATCGGATGGTGGCCAAAGTCGTCGACCAGCGTGAAGCTGCCGCCGGCCGGGATCGCGACATCGCCGTAGCGCGTGAAGCGGCGGCCCACGCCGTGGAATTCGGCCAGCCCCTGCTGGGTCGCGCTGTCCTCGATGCCGATCTCGCGGGCGATGGCGATCGCCGAGCAGGCATTCTGCACATTGTGCATGCCGGGCTGGTTGAGCACGAAGTCGGTGTCCGGATAGCCGTCCTGGATGACGGTGAAATGCATCTGCAGGCCGTCGGCGCGGGCATTGACCGCGCGCACCTGGGCCTGTTCCGAGAAGCCGTAGGTGGTGATCGGCTTCGAGATCTCGGGAATGATCGCGCGCACATGCGGGTCGTCGATGCACAGCATCGCGCGGCCGTAGAACGGCAGGCGGTGCGTGAAGTGGACGAACGCGGCCTTGAGCTTTTCGAAATCGTGCTCGTAGGTTTCCATGTGGTCGGCGTCGATGTTGGTGATCACCTCGATCATCGGCGACAGGTTCAGGAACGAGGCATCCGATTCGTCGGCTTCGGCCACGATGTATTCGCCGGTGCCCAGCTTGGCGTTGGCGCCGGCGCTGTTCAGGCGCCCGCCGATGACGAAGGTCGGATCGAGCCCGCCCTGCGCCAGCACCGAGGCGACCAGGCTGGTGGTGGTGGTCTTGCCGTGGGTGCCGGCGATGGCGATGCCGCGCTTCAGGCGCATCAGTTCGCCGAGCATGATCGCACGCGGGACGATCGGGATCATGGCGGCGCGCGCGGCCACCACTTCCGGGTTGTCGTGCCGGACCGCGGTCGAGGTCACGACCGCGTCGGCGCCGTCGATGTTGGCTGCAGCGTGGCCCAGCATGACGCGCGCACCGAGGGTGGCGAGGCGCTGACTGGCCGCATTGCTGCCCAGGTCGGAACCGGACACGCCGTAGCCGAGGTTCAGCAGCACTTCCGCGATGCCGCTCATGCCGCTGCCGCCGATGCCTACAAAGTGGATGTTCTTGATCTTGTGTTTCATTTCTTGGTTCCGGCTAGTTGTTCCAGTACATCCGCGATCGCTTCGTTCGCATCGCGCTTGCCGACCGCAAGCGCCGCCGCCGCCATCCGCAGGCAATCGGCCCGGGTGGTCGACTGCAGCAGGCCCGCCATGCTGGCCGCGTTCAATTCCCCTTGCGGCAAGTGGATCGCCGCGCCCTGCTTCGCCATCCACTGCGCGTTGTCGCGCTGGTGGCTGGTGGTCGAGGCGACGAAGGGCACCAGCACGCTGGCCACGCCGGCCGCGGTCAGTTCCGACACGGTGATCGCGCCGGCGCGGCAGATCACCAGGTCGGCCGCGGCATACGCCTGCGCCATGTCGTCGATGAAGTCGACCACGTTCGCTTCCACCCCTGCCTGCGCGTAAGCGGCGCGCAGCGCATCGATGTTCTTCTTGCCCGACTGGTGGGTCACCAGCGGACGCTGCCCCGGCGGCAGGCTGGCCAGCGCCGCCGGCACGCTGTCGTTGAGCACCTTGGCGCCCAGGCTGCCGCCGACGACCAGCACCCGCAGCACGCCGTCGCGCGCCGCGAAGCGCTGTGCGGGCGGCGCCATGTCGAGGATCTCCCTGCGCACCGGGTTGCCGGTGACGACGGCCTTGCCGGCGGCGCTGCCGAAATCGGCCGGGAAGCCGAACATCACGCGCTGCGCCATCGGCGCCAGCGTCTTGTTCGACAACAGCAGCGCGGCGTCGGCGTTGACCAGGCCAAGCGGAATGCCGCGCAGGCGCGCCATGAAGCCGCCCGGCACGCAGACATAGCCGCCCATGCCCAGCACCACGTCCGGCTTGCGCTTGCCGAGGAAGCCCAGGCAGCTGAAGAAGGAGCCGACCAGCTTGAACGCGCCGGAGACGGTGTGACCCAGGCCCTTGCCGCGCATGCCGGAGAACTCGATCGTGTCCATCTCGATGCCGTGCTTCGGCACCAGCTCGCGCTCCATGCCATGCGAGGTGCCGAGCCAGGTCACGCTCCAGCCGCGCGCGCGCATCGTCTGCGCGATCGCGATGCCGGGGAAGATATGCCCGCCGGTGCCCGCCGCCATGATCATCAGTGTCGTCATGCCCGGCCTCCCCGCATCAGCACGCGGTTCTCGTAGTCGATGCGCAGCAGGATCGCCAGGCCGACGCAGTTGATCACGATGCCGGTGCCGCCATAGCTCATCAGCGGCAAGGTCAGGCCCTTGGTCGGCAGCAGTCCCAGGTTGACGCCCATGTTGATGAAGCACTGCACGCCGATCCAGATGCCGATGCCTTTCGCGGCCAGGCCGGCGAAGGTCTGGTCGATGGCGATCGCCTGGCGGCCGATGTCGAAGGCGCGCTTGACCAGCCAGTAGAACAGCGCGATCACGACCAGCACGCCGGCCAGGCCGAGTTCCTCGCCGATGACGGCCATCAGGAAGTCGGTGTGCGGCTCCGGCAGGTAGTGCAGCTTCTGCACGCTGCCGCCCAGGCCCACGCCGAACATCTCGCCGCGCCCGAAAGCGATCAGGGAATTGACCAGCTGGTAGGACTTGCCCAGCGCATTCTCTTCCTGCCACGGGTCGAGGTAGGCGAACATGCGCGCGCGGCGGAACGGCGAGAGCGCGATGATCGAGGTGAAGATCAGCACCAGCAAGGCGCCGATGCCGCCGAACCAGACGATGTTGATCCCGCCCAGGAACAGGATGCCCATCGCGATGCAGACGATCACGCCGAAAGCGCCGAGGTCCGGCTCCAGCAGCAGCAGCAGGCCCACCAGGCCGATCGCCAGCGCCATCGGCAGGAAGCCCTTGGTCAGCTTGTGCATGTATTCCTGCTTGCGCACCGTGTAGTCGGCCGCGTACAGCACCGCGACGATCTTCATCACTTCGGACGGCTGCAGCTTGAACAGCTTGAGGTTGATCCAGCGCTGCGCGCCGTTCACCGAGAAACCGATGTGCGGCACCATCACCAGCACCAGCAGCACCAGGGTGCCGATGAACATGGCCGGCGCCAGCCGCTGCAAGGTGGCGATCCGGATGCGGAAGACCAGCAGGCCGGCGAACAGCGCGACGGCGATGAACACCGCCTGGCGCTGCAGGAAGTAGGTGCTCGCATAGTTGGCGAACTTGGGCGAATCGGGCAAGGCGATGGTGGCCGAATACACCATCACCATCCCGAACAGCATCAGCAGCAGCACGACCCACACCAGCGGCTGGTCGTATTCCATCATTTTCGACGGGCGTGCGCGGGCGCTGATGACAGCATCCCTGGACGAACCCGTGAATTTGAATGGAAGCTGGAAGGCCATCAGATGTCCTGTCCTTTGGCCAAAGCCAGCTCGCGCACGGCGTCGACGAACACCTGGGCGCGGTGGCCGTAGTTGGTGAACATGTCGAGGCTGGCGCAGGCCGGCGACAGCAGCACGCAATCGCCCTTCTGCGCCAGCGCAGCGGCGCGCTGCACCGCCTCGGGCAGGGTCGCGCAGTCGAACATGTCGACGGCGGACGGCTCGATGGCGGCGCGCAGCTTGGGCGCATCGCGCCCGATCAGGGCAATGGCGCGCACGAAGCGCGAGCACGGCTCGGCCAGCGGCTCGAAGTCCTGGCCCTTGCCGTCGCCGCCGGCGATCAGCACGATCTTCTGCGAATCGCCGCCAAAGGCCTTGCCCAGGCCGTTCAGCGCGGCCACGGTGGCGCCCACATTGGTGCCCTTGCTGTCGTCGTAGAAATCGACGCCGTCGATCGAGGCCACCAGTTCGACCCGGTGCGGCTCGCCCTGGTAGTCGCGCAGGCCGTGCAGCAGCGGCGCGAACGGCAGGCCGATCGCGCGGCACAGGGCCAGCGCGGCCAGCGCGTTCGATGCGTTGTGCAAGCCGCGGATGCGCAGCGCGTCGGCCGGCATCAGGCGCTTGACCGTGCACGGCGCCACTTCGGCCGGTTCGTTCTTCCTGCGCTTCTTCTCGCTCTCCTCGCCTGCCACGCCGACGGCCAGCCACAGCACGCCGCGCTCGTTGAGGATGCCGAAGCAGCCGGCTTCCTGCGGCTCGGAGGTCGAGAACGTGACGTTGTCGCTGGTTGGCGAGGCCATTTGCATGACGGCCTTGTCGTCGCGGTTCAGCACGCGCACGGTGTCCTTGCCGAAGATGCGCGCCTTGTCCCTTGCGTAGGCGGCCATGTCGCCGTGCCAGTCGAGGTGGTCCTGGGTCACGTTGAGCACCGTTGCGGCGTCGGCCTGCAGGCTGAAAGTCGTATGCAGCTGGAAGCTGGACAGCTCGAGGATCCATGCCTGCGGCAGCGTTTCGGTCTCGAGCACCTCGCGCAGCACGTCGAGCGCGGCGGGGCTGATATTGCCGGCCACGCGGGTCGACAGGCCGGCGCGCTGGCACAGCAGGCCGGTCAGGCTGGTGACGGTGGTCTTGCCGTTGGTGCCGGTGATCGCGATGACCTTCGGTGCGTAGCCGCGTTCCTCCTTCAGCTGCGCCAGCGCCTGCGCGAACAGTTCGATCTCGCCCCACACCGGGATGCCGCGTGCGGCGGCGGTTGGGAGAATTTCCGCCAGCTCCTTGTCCGGCGCCAGGCCGGGGCTGACGGCGACGAAGTCGATGTCTTCCAGCAGCGCGGCGTCGAGCGGCCCGCCGGCGAAGCCGGCGTCGGGCAGCGCCGCGCGCAGCTCGCCCAGGCGCTGCGGGGCTTCGCGCGTATCGGCCACGCGCACGGAGGCGCCGCAACGGGCGAGCCATTGCGCCATCGCGAGCCCGGATTCTCCGAGGCCCAGGACCAGTGCGTGTTTGCCGGTGTAGCTCATTCTGTCCTTAACGCAGCTTCAACGTGGAGAGGCCGATCAGCACCAGCATCATCGTGATAATCCAGAAGCGCACGACGACCTGGGTTTCTTTCCAGCCCTTCTGTTCGAAATGGTGGTGCAGCGGCGCCATCAGGAATACCCTGCGCCCGGTCCCGTAGCGCTTCTTCGTGTACTTGAACCACGACACCTGGATGATCACCGACAGCGTCTCGGCGACGAACACGCCGCCCATGATGAACAGCACGATCTCCTGGCGCACGATGACGGCGATGGTGCCGAGCGCGCCGCCCAGCGCCAGCGCGCCGACGTCGCCCATGAACATCTGGGCCGGGTGCGCGTTAAACCACAGGAAGGCCAGCCCGGCCCCGGCCATCGCGCCGCAGAAGATCAGCAGCTCGCCGGCGCCCGGGATGTGCGGGATGAACAGGTATTTCGAATAGGTGGCCGAACCGGTCAGGTAGGCGAACAGGCCGAGCGCCGAGCCGACCATCACTGTCGGCATGATGGCCAGGCCGTCGAGGCCATCGGTGAAGTTGACCGCGTTGCTGGTGCCGACGATGACGCAATAGGTCAGCGCGATGAAGCCCCACACGCCGAGCGGATAGCTGAAGGTCTTCACGAAAGGTACGATCAGGTCGGCCTTCGGCGGCAGGTCCATCGAGAAGCCCGACTGCACCCACTGGAAGAACAGCTCCCATACCTTGGCCGGGGTCGCGGCCGACACCGAGAACGCCAGGTAGAGCGCGGCGGTGATGCCGATCAGCGACATCCAGAAGTATTTTTCGGCCGAGCGCATGCCGTTCGGATCCTGGTAGACCACCTTGCGGTAATCGTCGACCCAGCCGACCGCGCCGTAGCCGAGCGTGACGACCAGCACCGGCCAGATCAGGCGGTTCGAAAAATCGCACCACAGCAAGGTCGAAATGCCGATCGACAACAGGATCAGCACGCCGCCCATGGTCGGGGTGCCATGCTTTTTCAGGTGGGTCTGCGGACCATCGGTGCGCACCGCCTGGCCGACCTTGAGGGCGGTCAGCTTGCGGATCACGGCCGGCCCCGCGAACAGGCCGATCAGCACCGCCGTGATGGTGGCGAACACCGCACGGAAGGTGATGAAGTTAAATACGCGCAGCGGACCGAGATCCTGCTGGAAGAATTGTGCGAGCCATAACAGCATGATTAGTGGGCTTCCTTGACAGTGTTTTGTGGTCCAAGCAGGTGATTGACCACGCGCTCCATCTTCATGAAGCGCGAGCCCTTCACCAACACAGTTGCGTCAGATTTGCTGCCCAGCCTTGCGTCCAGTGCCGCCAATAATTCGTCGAACTGCTCGAAATGTTCAATCTGCGCGCCGGCGCCTGCCATGTGGCGCGCCAGCTCGCCCGTCGCCAGCACCGTCTCGATGCCCTTGGCGATCGCATACGCGGCGATCTCTTCGTGGAACTCGCGTCCCTGCGCGCCGACTTCGCCCATGTCGCCCAGCACCAGCACGCGCGGCTGCGGCGCCTGGGCCAGCACGTCGATGGCGGCGCGCACCGAATCCGGGTTGGCGTTGTAGGTGTCGTCGATCAGCGCGGCGCCGCAGGCGGCCGTTTTGCGCTGCAGGCGCCCGCTGACGGGCGCGAACGCCTCCAGCCCGCGCACCACCGCCGCCTCCGGGATGCCGGCGGCCAGGGTGCAGGCGATCGCGGCGAGCGCGTTGCGCACGTTGTGCAGGCCGGCCGCGGCGAGCTTGACACCGAAGCGCCGCTCCGGATTGCCGCCGGCGCGCACCACGACGTCGAGTTCGTTGCCGAACGCGGCCGCGCGCCAGCTGCAGCCGACGTTGGCCGCGTCGTCCAGGCCGAAGGTGACCGTGCGGCGCTGGCCGCGGCCCTGCGCCAGGCCGCGCCACAGCGGCGTGAATTCGTCGTCGCTCGGGTAGACCGCGATGCCGTCGACCGGCAGGCCGGCGATCACCGAGCCGTTTTCCCGGGCCACCGCTTCCACGGTGTGCATGAATTCCTGGTGTTCGCGCTGGGCGTTGTTGACCATGCCGATGGTCGGCGCGGCGATCGCCGTCAGGCGCGCGATCTCGCCCGGGTGGTTCATGCCCAGTTCGATGACGGCCGCCTTGTGCTGCGCCTCGAGGCGCATCAGGGTCAGCGGCACGCCGATCTCGTTGTTCAGGTTGCCGCGCGTGGCCAGCCGGCCGTCCTCGCCGTGGGCGGCGGCCAGGATCGCCGCGATCATCTCCTTGACGGTGGTCTTGCCATTGCTGCCGGTGACGCCGATGACGGGGACCGCGAACTGCATGCGCCAGAAGTTGGCGATCTGGCCCAGCGCCACCAGCGTATCGGGCACCACGATCGCGGGCAGGGTCCAGCCCGCGGGCAGCTTGTCGACGACGACCGCGGCCACGCCCCTGGCCGCGACATCGGCCAGGAAGTCGTGGCCGTCGAAATGCTCGCCGCGCAGCGCGACGAACAAGGCGTCGCGGCCCGCGCTGCGGCTGTCGGTCGACACGCCATCGAAGATGGTGTTCTGGGTCATGCGCGCGCCCGTCAGCGACGCGATCATCTGTGCCAGCGAGCCGCGCATCAGTTGGTCCTCATCATGGTCGCGCGCGCGGCCAGCGCCAGCGCGGCGTGGTCGGCGTCGGAAAACGGCATCTTGCGGCCCTTGATTTCCTGGTAGGGCTCATGGCCCTTCCCGGCCAGCAGGATCACGTCGGGCTTGGCCGCATGCTTGACCGCCGACAGGATCGCGGCGGCGCGGTCCTCGATCACCTGGGTGGTCGAGGCGGGGTGCGCGGGATCCATGCCGGCCACGATCTGGGCCATGATGTCGGCCGGCTCCTCGCTGCGCGGATTGTCGCTGGTGACCAGCACATGGTTGGCGATCTGCGCGATCGCGCCCATCTGCGGGCGCTTGCCCGGGTCGCGGTCGCCGCCGCAGCCGAACACGCACCACAGCTCGCCGCCCCGTTCGCGCGCCACCTGGCGCAGCGTGTCGAGCGTCTTTTCCAGCGCGTCTGGGGTGTGCGCGTAGTCGATCACGACCATCGGCGCATCCTGGCCGCCGACCTGCTGCATGCGGCCCGGCGCCGGCGTGAGCGCCTCGATCGCTTCCAGCGCGGCGCGCAGCACGGCGCCCCTGGCCAGCAGCGCGCCCAGCACCGCCAGCGCGTTGCTGATATTGAAGTGGCCCACCAGCTGGGTCTTGATGGTGGCGCTGCCGTACGGCGACTCGAGGTGGAAATCGGTGCCGGCGTGGCGGCTGCGGAACTGCGAGGCGCGCAGGATGGCCACGCCTTCGAGATCGGGCCGCGCGGCGGCGTCCTGCAGCGTGTAGCCGATCAGCGGCAGCGCATCGCCGAAGCGTGCGCGCAGGTGCGCCACCAGGCGCAGGCCGGCCTCGTCGTCCAGGTTCAGCACCGCGGCGCGCAGGCCGGGCCACTCGAACAGCATGCGCTTGGCCGCTTCGTAGCTGGCCATGTCGCCGTGGTAGTCGAGGTGGTCGCGGGTCAGGTTGGTGAACACGGCGACGTCGAAATGCATGCCGGCCGTGCGCTCCTGGACCAGGCCGATCGACGACACTTCGATCGCCAGCGCGGTGGCGCCCTGCTCGCGCATGTCGGCCAGCTTGCCGGCCAACAGCACCGCGTCCGGCGTGGTGTAGCCGGTCACGTCGAAGGCGGCGTCCTGGCGCGGCTTGTACAGGCCCACGCCCAGGGTGCCGATCACGGCGGCCGGCTCGCCTAGGCGCGCGAAGGCCTGGCCCAGCCACACGGCGCACGAGGTCTTGCCATTGGTGCCGGTCACGCCGACGGTGAACATGGCCGCATCGGGCATGCCGTAGCAGGCATGCGCGATCGGACCGGCGTTCTTCTTCAGTTCGGGCAAGCCCAGGTGCGGCACGGCCCACTCCTCGTCCCAGGCGAAGCCGCGCTCGTCATACAGCACGGCGCAAGCGCCCTGCTCGATCGCCGCGCCGATGAATGCGCGGCCGTCGCCCGCTTCGCCCGGATAGGCGAAGAACACGTCGCCGCGGCCGACGCGGCGCGAGTCGGACGCCAGCTTGCCGCCCGGCGCGGCCAGGGCGATCCATTTCACGATCCGGGCGATGGTCATTGGCGCGCTCACATGACCTCCGGTCCGTCGTCCTTGGAGACGATGATTTCAGTGACTTCCGAATCGGGCGGCACGTTCAGCGCGCGCAGCGCGTTCGCAGCCACCGCCGCGAAGGTCGGCGCCGCCACCTGGCCGCCGAAATGCTCCCTCGTGGTCGGCTCGTCGATCATGACGGCGATGATGAAGCGCGGGTTCGACATCGGCACCATGCCGACGAAGGAGCCGATGTACTTGCGCGGCATCGCATAGCGGCCGTTCTCGACCTTGTAGGCGGTGCCGGTCTTGCCGCCCACGCGGTAGCCGGCGATCTGGGCCTGCTTGGCGGTGGCGTGTTCGCCCGAGACCGCGCGTTCGAGCATCTCGCGCATCTCGCGCGCCGTCTTCGGCTTGATGATCTGCTGGCCGGCCGGCGGCTCGCTGACTTTTTCGAACGACAGCGGAATCGTGTCGCCGTCGCGCGCGAACATCATGTAGCCGCGCGCCAGCTGCAGCAGCGAGACCGAGATCCCGTTCCCGTAGCTCATCGTGGCCTGCTCGACCGGACGCCAGGACTTGTACGGGCGCACGCGGCCGGCCACCGCGCCGGGGAAGCCGAACTTGGGCTGCTGGCCGAAGCCGACCTTGGTGAACATCTCCCACATTTCCTGGGCCGGCATGTCGAGCGCGATCTTGCTGGTGCCGATGTTCGAACTCATCTCGATGACCTCGGCCACGCTGATCACGCCGTGCGGCTTGGTGTCGGAGATCGGCGCGCCGTTGATCACGTAGCGCCCGGCGCCGGTGTCGATGCGGGTGTTCGGGGTGACGCGGCCGGTGTCCATCGCCAGCGCCACCGTAAACGGCTTCAGCGTCGAACCGGGCTCGAAGGTATCGGTGATGACGCGGTTGCGCAGCTGGGCGCCGGTCAGCTTCTTGCGGTCGTTCGGGTCGTAGGTCGGCCAGTTGGCCAGCGCCAGCACTTCGCCGGTGTGCACGTCGAGCACCACGGCGGCGCCAGCCTTGGCCTTGAACTTCTCGACCGCCGCCTTGACCTGCGAATGGGCGATGTACTGGATCTTGCTGTCGACCGACAGGGTCAGGTCCTTGCCGTCGTGCGGGCTCTTGTACTGGCCCACGTCCTCGACGATGCGCCCGAGCCGGTCCTTGACCACGCGCCGGCTGCCGGTGACGCCGACCAGCGTCGTTTGCTTGGCCAGCTCCATGCTTTCCTGGCCCTTGTCTTCGACATTGGTGAAGCCGACCAGATGGGTCATCACTTCGCCCTGCGGGTAGAAGCGCTTGTATTCCTTGCGCGTATCGAGGCCGACGATCCTGAGCCTGTCGATCTGCTCGATGACGTCCATTTCGACCTGGCGCTTGAGGTAGACGAAGGTGCGGTCCGAATCGAGCTTCTTGCGCAGCTCGGCGTCGCTGATCTCGAGCAGGCGCGCCAGTTCGCGCAGCTTGTCCGGGGGCGACTTGAGCACGTCCTCGGGGATCGCCCACACCGCCTTGACCGGCAGCGACGAGGCCAGCACCTGGCCGTTGCGGTCCATGATCTTGCCGCGCGTGGCAGGCAGTTCGATGGTGCGCTCGGCGCGGTTCTTGCCCTGCTCCTGCAGGAACTCGGTCGACATCCCCTGCAGCCACAGCGCGCGCCCGGCCAGCGCGGCAAAGGCGGCGAACAGCAGGAACAGCACGACGCGCGAACGCCAGGTCGGCAGGCGAACCGCCAGGACCGGGCTGGTCGAGAATGACACGCCTTTCGAGGCTGCCACCCGCGCACCTGTCACGCCATTGCCGCCGCGCTTCATTTGTCGCCTTCCGTCAGGTATTGGGTACGTGCCGGTGTCAACGGCATCATGTTCAATTCGGTGCGCGCAATCTGCTCGATGCGCGCGTTCTTGCCCAGCGTCGACTGGTCCAGCTGCAGCTGCGACCAGTCGATGTCGAGCTGGCGCGCCTGCTGCTGCAGGATCTCGAGGTCGTTGAGCAGGTGGCGCGCCTGGTACTGGGCATTGACCAGCGACAGCGCGCAGCCGACCAGCAAGGCGGTCAGCACCAGGTTCGCCTTGCCGCTCATTGTGCACCCCCTGGCAGCCGTTCGGCCACACGCATGACAGCCGAGCGCGCCCGCGGGTTGGCGTCGACCTCAGCCGCCGACGGTTTCACCTTGGCAATGAGCTTCATCAGCGGCTGCGGCAGGTCGGCCGCGCGGATCGGCAGGCGGCGGTCCGGCTGCGCGACGTTCGCCTTGCTCGCCAGAAACTGCTTGACCATGCGGTCTTCCAGCGAATGGAAGCTGATCACGGCCAGCCGGGCGCCCGGCGCCAGCAGCGCATACGCTTCGGCTAAGCCTGTCTCGAGGTCTTCAAGCTCTTTATTGACGAAAATCCGGATAGCCTGAAAGGTACGGGTGGCCGGGTCCTTGCCCTTTTCGCGGGTTTTGACCGCGTGTGCCACGATACCGGCAAGCTGTCGTGTGCTTGAAATTGGCTCGACTGCCCTGCGAGCAACAATCGCCTTTGCAATCTGAAAAGCAAACCGTTCTTCCCCATAATCGCGTATCACCTTTTCCAGTTGTTGTTCTGTTTCTATAGCGAGCCACTGTGCCGCCGACATGCCGCGCGTGGTGTCCATGCGCATGTCGAGCGGGCCGTCGTTGCGGAAGGAAAAACCGCGTGCCGCATCGTCGACCTGGGGCGAGGAAATGCCCAGGTCGAGCAGGATGCCGTCGACCTGGTGGACGCCGCGCGCCGCGAGGGCGCTCTTCATGGTCGCGAAACTGTCGTGCACGATCTCGAAGCGGGGGTCGCCGACCTGCTCCGCGGTGGCGATCGCCTGCAAATCCTTGTCGAAGCCGAACAGCCGTCCCTTCGGGCCCAGTTTCGACAGGATCAGGCGGCTGTGGCCGCCGCGGCCGAAGGTGCCGTCGATATAGATGCCGTCGGCGCGGGCGCCGGCCAGATTGAGCGCGTCAACCGCTTCGTCTAGCAAAACGGTTCGATGCTGAAATTCCGGCACCGCCACAGTCGTCATCGCGGCGCCCTAGAAAGAGAAATTGGACAGGACATCGGGCAGCGGGCCGGCGACGGCCTCCTGCTCGTTTTCGGCCAGCTTGGCGGCATCCCAGATTTCGAAGTGCGAACCCATGCCCAGCAGCATGACGTCGCGCGTCAGGCCGACGGCGCTGCGCAGTTCGGGGGAAATCAGGATGCGGCCAGCCGAATCCATCTCGACATCGCAGGCGTTGCCGAGGAAAATACGCTGCCACGCCTTGGCCGACATCGGCCAGGCGGCGATCTGCTCGCGGTGCGATTCCCACACCGGGCGCGGGAAGAACAGCAGGCAGCCGTGCGGATGGCGGGTCAAGGTCAGGCGGCCTTCGCACTGCACGGCGAGGGCGTCACGGTGCTTGGCAGGAATCGACATCCTGCCTTTTGCATCGAGATTGATCGCTGATACGCCTTGAAACACGCTGGGCCTGGCCTTTGCTTAGGAAAAATTATCGGGTGGAATCTTGTCGTTTGCTGGAAATTTCTCCCACAAAACTACACTTTTTCACACAGTTGCCCACTTTAGATGAAGCATTCCTGTGGGTCAAGCAGTTTCCGTCCGTCAAAATTCGAATTTTGCCAATGAAGTCAAGGACTTAGCGCACAACGTTGAAGCGCCCTCGAATGAAAATATGTCGATAAATTAGGTACTTATAAAAGACATTGAATGTGCTACCTTACTTGTACACATGGGTATGCCATGCGCTTGGTCAACGCAAAATAAATACCGGGCCTGCTTTTTTAGCAACATCAAGTCCCGGAAGGCAAGGCAGGACAAATTGCGCAAAACCGGGGCCGGGGGTAGGATAAAGCTGTCTTTCCGCATTCAGGAGGCGGTCGTGAACATCACCCTGGCCCGTACCCGCGCCGTGTATGACGTTGCCGAAGTGCAAGGCGCACTCGACCGCAGCAGGGGCCGCTCGCCCGAACTCGACGCCTTCTACGAACGCATGCTCGACGACGGCGGCGAGCGTTTCGTCACCACCCCCTCGTCGCCGGACGCGATGGCGCCGCTGGCCGACGATTGCCCGAATTTCCACGCGGTGGTCGACGACCTGGCGCGCTACCTGGGCCTGGCCCACGCCGGCGACGCCGGCCTGAACGTGATGCCGATCCTGCTGCTGGGCGACCCGGGCGTCGGCAAGACCCATTTCGCCAAGCGGCTGGCGCGCGTGATGCAGACCGAGTGCGAGCTGATCAGCATGAATGCGCTGTCGGCCGGCTTCGTCATCACCGGCAGCTCGGCCAGCTGGAAAGGCGCCAAGTGCGGCAAGGTGGCCGAGCGCCTGGTGCGCGGGCGCTACGCGAATCCGGTGGTGGTGCTGGACGAAGTGGAAAAGGCCAGCGGCTCGTCGCAGTCCGACCCGCTGGCCGCGCTGTACCAGCTGCTCGAACCGGAAACCTCGCGCGCCTTCCGCGACGAATTCATCGACGTCGAGATCGACGCCAGCCAGATCGTCTGGGTGCTGACGGCCAACAGCACCGACGGCATCCCGGCGCCCCTGCTGAACCGGATGGCGGTGTACGAGGTGCCGGCGCCGACGCCGGAGCAGGCGGCCGGCATCGCCCAGCGCATCTATGCGGGGCTGTTGGGCGAGCTGAAGCTGGCGCGCTTCGGGCTGCGGCTGGGGCAGGCGGTGCAGGACAAGCTGGCCGGAGTGTCGCCGCGCGACATGCGCAAGGTGCTGCTCGATGCGCTCGGCTATGCGGTCAAGGCCGGGCGCGACGAGGTGGCGCCGGACGATGTGCGCCTGAAAACCGCGCCGGGGAAGGCGCGGATCGGGTTTTGAAACAGGATCGTAGGGCGGAAGATTAATATAGCAGCGGCGTCCCGTCCACCAGTGCGCTTCCCACCAGCAGCGTCTGCATCGCCGTCCCGAACCCGGCATCGGCCGCGATCGCCAGCGCCGGCTGCGCCGCCACCGCGTTCAGGCTGCCGTTCACCGCATACAACCAGGCCAGGTCGCCGCCGATGGCCGCGATGGTGTCGCTGCCGGCCCCGCCGATGAACAGCTCGTTGCCGCCGCCGCCGGCCAGGCTGTCGGCGCCGGGCCCGCCGTCGAGCCAGTCGTTGCCGGCGCCGCCCATCAGCTGGTCGTCGCCGCGCATGCCGTACAGCTGGTCGTCGCCGTCCAGGCCGGACAGGCTGTCGTGGTTCGATTTGCCGGTCAGCGTATCGGCCTGCGCGGTGCCCGCCAGCGTGACGCTGGCCGCCTTTGTTACGGCCAGCTGCATCGTCGCCTCGGCCGCCAGGCCGCCGCGGTCGGTGACGCGCACCGTCACCGCGGCGCTGCCGATGTCGGCGTACGCGGCGGTGCCGCTGAAGGCGCCGGTGGCCGGATCGAAGGCCAGCCAGGCCGGCATGCCGATGGCCGACAGGGTGCCGCTGTCGCCGGCATCCGGGTCGCGGAAGGTGGCCGCCGGCAGCACGAAGCCGAACGCGGCGCCGTCGTCGACCGACTGGGCGGCGATGGCCTGGTTCAGCAGCGGCGCGCGGTTGACGTCGGTGACGGTGATCCTGAAGTCGCTCGACACGGCCAGTCCGCCGCTGTCGGTGGCGGTGGCGCGCAGCACATAGCTGCCGGCCGTCTCGTAGCCGAGCGAGCCGTTGACCCAGCCCTGCTGCGCGTCAAAGCTCATCCACGACGGCAGCGCCGTGCCGTCGGCCATCGCCAGCGACAGGGCCAACTGGTCGGCTGCATCCGGGTCGGCGAAGGTCGCGACCCGCTTGCCGAAGCCGTAGCCTTCGGGGATCGTCATGTCGTCCGCCGCCCACTTGACGAAGGGCGCCTGGTTCACACCGGCCACCGTGATGCGGAAAGTATCGGTGGCGGACAGGCCGAGGCGGTCGGTGGCGCGCAGCTGCAGGTCGAGCGTGCCGGTGTTGGCGTCCTGCGGCGTGCCGCTCAGTACGCCCGTGGCGGCGTCGTAGTGCAGCCACGACGGCAAGGCGGCGCCGCCGGCGCGCGTCAGGGCCAGGGCCAGCACATCGCCGCTGTCGGCGTCGCTGAAGGTCGACGCCGGCACGTTCATGCTGAACGGCTGCAGCTCGGTCGCGCCGGCGTCGGCGACCGGATTGGCCACCACCGGCGCGGTGGCGTTGACGTTCAGGCGCAGCGTGTTCTGCGCCGCCAGGCCGCCGCCGTCGGTGAAGGTGACGGCCAGCTCCAGCACCGCCGTGTCGCTGCTGGCCGGCGTGCCAGACAGGGCGCCCGTGGCAGGGTCGAAGGCCAGCCAGGCCGGCAGCGGCGCGCCGCCGGCCAGCTTGACCGACAGCGTGCCGCTGTCGAAGTCCGGGTCGCTGAAAGCGCTGAACGGGATCTGGTAGCTGAATGCGCTGCCGGCCGGCGCCGACTGCGCGGGGATCGAATAGCCGGCCACGGGCGCGCGGTTGGTGTTCTCGACCTGGAGTTCGAAGGTGTCGACGGCCGACAGCCCGGCCTTGTCGGTGGCCGTCAGGCGCAGCCGGACCGTGCCGCTGTCCTCGAAGCCGGGCGTGCCGCCCAGCTGCAAGCCGCTGGCCGTGAGCCAGGACGGCAGCGCCGAGCCGTCGGCCATGCCGATCTGGTAGCTCAGCACATCGTTCAGGTCGGGGTCGGTGAACCCGCCGGCCGGCGCGCTGAATTCGAAGGGCTTGTTCTCGGTCGCGAACAGCACCCCGAGCGGCGCGCTCACGACCGGCGCGCGGTTGAGCAGCTCGGCGCCGCTGATGGCGCTGCCGTCGGCAAATTCGAAGCGGGCCACGACGTCGGCGTTCGAGCCATTGCCGTAGCCCATGATGTCGACCACCCGCAATTCGTCGCCATTGCCGAGGTAAATGACGAGGTCGCCGCCGGGCGCCATCTCGGCGTGCAGCTGGGCCGCCGTGATGCCGCTGCCGAAGCGCACCACATTCGCGCCGACGGTGTCCTGGATCTTGTCGCGGCCGTCGCCGGCATGGAACAGGTAGACGTCGTCGCCGTCGCCGCCATTGAGCAGGTCGTCGCCGCTGCCGCCGGCCAGCTGGTCGGCGCCGGCATTGCCTTCGAGGACGTCGAAGCCGGCGCCGCCTTCGAGCGTATCCTGGCCATCGCCGCCCATGACGAGGTCGTCGCCATCGCCGCCGAGCACCAGGTCGTCGCCGCCGCGCCCGTCGAGGACGTCGTTGCCGCCCAGGCCGCGCAGCTCATTGCCGGCCTCGGTGCCGTAGATGGCGTTGCCGCCCTCGTCGCCGGTGTACAGCGCGCGCAGGATGGCCGCGCCATCCCAGCTGCTGCCGTCGGCGAAGCGATAGCTGAGCTTGCTGAACAAGGGGGCAAGCTCGCCGCTGCCCACGTGATACTCGAACTGGTCGCCGCTGCCGCGGATCGCCGTGACCAGGGTGTTGTATTCACCCAGGGTCAGCACCAGGTCCGACGGCAGCACGCCGGCGCCGAACATGATCGTCAGGCTGCTGCCCTCGTCCCATGTCATCGGCCCGCTGAGCTGGTCGACCCCGGCGCCGCGTCCGAAGAGCATGGTGTCGTGCCCTTCGACCATGCCCAGCCCGTCGTCGCCGGCGCCGCCATCGAGGATGTCGTCGCCCATGCCGCCGAGGAGCAAATCGTGGCCCGCGCCGCCCAGCAGCACATCATTGCCGGCCTCGCCCAGCAGGAAGTCGCCGTCGTCGCCGCCATCGAGGGTGTCGTTGCCGCCGCGCCCGAACAGCTCGTCGTGGCCGCCCAGCCCATACAGCGTGTCGTCGGCATGGTCGAGGCCCGTCAGGAAATTGTCGAACTCGTCGCCGGTGTTGAGAAAGCGCAGCAGCGCGTCCGCGCCCCACACCGTGCCGTCCGCGAAATGCAGCTCGGCGCCGCCGACGCGGAACTGGCCATCCTGGTCGACCATGGCGGGCAGGACCAGGCTGGCGTTGGCGTCCTTGATGCGCAGCTCAAATTCGCTGGCGCTGCGGAAACCGAGGGCCAGGTCGGCGGGCGCGATGCCGGCGTCGAGGGCGATGATCTGGCGCGCGTCCACGTAGGGCGCAGCGGCCAGGCGGTAGGCGCCGGCATCGCGCCCCATCAGGATCATGTTGGTGCCCATGCCGCCGTCGAGCCAGGCGTCGCCGGCGCCGGCGTCGAGCGTGTCGTCGCCGCTGCCGCCGTACAGGCTGTCGAAGCCGGCGCCGCCTTCGAGCAGGTCGTTGCCGTCGCCGCCGTCGAGCCAGTCATTGCCGTCCTTGCCGAGCAGGATGTCGTTGCCGTAGGTCCCGGTCAGCATGTCGTCGCCGCTGCCGCCCTCGATCACCGTCGGCGGCGGCAGATAGGCCGCCGTGCGCAACTGGTCCGGGCTCCAGGCGGCGCCGCCGGCGAAGGCCACGCTGATGTGGCTGGTAATGCCGGCATTCAACTGGAAGTAGTTGGCCAGCGTGATCTGGTCGGCGCTGCCGCGCAGCGACAGCACCAGGTCGTCGCCGCTGCGGCTGGTGGCCACCGCCCCCGGCAGCGCATCGCCCAGCACGATGACCTGGGCTTGCCAGGCGTCGCGCAGTTCGATCACGTCCTGGCCATCGCCGCGGCCGAAGATGAACATGTTGTGGCCGCCGCCGACGCTGATGCTGTCGTTGCCGGCGCCGCCGGCGAGGATGTTCTCGCCATCGCCGCCGAGCAGGCGATCGTTGCCGCTGCCGCCTTCCAGGATGGCGTTGAAGCCGCCGTTGAGGAGATCGTCGCCGCTGCCGCCGCGCAGCAGGCTGTCGCCCATGCCCCAGAGGACGTCATTGCCGACGCCGCCGTCGAGGTTGACGCCACTGTAATTGTCGTCCTTGTCGGCGAGCATTTCCAGCGGCGCGCGCGCCAGCTGCACCTGGGTCAGGATGTCGACCCGGTCCCAGCTGCTGCCGTCGGCGAAGCGCAGCTGGTCGATCGCCAGCGGGCGCAGCGGCGCCGCATCGGGACGCTGTTCCGGCGTCTCGAAGAAGCCCTGGGCCACGATCCGGTCGGCGCCGCCTTTCAGGCCGATCACCAGGGCGTAGCCGTCGCGCGCCAGTTCCAGGTCGGCCGGCGCGATCAGGTCGCCGAACACGATGGCGTCGACCTTGCCCGGCGTGCGGTCATAATTGAACACCAGGTCGTTGCCGTCGCCGCGCTGGAAATGGACATTGTCGTTGCCGGGTCCGCCGTCCAGGCGGTCGTTGCCCTTGCCGCCGGCCAGCTGGTCGTTGCCAGCCCCGCCGAACAAGTCGTCGTCGCCGCCGAAGGCGTCGATGGTGTCGTCCGCGTCACTGCCGTACAGGTAATTGTCGCTGTCGTCGCCGAGGATGGTGGCCATGCGGGGTTTCCCATAAACAATATCGAAGATGTTGTTTTAGAGAAATTTTGAACAGTTGTCAAGGTGATGCAAAGTGCAATTTGCATCTGCCCAACGCAAGTGTGGTATTTACGTCGCCTGGCGTTCGGCGCCGGCCTCGCACCAGGCCTCGACGGCCGCGTGCAGCTGGCCGAAATTGACCGGCTTGGCGAAATGGTGGTCGAAGCCGGCTGCGAGCGCGCGCCGCCGGTCTTCCTCGAGGCCGTAGCCGGTCAGCGCCACCAGCAGCATGGTCCGGGTGGCGGGGTCGGCGCGCAGGCGGCGCGCCAGTTCGTAGCCGCTGATGCCGGGCAGGCCGATGTCGATCACGGCCACCGCCGGCCGCGCGCTGCGCGCCGCTTCCAGGCCGTCGAGCCCGTTGACCGCCTGCACCACGGCGTAGCCATGCGCCTCGAGCAGCATCGCCATCATCTCGAGCCCGTCGGGCTGGTCGTCGACCAGCAGCACCTGGCAGCGCTGCCCCGGC
>JAKFDH010000029.1:0-80205 GCA_036676245.1 Massilia sp. | reverse complement strand
ATCATTCGCCTTAGAATGGCTTCTTTACGTTCTGCTGAGTAGCGCTTCACTGCATGTCTTTGCTCCGCCCCCGGTTGGATTAAAGTGATTCAAGTGACGCGACATCTATCCTGACACAGGGGGCAATGCTGGCAGTATTGATCCTTCTTTATACAATATTATTCTTAATTTGTATAATTATACAAACTTTGTATAATTGCGTATAAGGAGTGAGTTTGCGATGAACTTAACTGAGATCTGGCACTACCACCGGCCGGCGTTAGCGAAGACCTACCTCGACATGCTCAACCTGGGCCTGGTGACGTCCACAACAATCTTTGCGCCGCGGCGCGCTGGCAAGACCTCATTCCTGCTTAAGGATCTCACGCCTGCGGCACGTACCGCCGGTTACACGGTCGCCTATGCTGACTTATGGCAGACCCGACTGTCTCCAGGCGTGGCGATCGTACGCGGTCTTGAGCAGGCGATGGAGCGGAAGGGGGCGTTGGCTGGCCTGATGGCCAAGCTGAACGCACCGGTCAAGAAGATCAAAGCAAAAGCCGAAGTGGCCGGAAGTACGATCGAAGGGGAGATCGAACTGGGCGAGGGCAGCGCGAAAGTGCAGACCGAGATCGCCTTGCAAATCGATACGCTGATCGAGGCCTTGTGCAAGACGGCGCCGTTACTGCTGTTGATCGACGAGGCACAGGAACTGGCGAAGACGCGCGAACACGAGGCCGTGGCAACAGCGCTGCGCACCGCGATGATGAAGCATCAGGATCGCTTGCGCGTCGTGTTCACTGGGTCATCCCGCTCGCAGCTGGCCCATGTGTTTTCAAATGCGAATGCACCGCTCTATTCGACCGGTTCGGCCATCAGTGACTTCCCCCAGCTAGGCCGCGATTTTGTCGAATACATCGCCGAGCGTTTCGAGGAGTCGACCAAACGGCACCTGCCGGTGGCCCTTGCATGGAAGGCCTTCGTGGCGTTCCACCATCAGCCGGAGCCCTTTCTGGTAGGCGTCGTCAGCATGGCGCTCAAACCGGCGTTATCGCTCGATGAGGCCATGCGCGACGTTGCCGACAAGCTCGCACATACTGAAAATCATGAGGGCGCATGGGCCGCGCTGGACGCCACCCAAAAGGCATTGGTGCGTATGATTGCGAACGACCCATCAATTAAGCCGTTCAGCAAGGCGGTCGTCGAAAAGCTGCGCGCTGAAATTGGCATCGATACGCTTGCAGTTACCCATGTGCAGCGGGCAATGTCAAAATTGTCGAACGTGGTTGTTCGCTCGCCGCGCGACACCTACGAGTTTGAAAATGAGGCGTTCGCGCAGTGGGTCCGTACCCTCGCCGATTGAACGGCATTTCGATACTCCGCCGTATCAGTCATGCCCATCCAAACAATCATAAAACTGCAGCCCCTGAACCAGCATCTTCGCAAGCCGCTTCTGCCTGAACTGCTCCAGCCACCACTCCAGTGCGCGCCCCGGATGGTCGCCACGCCATGCCACGTAGAGCGCATTCGGTTCGCGCGGATCGGCAGTCTGCTTCTCCACCAGTTTGCCTTGCTTGAGCGTGGCGGGGTCAAACCCGGCAGGTTGACGTGGCGGGGTCACGTGGCGGGGTCAAACCCGGCAAGTTGAGGTCACGTGGCGGGGTCAAACCCGGCAAGTTGACAAAGGCAGGAGAACGCACCCAGGAGAGCCAGGAGCGGGGTCAAACCCAGGAGCGGGGTCAAACCCGGCAAGTTGACAAAGGCAGGAGCGAGGCATTTTTTGAAACAACTTGGTTCGGAGGGAGCGATCTCAAGGGAATAAATTCTCGTGCTTTCTGATGGCGCGGCTTACAGTTCTTGCTGAAACGCCGAAATGGTCGGCAATTTGCACCATCGTATATCCGGTCGAGGAATATGCCTTGGCCATCGCCTCGCCAGCGGAGGCAGCAAGTGCCTCGTATTCGTCGAGCGATAGTACAAGGGCTCGGCGCTGTGCTTTCGGCACATCTCGCAGAACGGCGGCCTCGAGGAAGCGCTGATGGTAACCGACGAACGCTTCATCGCCGAGTACTAGCTGATGGGCAGTGCCTTTTAACGGGCTATCCAGGCCAAAGCCTTCCGTGACGAAATTGAAGTAGGCCGGTATCGCTTCATCGCTTGATGTGCCAAATTGGCCAAGCAACCAATCGGTCTCAAGCCAAGGCGGTGCTGGTTTGCGCCCAAGTACGCAGTGATGGCTGCTCCATGGCCAGTCATCGAGCGAGGTGATCATGCGAGCACGCAGGGGATTCAAGACCACGTAGCGCGTGAGCTCCAAAAGATAGCGCTCTTTCTGAACCAGGATCGCTTTGTAGCGGCCCTGAAAGAGATGGCCCACAAGCCGGTGGCGACGGTTGAAGGACTGCGTGTACAGCCCGTTCAACTGGCGCATTCCTTGTGACAGATTTCCTTCGATCGTTTCCACCAGAAGATGATAGTGGTTCGTCATTTGACAAAAACCGTGGACGACAAAATTGAAGCGCTTGCAGACGAGCGCGATTGTGTCCAGCCACGCCTGCCGATCCTTGTCGTCGCGGTAGATGGCTTCTCGATGGTCGCCACGGGAGGTGACATGATAGAGTGCGCCGGGAAATTCAAGTCGTAGAGGCCGTGTCATCGCCTAACCATACTGACGACCCGATTTGCAAGGATGATCTTACGCAGGCGTGCTCCACATGACGTTGGTTGATTCAGTCGGCTGCCTGGCTATTGTAAATTGTCGGGTTGCCGGGTCTGACCCCGCCGTGGTTTGTAAATTGTCGGGTTGCCGGGTCTGACCCCGCCGTTGTTTTAGTCGATCGCGTTGTTTGTTGTATTTTTGCTAGCGTGGAAATTGGTGACTATTTCGCAACGATTTCTGTGGAGAATGAACCTTTCATGATCTGCGTTAATTTGCAATCTTGATATTTGCGGTGGTCGAAATCATTAGAAATTCTACTGAGAATGCGCATCCCGTTCGGATGTCGAGCTGAACAAGAGAACTGGCATACCAATTCAGGCACCTGAGATTCATGTTCTGCAGTCGCGAATCGGCAATAAACGAGCAGCCAACAGAAGCTTCCATCGTTTTTAAAGGACCTCCATCATGCCCAACGTGAGCACCTTCTTCGCCGACCTTTTCAATCGCTTGCGCAGCGACCCCAGCGTCGAATACACCCACATTCGCCTCGAGGGACCGCCGGCCGACGCAGCGGCCATGCAGCCGGGAACGCAGTACTTGCGCGTCTGGCTGCGCTCGGCCCGTATTACGGAAGTGCGGCGCTGGACTACCAAATTCCACGCCAGCGTACATGCCCGTTTCGAGCTGAACGATCCAGTGCTGGGCCGGCGCGAAGTGGTCTGTGTGGTGGCGCCGGACAAAACCTTTTCCGAGTTGGATCCATCCCATCTGGACCGCTTGATCACAGTGAACCAGCCGCTGCTGGGGCCCGTACCCTACCGCGGTGAGCTTGATGCCGACGTCGGACTGTTCTCAATCGCCGCCAGTGATTTGGCTAAACCGTACCTGGAATTGCTGGCGGGACTGACCGACACGGCCGGGGTGAGTTTCCTGGTCAAAGCCATGCCCTTGGCCGAACCGATACGCCGTGGGGCCGAAATCCTGTTCTCCGAGGCCCAGCGTTCGCAACTGGAAATTGGCCTGTCGCGCACCGACACCCGGCTTTCGCCCGGTCACTGGGTGGTCGCACGTGTGCCAAAGGGCAAGCTGCCGCGCGGACTGCAGCTGGACCCGCACGACTATGGACTGCTCGATTCGCAGGGTAAGGCGGTGACTGGTTTTCCCTATATGGTAATCGGCGTGGAGGCGCTGGACCAGCGCGATGACTATGCCGCGATTCCGGAACTGCGCGCGGCATGGGAGTCGGTGCGAACCGCCGTCACCGAGGCGCGGCCGGAGGAGGAGGTGCTCCAGCGCTTCAATCAGTTGCGACGCGTGATCGCGGTGTCGCTGGACTTGGTGCCGGCGGACAAGCGGCGCGTCACGCAAATATTCGCCAGCGAGCTGAACGAGGCCGGCTACGGTTTGGAACGACCGGCGCTCGACGCGGCGCCTCGTGCGCTTGAAGCAATCGCGCGCACCTCACAGGTACGCCGCAAGCTCCACGCCGCTGATGCGCTGCTCTCGCCGCGCCAGATGCGGGACTTCCCGACTGAGGCTGATTCCGCGTCCGCCCATGCGAATTGCGAAGCCGTGGATGAACTGGACGACTCGGCTGCGCCAGCAATGGCGCTGCACAGCCCCATGTCCGGCGCCGCGCTCGAAGCCTTGGCCAGGCCATGGCGAATTGCCGCCACCCTGCAAGGGCTGCGCGACACCGTGAATACCCAGGCTCCGCTGCGCAGCAAGAAAAGCGACGGCAGCATCGGCGACGCCGCCCATGCCAGCCGCAGCTCCGACCACAACCCGTGGGTCGAGGCCGGCGGCAAGGGCATCGTTACCGCGATCGATATCACCCACGATCCGGCCGGCGGCTGCGATGGCGGGCGTCTGGCCGAGTCCCTGCGTGCCGGGCGTGACGAGCGACTGAAGTATGTTATCTGGAACCGCCGCATCTTTAGCGCCACGGTGAGTCCGTGGGAGTGGCGGCCGTACAAGGGATCCAACCCGCACCAGCACCACGTGCATATCTCTGTGCGACCCGAACCCGAACAATTTGACAGCACTGCGGCCTGGCGGGTCGATGTCTAGATTTTGGCGTGGACGGCCGACGTCGAAGTGCATGGCGGCGCAATGCGCCGCATGATGGCCGGAGAAAGTCTGAGGAGAATACGATGAGCGATGAACGCAAGAATTGGATCTGCAGCACTTTGGACGTGGCAGGTGGAGAAAGGGTCCCAGCAAACCCGACCGTGGTCGCCCCGATGGGAGTGGCGGCCAAGAACAAGCGCTGGCCGCGCGACTACGTATTGAAAGTCCGCTTCCTCCAAGGCACGCCGGCGCTGCACCAACGCGTGATGAACGCGGCACAGTCGTGGTTTATCGATGGCGTGCGCCTAACGCTGCGGATGGCGCTGGCCGGCGAGAAATCGGACCTTCGGATTGCGTTCGATTCCAATGACGGCTCCTGGTCCTATATTGGCACGGACTGCCTGACCATTCAGCCTTCGAAGCCGACAATGAATCTCGGCTGGGCCACTCTGGACACCGCCGAGAAAGACTTTTCCAGCGTCGTCATCCACGAGTTCGGTCATGCGCTCGGCCTGCTGCACGAGCACAACCATCCAGAAGCGCTGGTGCAGTGGGACAGGGCGGCCGTGATAGCCGACCTGGCAGGCGATCCGAACTTCTGGGACGACGCCACGATCGAAAGCAATGTCTTCGCCAAATTTGCCGCCTCCACCGTCATCACCACTGACTTCGACAATGAATCGGTAATGATCTACACCATCCCCCTGCAATGGACCACCAATGGCAAAAGCTTCATGCCTTCGTGGAAGTTGTCGAAGGGGGATGCGGCGACGATCCGCATGATGTACGCCTGATCGAACCATGGAAGTGTGGAAGCTGGACAACGATCTCGTTTCTTTCGAAAACCTTCGCTTGCGCGTGCACCGGATAGGGCTGTCGCATTGGCGGGCCGGGGTTCGCTTGCGCAGTTGGGGGGTGGCGCCCCTGCACCGCGTTGGCGATGCGCTGCACATGCCCTGCGCCAACGACGAGGCCCTTTGGCTGGGCGCGTGGATGGACGACGACACGGCATCGGCCGGACTGCGGCTTAGTGACAAGGACGGCGCATGCCATTCCGCCATCATCGTGCCTCCAGCCTTCCAGATCACCGGCATGCATGATCAGGACGGGCTGGAGCTCCCGCTGACGCGCATGGACAATAAAGCGCGACGCGACCTGGTGCTGCATTTGCAGTGTAGCCAAGCCGACGCGACTATCCAGCTGACGCTATGCACGCCCGCCGCTTGGGCTTCGCGGGCGCTTCGGCCGGAGCCGGATCCACTGACGGGGCCGCCCCCACTTCCACCAAGACTCGGATAGGAGAACGCATCATGCCTTTGGAAATCGTTGCCGACACCCCCGGCCTGTGGCGCGATCCCGCATGGCAGGCTGGCACCGAGGAAGCATCTTCCACGCCGGGTTTGTATGCACTCGTCATCGGCGCAAGCGCGTACGCACACTTGAGCGGCGGGACCAAACCTGCGCCCGACACTTTCGGCATGGGGCAACTCTTTTCATCTGCCAGCACGGCCGCAGCCTTGTTCGAATGGCTGCGCAGCGACTACCGTTGCGAGGATTTGCCGGTCGTGTGGTGCCAGCTGTTGCTCGCGCCGACCGCGGACGAGAAGGCCAAGTTCGACGCAGCTGGGATTCAACACTACGGTCCCGCCAACAACGAGAGCATGCGCAATGCCATCCAGCGCTGGGCCGGCAATCTACCTGACAAGGCGCCTGCCATGCGACGCAGCCGGACACTGTTTTTCTTCAGTGGTCACGGCGTCATGTCGAATTGGCGTTCCTTGCTGCTGCCTTCGGATTACCTGAACCCCAGCTTCGGCAAACCTCAGCTGGAAAATTGTATCAGCACGCGCGAATTGCAGGAATGGATGGAACAGAGTCCGGTGCTCGAACATCTGGCCCTGATCGACGCCTGCCAAAACCAGTTCTCGCCCTTGGCGTCGAAAGGAGCCACGGCGAATTCCTGCTTTCCGACACAGCAGCCCGGCGGCGCGGTGCCGCGCACTGCCGCCGCGCTCGCCTCGACCTCACCCAACGCAGTAGCCTACCAGATGGAAAACCGCCCCTACACCTTCTTTGGCGAAGCTGTATTGGAGGGCTTGCGCGGCATCACAGGTGGAAACGATGCACGGGTCGAGTTCCTCGAACTGGTGGACTACGTAAAGCCGCGCGTCAACGCCTTATTGAAGGAGGCTGGCGGAGTGACACTGGGCCAGGCCGTGCGGCAGAGTATCGAGGGTGAGTTCGTGATGGTCGTTACCGAACTTGCGCAACCGCCAGGCGAACCAAGCGATACGATCGAACTGCCACAGCCGTCCACTTCAGGTGGCCTCGAGAGGGTTTACCGTGCGGACCCAGCGCTGAAGATCAAACTGCGGGCTCGTCCCACAGCAACGGCCTCAGTCTTGGAGGCAATCGACGCACGTTTCGACCCGGCACTTACCGTGCGCGAGCCTATCGCCCTGTGGACGATGCTTCGGAACTTCAACGAGATCCACCGACGCTTCGGACATGAATATGCCTCTCATCCCTGGAGCGAAGGCATGGCCTTGTATGCCCTGAACGACGGCAGGCGCATCGAAAGAGATGCCAGCCAGGTGGGCAAGGTCCAGCGCAACGGTGATAGCAGCCTGGTGCAGGTCGACCTTGCACTGGCGCCGCGCTTGGGTGGCGTATTGCTGGTGTTTGAAGGCGCAGACTATGTGCAGCGCGAACGACTGGCTGTCGTATTGCCTACGGACATGGAAGGCAGCGTTCCCATTCGCCTGAACCTGATCTTCGGACCAGTGGAAGCGAACTCTCCGCCACCGAAACTTCAAAAGCTGGAAGCGCGGCTGGGACCGTCCGACAGCAATTTGCACTACCAGTACCTGTGGGAGCTGACGCGTGAGGCCGATCTGGGCAGCCTTGGCCAAGTGGCCGCCAAGGCCGACCCCCAGCGCCTGAAGGAGGCCGCCAGAGACAAGGGAGAGAACCAGGTCGCTGCCGCGGCGGGCATGCTGCTGCTGGCGCGCGCGGGCAGAATTGGCGACGTCGGCGATTGGACACGGAACCTGATGCAGTGGTTTCCAGAAATTCCGGATGGCGCTGTACTGTGGGCCGAGTCCCTGCGCAACGCCTTGGAGCGTGGCTTGATAACGCCCTTTGGCGTGTCGGATCCGGTCGATGAAATGGCCAGGGCAATCGCGAGGCTTGGGCAAGGCGGCATGCCGTTCTTTGCTGACAACCTGGACCTGAGCGACAGTCTGCTGCGTTATTTGTTGCGGGGTCCACTGGATGACGTATTGCGTGAACCACTGCTGAAGGTAAAGCAGCAGCTGGAGCACCTGTTCGAGGTGGCCATGCCAAGCGGCCATTTCATCGCCCTGGCGGGCCTGCCAAGACCCGCGTGGATGGGCGATGGTGGTGCACTTTCGGTGCCCGAATTGCTTGCGCTATTCGGGCGCAAGGGGATGTGAATTGGATCAGGCGACCGATCTCAAACCGGCAGTCCCTGCACCAGCATCTTCGCAAGCCGCTTCTGCCTGAATTGCTCCAGCCACCATGCAAGGGCCCGCCCCGGATGGTCTCCACGCCACGCCACGTAGAGCGTATTCGGTTCGCGCGGATCGGCAGTCTGCTTCTCCACCAGCTTGCCTTGCTTCAACAGTCCGCTGACCCGATGGCGCGGCAGCCAGCCGACACCCAGGCCATCGCGCTGCGCTGCGATTTTCTCGCGCATGCCTGGCACTGCGAGCGTGGCCTGCCCACCGACGACGCCGTAGCTGCGTCCGGCTACGTTGCGTGCCGTGTCGGCCACGACCACAGCGCGGTGCGCGAGGATCTGTTCGCGGGATAGAACGTCAGCCGCCTTCGCCAGCGGATGGCGCGGCGCCACCGCAAACACCCATTCCATCACGCCCAGCTCGAACCATTGCAGGCCCTTGATGGCCGGTGGCTCATTGGTCGCACCAACCACGACGTCGGCGCGCCCATCCACCAGCGCTTCCCATGTCCCGCGCAGCACTTCGTGCGTTATCCGTAGCGACACGCCTGACTGCAGCGCGTCGAAGGCGGCAATCGATGGCAGCAGCAGGTCGAATTCGATGACTTCGTCGGTCACGATCCACAGGCGGTCTTCCCATCCGCTGGCCACCTGGCGCACGCGCCGCGACAGGCGCGACGAGTCTTCGGCCAGCCGCGCCGATTCGCGGGCCAGCAGTTCACCCGCTGGCGTGAGCTGCATCCGGTAGCGGCGCCGGTCGAAGAGCAGGGCGTCGAATTTTTCTTCCAGCTGGCGGGCGGCGTGGCTCACGGTGGAGGGCGCTTTGCCCAGCTTGGCCGCGGCGCGCGACAGGCTGCTGTGGTCGCGAATGGCTTCGAGTAAGGCAAGTTCAGGTTCGGTCAGCATCTGGAGCCTCCAGAATGAATGGGTCAAACATGTTCGATATCTTCGCACATGTTGGGTTGGCGGATGGAACGTCATTTGTGGGGCCAGGGCACACACTGACTTCACGGTAATTCAACCGCTCAACCAAGGAGAAAATCATGACCCGCTTCAATGGAAAAACTGTGTTGGTAACTGGTGGCAGCAGTGGTATCGGCTTTGCAACGGCCAAGGCCTTCATCGCGGAAGGCGCGCGCGTCGTCATCACCGGGCGCAACGTGGCGCAGCTGGACAAGGCGCGCGCGGAACTCGGGGGCAATACGATCGCGCTGGTCAACGACGCCGGCGCATCGGGTTCGGCTCGCGAACTGGCGTCGGCCCTGAAAGCACGGTCGGTGAGCCTGTCGGCCGTGTTCCTCAATGCCGGCGTGGCCAAATTTGCCGGCCTGGCCGACGTGACGGAAGAATTCTGGGACGACATCTTCAACGTCAATGTGAAGGGGCTGTATTTCCAGGTGCAGGCGCTTGCGCCACTGCTGGACAAGCAGGCATCGATCGTCATCAACGGTTCGATCAATGCCCGGATCGGCATGCCGAATTCGTCGGTGTACGCGGCCAGCAAGGCAGCGGTCATTTCGATGGCCAAGACCTTATCGGCCGAGCTGTTGCCGCGCGGTGCGCGCGTCAATGTGGTCAGCCCCGGTCCGGTGCAAACGCCGATCTATGGCAAGCTGGGTCTCGATGCAGCCGCGCTGGAAGCGACCGCAGGGCAGATTCTCGCGTCGATTCCGCTGGGCCGGTTTGGCACGCCGGAGGAGATTGCATCGACGGTGTTGCACCTTTCGGCACCGGAGTCCGCCTTCATCGTCGGGACCGAGATCATTGTCGATGGCGGGATGAGCCAGCTGTAATCGAAGTCTGCAATGCTCAGGCGGGGTGGCGGATGAATTCGAAGGACGTCTTCATTAGAAGTAATACCCCGCCTGAAGGTTCACACGGCGCGAAAAGCCGTCATGCAGTGGCGACCCCGCCGCCAGGCCGCCAAAGTCTGGCGACATATAAGGCTGGCGCTTCGCGAGCATGAAGTCGGCGTAGAAGAACCACTTGCCCGAGGAGAAACTCAGCCCAGTCACATTCTGCAGCGAGTCCTTGTAGCCGCCGCTCTTTTTCTTCAGCACGCTATAGTCGTTATAAATCTTGAAGCCAGTGAACGGGCCGATGCTGCCAGCGATGTCATAACTGACGTTCGCTACGTATACAACGCCCTTCGCGGCCACCGGATAGGGGTAGCCGAACGCACCCAGCATGACGAAGCTGTTCGGGTCGAGTCCTCCGAGAGTCTGCCCGGCCAGGTGCCGTGTCGCGTTGTTGTAGTACAGCGCCTCGGCCATCAGCGTCCACGCTTTGTGGCTGCCTTTGGCGTGGACCGCTGCCGCGCGGCGCCGGCTCTTTGCGCCTTCCTTGCTGCGGATCGCCCCGCTCAGCAGCGACAGGCCAAGTTCCGCCTTCGCGGGCCCGGGCACGTGCCAGGCTGCGCGCGCGACCAGGGTGTCGCGCTCGCGGTCGCCTTGCCCCGTGCCGTAGCCTTGCTTGTCGTCATCCGGCACGATGTTGAAGGAATATCGGTTCGACGCGCTCGCCGTATTGTCGCCGCCCCCGTAGGAGCCGCCATCGCGTGGAAAGTAGGCGATGCGCCAATCCACCGGCCCGCTGCGCCATGCATAGTTCACCCCGAGGTCATAGGTGTCCTCGAAACCGAGATAGTAGGCGATCGATTCGAAGAAATTGTTGGAGGCGAAGGGGAGCAGGCCAAACGGCAGTTTGTCGAGGCCCACATGCAGTTCGCTCTTGTCGCCGAAGCGCACGCCAGCCCAGCCATGATGCAGGAAATTGTTGGTATAGCCCCCCTGGCCGGCGGGAAAACGGTTGTAGCGGTATTGCGCCGACCCGATCAGCCGTCCATCGTCGTAGTTCACGTCCAGGCGCAGCGTATCGAGACCGACGAAGCCGTTCGGGTGCTCCGGCTGCCAGCTCTTGTAGACGTAGTTGAAACGTATTGCCCCGCCGATGTCGAGTGGCGATGCCGGCGCGTCGGCGGCCGCGGCGATTCCGCTGGCGCCCAGCAACAAAATCAGCTGCACTGCGGTGGTGACGTTCATGCGGATGGGTCTTTTTGAATAGGAAGATGCACGGTAAATTGGCTGCCTTTGCCCAATTCGCTGTGGACCTCGATGCGGCCGCCGTGGCTCTTGATGATGCCGTACGAGACCGACAAGCCCAGGCCGGTGCCGACGCCGATCGGCTTGGTCGTGAAGAAGGGTTCGAAAATGCGTTGCATGGTCTCGGCGTCCATGCCGGCGCCCGTGTCGCCGATCTCGACCCAGACCGATTGCCCGGTAGTGCCGGTGCGTATCGTGATCACGCCCTTGCTGGCGATCGCATGGGCGGCATTGACGAGCAGGTTCATGAACACCTGGTTGAGCTGGGACGCGACGCACTCGACGGGCGGCAAGTCGCCGTATTCCTTGACCACGTCGGCCTTGTACTTGATCTCGCTGGCGACGATGTTCAGCGTACTGTCCAGGCCCCGGTGCAAGTCGGCGAAGCTGGTGTCGGCCCGGTCGATGTGCGAAAAATCCTTGAGCGACTGGACGATGTCCTTCACGCGCTCCATGCCGTCGCGCGATTCGTTGATCAGGGACACAACATCGTCGCGAATGAAGTCGATTTCGGCTGCTTCCTTCAGTTCGGCCATGCGCGCCGCGAGCGCAGGGGTGGCGCCGGCCGCCTGCGCGAAGTTGTCGATCACGCCGAACAGGGTCGCCACATAGGTTTGCAAGCTCCCCAGGTTGCTGTTGACGAAACCGATCGGGTTGTTGATTTCATGGGCGACGCCGGCGGCGAGCTGTCCGATCGATGCCATCTTCTCGGCCTGGAGCAGGCGGTCGTTGGTTTCTTGCAGCAGGGTGTTCTGGGCCGAGAGCTGCCGGTTCATTTCGCGCAGTGCCAGGTGGGTATGGATGCGCGCCAGCACTTCCGTGATGCGGATCGGCTTGGTCACGTAATCGACGCCGCCGGCCTCGAAGGCGGCCACCACGTTGTCGCTGTCGGTCAGGGCGGTCATGAAGATCACGGGAATCTGGACGGTGTCGCTGTGCTGCTTCAGGCGGCGGCAGGTCTCCAGGCCATCGATGCCGGGCATCATCACGTCGAGCAAGACCAGATCGGGCCGGACCAGGCGGCACCGCTCCAGCGCCTCCTCGCCGTCGCGGGCGACCAGCACGCGGAATTCTTTTTCTTCGAGAAACTCGACCAGCACGCCGAGATTGGCTGGCACATCGTCAACGATGAGGATGGTTTGTCGTTCGGGCGTCATTGGGTCCTTTCCACGTATTGCAGGGCCAGTTCGACCAGCGCCTTGGAATGGTATTCCCTGGCCAGCTGGCGCAAGGTCTGGGCGAATGCAAGATGCCGGCTGTCGGCACTTTCGATTTCGTCGGCCAACTGGCGGATCGCACGCATGTCGCCTTCGCGCGCGAGGCGGTGCAGCCGCTCCAGCTGGGCGCGGGGCGGCGGCGTGAGCTCGTTCGCGATGGCGGGGCTTTCCGTGGCCGCGGCCTGTTCCTCGTGGCAGAGGGTCAATCGCAGCAAGCGGCCCAGGTTCTCCAGCAAGCCGTTCTGGTGCACCGGCTTGGTCATGAAGACATCGGCGCCGGCATCCAGGCAGTTATGCTGGTCTTCCTCGGTGACGCTGGCCGAAATGGCAATGATCGGCAGCTCGCCCATGTCCGGCAAGCGGCGAATCCGCTTGGTCGCTTCAATGCCGTCCATCACGGGCATGACGATGTCCATCAGCACGGCGTCGGGAGGGTGCGCGCGCACGCCGTCGAGCCCTTGCTGGCCATTGCTGGCGAGCTCGACGTTAAAGCCCATGCTGCCCAGCAGGTCGCTCAGCATGTCGCGGTTCGCGGCGATGTCATCGACGACCAGGATAGTCTTGCGCTCGCCCAGGTAGCCGGTGACGTTGCGCTCGGCCGTCGGCGCCGCCGCCGCCGCGGCCGCCGGTTCCACGTTCAGGGTGAACCAGAAACGGCTGCCCACGCCCGGCGTGCTGGCGACCTGGATTTCGCTGTCCATCAGCCGCGCCAGCTGGCGGCTGATCGCCAGGCCCAGGCCGGTGCCGCCGAGGCGGCGCTGCGCCTCGCCGACCTGTTCGAAGGGCTGGAATATGCTTTCGAGCTGGTCGGCGGACATGCCCACGCCGCTGTCGCTCACTTCGAAGCTGAGCGCCAGGCGGCCATCGGGGCCGGCCTGCGCGGCGCAGGCGGCGCGCAGGCAGACCTGGCCCCGGTCGGTGAACTTGACCGCATTGCCGAGCAGGTTGAGCAGGATCTGGAGGACCCGTTTTTCGTCGAGCAGTATGTTCGGCAAGTGTTCAGGGGCGGATACTTCGAATACCAGGCCTTTCTGTTCGGCGCGTACCTGGATGATCCGCGTGGCTCCGGCGAGGAAGGTCGCCAGGTCGACCGGGGCCAGCAGCAGCTCGAACTTGCCGGATTCGATCTTGGCGAGGTCGAGCAAGTCGTTGATCAGCATGAGCAGGTGCTCGCCGCTTTGCTCGATGGTGTTCAAGCCGGCGGCCTGGCGCTCGTCCAGCGTCTTGTTCCGTTTCAGGATCTGGGCGTAGCCCAGGATCGCATTGAGCGGCGTGCGCAGCTCGTGCGTCATGCTCGCCAGAAAGGTGCTCTTCGCGCGGTTGGCGGACTCGGCCTGTTCCTTGGCGATCTGCAACTGCGCGGTGCGGTCGCGCACCAGTACCTCAAGATGATCGCGATGGCGCTGGAGTTCCGCTTCGGCGCGCGTGCGGTACTCGATCTCTTTCTGGAAGGCGATGTTCTTGGCCTCGATCTCGACGAAGTAGGCTTGCAGGGCCCGCCTTGTATCTTCCACGCTGCGTCCGAGGGCGCCCAGTTCGTCATCCCTTTTCCAGACGAAGGGACGGGAAAAATCGCCTTCCGCCAGCCGCGCCGACTCCTGCATCAGGCGCCTGATCGGGGCGAGCAGGCGGCGTTGCAGCAGGGCGACGATCATGAGCATGGACAGCAGGAGGGCGCCGCCCACCGTCAGCGCAAAGTGGCGCCGCTCGCTTTCGATCTCGTCATCGATCAGGCCGCTGGCCATTTCCAGGTCGACGTTGCCGATCACCACGCCGTCGCGCGAGACCGTCCTTACCACGTGGGCGCTGCGGCCGCGCCGCCGCTGCGGATACGCTTGCGACAGGAAATCGCCGGTCTTCTTGTCGCTCACCCTGATGGAGACGATGCGTTCGTCGAGGAACAGCGAGGCGAGCAAGGGCAGGCCGGCGTCGGCATTGACGTTCCACAGGGGATCCTGCATGCCGAGCGCCAGGATCTCGGTCATGTGGCGATGCTCGAACTCCCACCGCTGCAACATCGCTTCCTCGCGGCTGCGATTGCTGTAGACATTGATCGAGGCGGGAACCAGCAGTCCGACCGTGACAGCGAGGACGATTGCGACACGTAGCTTCAAGGTAAGCTTTCGCCAGGGCTAGCGGCGACCCGCGCCCAGGGTGCGGTCGAGCTGGTCAAAATACGCATTCTCGATTTTAGCGATATCGGTTTGCAGGAGGGCGGCATCGTAGGATTGCTTCAGTTTCAGGCCCAGCGGGGTGCGCTGGAAGCACACATGCAAGGACAGCACAGCGAGGGGCTGCTCGTGGAATAGCATCTTTTCCCGTTCCCGGCTCAGTACGGGGTCGGACGCGAGCAGGTAGCGTAGCACGGCCTTGTCGATCACCACCGCCCGAATCCGGCCGGCCAGCAGCTTTTTCAGGTTGATGGTGTCGCTTACCGATGCATCGACCTGCAGCTTGCCGCGCTTGACCAACTGGTCGAACGCTTCGCCGTTCGAGTAACCAAGGACCACGCCCAGCTTGTTGCCCGCCAAATCGTCCAGCACGCGCCAGTGCAGGGGCGCCTCGGCCAGCGTCGCCAGGCCGATTGTGCTGCTGCCCATCGGGGCCGTGAAATGACATTGCTGTGCCCGCTCGGCGGTATGGTAGGCGGGGAAGTAGCCGACGAAGTCCGGATCGCTGCCGCCCACCTGCATGGCCCGCATCCACGGAAAGTAGTCGATCTTGATGCCGTAACCGAAGCGCGCGGCGACGGACTTGGCCACGGCGCCGGACAGGCCGCCATCGGGAAGACTGCGTCCGACGTAAGGCAGCCACTCCAAGCTGGCAAGATGCAAAGACGGCGTCTCGGCGCGCGCAGGCTGAAGCACCGCGAACAGGGCGCCGCAGAGCAGCAGCTGCGAGGCTTTGCACTTCATCCTGACTCCCGCCAAACGAATAGATCCAGTGTACGCTGAACTTCCGGAAAGATGAGAAATGCGTTGTCGTGCGCCAACAAAATTGATTGAAGGGTAAGGAGCTTGGCGCGCCGGCACTGGCTGACGGGGCGGCCACCGCGTTCAAGCGGCCCCCAGCGGCAGCGTGGGGAATAGCGGCCGCAGAACATCGGGGTTCATCATCGCCAGCCGGCGCAGCATCATGTCGCCGATGACCGCCGGCGCCACCGCGGGCCCGAGCTCGTGCAGCAGCGCCAGCGACTGCGCGCTCGCTGCGCCCAGTGGAACTTCGCCGTCGTAGGCCCCCACCAGCAGCGCCGAGCCGGTCTGGTCCGCGCCGAACCCCAGGCCCATGCGCAGCGCCCGCATGTCCCCCTTGCCGATCTGGCTGGCCGGCGGATTGGTGGGGAATACGACTTTCTTCGGCACGACGGGCAGCAGCTCGTAGTCGTCGACCCTGGGGTGGAAGGCGCCGATGGCGGAGATCATGATTCGTCCGAACAGCTCGCTGGCGTAGTCAAAGCCCATTCCTTCGATGTCGCACAGCATGTGATGGAAGGGGAAGCCGTTCTTTCCGTTCGGATTGATCGGGCGAATGATCAAGGCGGTGCCGTCCGGATTGACGCCGAGCGCCAGGTAGATCTGATCCATACATCCTCCATGTGTGCCGGAAGGCCAGGCCTTAGCGGCCGGCGCCATTGTTGTAGATATCGATGGCCGTTGCCTCGCAGGCTTTGTAGTCTTCCAGCGCATCCGTACCGCATTGAAGGTTAGTCGCTTCGTCGCGCACTGGTTCCATGCGAACGCAAAACTCGATCGTGGCGCGCGCAGTCGCCCGGCAGTTTTCCATCGCCCTCAGGAATTTTTCTGCCGGGGTCACTGCCGGCGGCCTCAGCTCGCCGTCGCTGGTTTTCGGGCCGCAGTTGTTCCAGATGCGGCACCATTCGATGTCCGACCAGCGCCACTTCCACACGAAGCCGCGCTCGGGCTTGGGCAGCGCAAACGGGTTGCCCGGCGCCGGCGGCGGGCAGACCCAGCTGCCGCGTGGACCGGGCACGCAGCCGACCGGCATCAGCTCGGCCTGCTCGGTCTCGGTCGGGATCGGGATAACCACCGGGTTCGGCAGCGGGGCGTTGATCCAGACCGGCGGCGGCTCGACAGTGCCGTGCTCCGGACGTTCGCCGACGATCACGACTTGCGGCATATTCGGATCGATCCCTTCGCCGGTCGCCGGATCGAAGGGGATGGGATCGCCGGTGTCGTTACCGCTCGGGAAGTCGCAATGGCCGTCGCAATCGCCCCAGTCGCCGCCGCCGCCGCCCACGCCGCCGCCGGTGCAAGTGTTGCTGCCGAAGTCGTCATAGCCGCCGCATGTCTCCTCGCCCTGGACGGCCGACGCGCCGTCGCCAACGACCGCCCGGTCGGTGGGTTTGGGCGCAAACGAAACGGCCTGGCGCTCCAGTTGCGCCGACAGCTTGCCGACCCGCTGCATGAAGGCGCCGGCGGACCTGGCCAGCGCCAGGCTCGGGCGTTTCGTCCCCGGCGCGATCCTGAAGGTCACCATCGTGATGCCGCCCTTGGCGGGGAGGGCGCCGATCTCCAGGTCGGCCATGACTGCGGTGGCGATCAGGGGCGCGCAGGCGACCCGCTGGTCCCTGGTGGTGGCGCACAGGCTGTAGCGCTTGTCGCCCTTGGCGATCCAGCTGTGCCCGGCGCTCGGCACGAAGTTGCCCGAGATGGTATGGCTGACTCTGCCGGCCTGGCTCGGGTGGCGCACGACCACGGCCTCCACCGCGGCGCGGCCAGTGTCGCCGGCGGACACGGGCGGCGGGGCGATCAGGTTGCGGCTTCCGGTCTGCTGCGCGGCCGCGGGCGCGGCGGCCGTCATTCCCACGAGTGCGGCCCACAGGGCGGCCACGGTGGCGATACGTTTCATATACTGCCTTTCATAAAAAAAGAGGAGGAACAATCAAGGGATGCGCCGCGCAAGGGCGTGTTCCGGCATGCCCAGGCCAGGCGGCCGAGGGCGGCGGAAGCTTCACTGCCGAGGGAGATCTTGCGAGACGAGGTAGATTATCGTTCTGTTTATTGCCGACTTTGCGAACGCTCAAACGTGTACGACCGCGCTGCCGGCGGATGCGTTCGAGAAGTTGCTGAGTGCCTGGCGCCTGCTATACACTGGCCGGCATGAAAAAACTGAGCCTGACGGCAAGCTGCGCGCTGCCACTGGCGGCGTGGGGCGCACCATGCCTGCCCGTTCCCGAGCTGATCGCGCTCGACAGCCGCTACGAGGAGGCCATGCGCAGCGGCGATGCCGCCTTCCTGCAGCAGCTGCTGGCGGACGACTATGTCTGGGTACATACGCTGGCGTCGGCGTTCGACACCAAGGCGGTGGTGCTGGCGAAGACCAGGCTGGCGCACCTACGTCAACGCCGGCGGCGCCTGCAAGCTGCTGGCGGTCCAGACCATGAAGGTCTGGTCCAGCGAAGCGAAATGAATCCGAAGTCGTTCAGGTAAAACTCGACCTTGGTGAATGTGTTTCAAGTCTCGCCTTCGCGAATCCGGAATCAGCCGGCACTTACCACTTCATCTCGCCCTTGGCCACCTTGGCGCTCGTTTGCAGCGCCGCATCCAGGCCGGCCTCCGGATAGGCGGCGCGCATCGCCTTCATCAGCGCGGCGCCATCGGCCGCCTTGGGCGTCTCCGTTTCGAAGCGCTGCAGGTAGCCGCGCGTGTAGGCGATGCTGTCCGGCGTCATCGGCGCGCCCGGCTTGAAGTGGCCCGGGACCACTGTCGCCGGCTTGAGGGCGGCGATCGCGTCGAGGGTGCCCAGCCAGTGGCGGCGCGATTCCGGCGTCTGGGTGTCCGCGGTCCACACGTGCAGGCCCTGGAACAGCACCACGCCGCCAACGACCGCCTTGAGCGAGGGGATGTAGACGAAGGTGCGGTCCGGCGTCGCGCCCTTCAGGCCTTCGATGTTCAGCGTTTCGCCTTCCAGCACGATACGGTCGCCCTGCAGCACCTGCGGCATCACGATGCGGCGCGGCGCGTTGTCCTTCAGGATCGGGCCCCAATGCGCCACCTTGGCGGCGGCCTTCTTTTCCATCGCCGCCACCGTGCCCGCCGTCGCCACGATGTTCGCTAGCGGGAAGGCTTCCTGGATCACGTCCAGGCCGAAGTAGAAGTCCGGGTCGCCATGGCTGACGTACACGGTGCGCAGCGTCTTGCCGCTGGAGCGGATGCGTTCGACCAGCTTGAGCGCCTCGGCGCGCGAGAACTGGGCATCGATCAGCACCGCGTCCCTGGCGCCGGTCACCAGCACCGAGGCCACCGGGAAAATGGCCGCTTCGCCGGGATTGAACACTTCCAGCGCCAGCGGGGCGGCGTTGGCGCCCGCGGCGACGGTGGCGGCGAGGGCGGTGGCGATGACGGTCTGCTTGATCATGGTGTTGGTCCTGTGAATGGTTGGTAGTGCATGCAGTGTAGGCAAATGCATTCGATTGAAAAACAGTGTAAATTGCAATGATTAATTGCATGAATCGAGCAAATCATGGACCGCATCACCGCCGCCAGGGTATTTATCGAGATCGCCGAGCGCGGCAGCATGGTGGCCGCCGCCGACGTGCTCGACATGTCGCGCGCGATGATCACCCGCTACCTGGCCGAGATGGAGGCATGGGCCGGGGCGCGGCTGCTGCACCGGACCACGCGCCGCATCAGCCTGACGGCGGCCGGTGAGCTGTCGCTCGAACGGTGCCGCCAGATGCTGTCGCTGGCCGACGCCATGCCCAGCGCCGGCGGCGAAGCCGGGGTGCCGCGCGGGCTGCTGCGCATCGCCAGCTCGCACTCGCTGGCGCAGACGGCGCTGGCGCCGGCGGTGGCGGGCTTCCTGCGGCGCCATGCCGGCGTCGCGATCGAGCTGGAGGTCGACAACCGCGCCGTGAACCTGGTCGAACAGCGGATCGACCTGGCGATCCGGATCACGAATGCGCTCGGCCCGAACGTCATTGCGCGCCGCCTGGCCGATTGCGACTCGGTCGTGTGCGCCGCGCCGTCCTACCTGGCATCGCATGGGGCGCCTGCGGACGTTGCCGCCCTCGAACGGCACAACTGCCTGACCTACAGCTACTTCGGCAAAAGCGTATGGCATTTCACGCGCGGCGGCGACGCGCTGGCGGTGCCGGTCGGCGGCAACCTGTCGGCCAACGAATCGATGGCGCTGCTGTCGGCCACCGTCGCCGGCGTCGGCATTTCCCTGCAGCCGCGCTTCGCCGCCGCGCCGCTGATCGCAAACGGGCAACTGGTCGAACTGCTGCCCGAGGCACTGCCGCAGCAGATGGGCGTGTATGGCATCTACCTGTCGCGCGAGCACATGCCGCCCACCTTGCGCGCGCTGCTCGATCACCTGGTCGACTGGTTCGCGGTCGACGCCAACTGGCCGCGCGGCCAGGAGTCTGCGCGGCCTGCGAGGGCGGCGCTAGGCGAGGGCGGACCCCGGTAGAATAGCTGGCATGGAAATCGAACTCAAACTGCTGCTCGCGCCCGAGGATGCGGGGCGCCTGCGCCAGCACCCCTTGCTGCAGGGCGCGCTGGCACGGCGCGAACGAAGCCTGCGCGATATCTATTTCGACACGCCGCGGCGCGACCTGCTGCTTGCGCGGGCCGGCCTGCGCGTGCGCGACGCGAATGGCGTGCTGCAGCAGGCGATCAAGGCGGGCGGCACGGCCGAAGGCGGCCTGCACAGCCGTCACGAATGGGAAACCCCGCTGGCGACGCCGGAGCCGGACCTGGCCGCCTTGCTGCCGCTGGCGGGGCGGCACAAGCCCTGGAACAAGGTGCTGCGCCGCCCCGGGCTGGCGCAGGCACTGGCGCCCTTGTTCTCGATTGCGTTCCTGCGCACGGAGGTGCTGCTGCGCCTGCCGCAAGGGGGCGACGTCGAATGCGCGATCGACGTCGGCAAGATCGAATGCGGCGACGAGACGGTGCCGGTGTGCGAACTGGAGCTGGAGCTGGTCGACGGCGCGCCGTCGGTGCTGTTCGACCTCGCGCTGGCCCTGCAGGCCGATATCCCGATGCGTATCTGCACCATGAGCAAGGCCGAGCGCGGTTTTGCGCTGCTGGAGCCTGCGCTGCAACCGGCGGCGAAGGCGGAGCCACTGGCGCTCGGCAAGCGCATCAGTGCCGAGCAGGCATTCTGCGCGATCGCCGCCAACTGCATGCAGCAGGTGCAGGCGAATGCGCCGGGCGTCGGCCAGCGCGACGATACCGAAAGCCTGCACCAGATGCGGGTCGGGCTGCGGCGGCTGGCATCGGCGCTGCGGCTGTACCGCGGCCTGCTGGCCCTGCCGCCCGCGCTGCAGGGCGAGTTCGACTGGCTGGATGAAGCGCTCGGCCCCGCGCGCGACATGGACGTGCTGACCGGGGTCACCCTGCCCGCGGCGGCCCATGCGCTGCGCGGCGTGGCGGACACCGCGCCGCTGTGCGAGGCGGCGCTGGCCGAGGCGCGCACCTTGCGCGCCAGTGCCGCCGCCACCATCGATTCTGCGCGCTATACAACGCTGATGCTGGCCCTGTCGCGCTGGCTGCATGGCCGCGGCTGGCGCGACAACGCGCCGCTGCAGGCGAAGGCCCAACTGGCGATGCCGGTGGCGATGTTCGCCCGCAAGGCGATCGGCGCGGCGCATGCAGGCCTGCGGCGGCGGGCGCGCGCGGCCAGGGCCGGCGGGCCGGAAGCGCGGCACCGGATGCGCATCGCCGCCAAGCGGCTGCGCTATGCCAGCGAATTCTTCGGTTCGCTGTACAAGGACAAGCGCGTGCGTCCTTTCATCGGCGCGCTGGCCGCGCTGCAGGATGTGCTGGGGCGGGCCAACGATGCCTTGGTGGCACAGGCGTTGCTGGCCCAGCTGGGGCAGCGCCACACGGGGATATCAGCCGAGGCCGCCATGTTGTCGGTTTGGATAGGCCGCCAGGCCGGCCAGGTTCGGCCTGGCAAGGCCTGGAAGCGCTTCGCTGCCTTGCCTGTGCCGGGATGAAAATGGACGATGTTCGGCTCAATTTCATACTCCTGAAAAACTATATTTTCCCTTTGGCATCAATGACTTGCAGCGTTCCGCAACGAAATGCTGTCGGGATATTTTACATGCCGTGTAAACGCATCTTTGGGGAACTGTTAAATCCAATTCCAACTACTTGATTTGCATGGAATCGTGTTTCTTTGGCATGAAAAATGCATTGTCAATAAGGGTCCGCAACCCATTGTCTTGACTTGCGAGGAATTAAAATGAAAACCTCTTTGCGCCTGAGTGCACTGCTGTTGGGCTTGTCGGCTGTAAGCGGTACTGCATTCGCAAATCCGATCGTTAACCTGAATGGGCAAAACTACGTACAGTATGGCGATGCCCAGTCGTATTCACTGCCGACCTTGATCAACACGCAGTGCGGCGGCAACGCGTCCAGTTGCCAGTACAGCGTCGATTCGACGCCAGGCGCGATCAAGAACCTGATCGTGATGGCCACCGGGACTGAAAGCGGCCCGGCCACCAGTAATGTGTCCGGTATGGACGATGCGTACTCGACGCCAAGCGGCATCAACGGTTCGACTTACTTCCAGAACGATTCCTTCACCAACCGGGGCTTCACCGGCACGATCAACAACAACTGGGACAATACCTGGGATGCTTCGCTGGCCTCGCTGCAGAACTTCCTGGGCGGCGAACAGATGGTGTTCTTCTTCAACAATAACCAGATCAATGCGCAGCAGACCACGCAAAGCCTGGCCGGCTGGGCCCAGATTTCGATCACCAACGCGGCGGGCACGGTGATGGGCGTGTGGGATTTGACCAACCGTAGCCTCAACACCTTGAACCAGCCTGGCGCGTATGCCCTGTTCACCGAAGGCGGCGGCGGCAATTTCAATGGCGATGTGACGACCTATACCAGCGCCGGCCTGGGCGACCCGGTGGCGGGCACCAACACCGCGACCGACTATGTGCTGTCGGGCGGAGCGATCTGCTACACCATCGGCGGCGCGCCAATCAACTGCGACAGTGAATTTGCCGTCGGCCAGCCGGTCAACCACAACCTGGGCGCCGACCATGCCGCCTATGCGATCTTGTTCCCCGAGCTGAATGCGTTCCTGTCGGCCCTGTTCCTGGCAAACCCGGCAGACCTGGCCGACTGGACCTTCCACGCCGATGTGCGCCTGGGTTGCGATCCAGACATCACCGACCTGACGATCTGCGCCAGCGAATCGCTTGATTGGGGCCGCGACCTCAACAACGGCTACGAGCAGCTGTTCATCGGCACCGCCTCGATCCTGGGCTGCCTGCCGAACGATCCGACCTGTAACCCGATTCCAGAACCGGGTACGCTGTCGCTGCTGGGCCTGGCCCTGGCCGCGCTGGGTGTGACGCACTACCGTCGCCGCCGTCCGCTATAAGCGGCGGGGCAAATAGAAAAGCCGGCGTCGAGCCGGCTTTTTCTATTCTGTACAGGGCAATCAAGGCAGGGGGGCCAGGCGCGCGGTGGCGCCCTCGACCAGCGTGGCCGAAAACACGCGGCGCTCGGGACAGCTGTTCGTGTTGTTCACCAGGCCAGTCAGCATGTCGGCCGCCGCCATCGCCATGTTCTGCACCGGCTGGCGCAGCGTGGTCAGGTTGTAGCTGAGCCAGCTGGAGGAGGCGAGGCCGTCGAAGCCGGTGATCGACAGCTGGCCGGGTACATCCAGGCGCAGCTCGTGGCGCGCGGTGTCGAGGCAGCCGAGCGCGGCCAGGTCGTTGCCGCACAGGACGGCGTCCGGCAGACGCCCAAGGCGTTCGATGATCTCGCGCAGGCCGCGCCCGCCGCTGGCGTAGTCGTAGCCGCCGGACACGACCAGCGGCGCGTCCAGGCCCAGTTCGGCCAGGCGGTCGGCGATGCCGCGCTTGCGGTCCTGCGCCACCACCGAGTCGAGCGGGCCATCGATCAGCGCGAAGCGCTGGTGGCCGGCGGCCGCCAGGCGCGACACCATGCCGCGCGCGCCTTCGACCTGGTCGCACACGATCGCATTGACGGTCTTGTCGCGCAGGCTGCGGTTGAACAGCACGAAGGGCACGCGGCGCCGTTCGAATTCGGCCACCTGGCCGTTCGACAGGCGCGCGGCGACGATCACGCCGTCGACCTGGTGCTGCCACACTTCGGACAGGGTCTGGTCGACATCGCCCTCGCGCGGCAGCTGGAACAGCAGGATGCGCATGCCGCGCAGGCTGAACTGGCGGCTCAGTTCGGACAGGATTTCGGGGTAGTGCAGCGTGACCAGGTTCGACAGGATCACGGCAACCAGGTTGCTGCGGCGCGTGATCAGGCTGCGCGCCGCCGCGTTCGGGATATAGTCGAGGTCCTGGGCCGCCTTCATGACGCGCGCATAGGTGGTCTTCGAGACGCTGGCGCCGGGCTTGAAGCAGCGCGACACCGCCGACTGCGACACCCCGGCCAGGATCGCGACATCATACGACGTGACGCGCCGCGACTCGCGGTGAATCAGGGCTTTGATGTCGGCGATGGTATGGCTCAGCGGTGGTGTCGAGTTCGTCATTACGCGTCAAGCGGTTCAACCCGGAATGGGCTGGACAAGTTTAGCGTAGAGTCTTCCCTTCTGACAACAAATTTCCGCACGGAAACAACACTTTCCATCGCTTTAGTCGGCGATGTTGCAAGGATTGCTACCATAGGGGCTGGTCGCGCCCGGCGGATTGAGCGTATAAACGGTCAGGTCCTTGGCCAGGGCGGGCAGGGTGAACGTGGAGCGCGCCACCGATTCGGTGCCGGCCACGATGCCGGTGACGGTCAATTCCACCTTGACCCAGTTGGCGCGGTCGCGCGGGTAGCGCAGCGACACCGTGGTCAAGCCCATCGCATCGGTCTTGCCGCTGGCCACGACCGTCAGTGGTATGCCGGGCTCCATGATGCCGTTGCCGTTGCGGTCGAACGCCGCCTCGTACAGGCCCTTGCGCGCTACGTCTTCGTTGGCGCAGATGGAATAGCCGACCGGGTCGACGCGCCACATGCCGGGCATCGGGCTGGAGGCGGTGTCGGCATCCCAGTAATATGTGCCTTTCATGTACTGGGTTGGCCAGGCCGCGGCCGAGATCGACACGTCGCGCACCGGATTGCCGGCGCCGTCGGACACGAACACGGCGTAATCGCGCTGGAGCACGGTGGCCGAATGTTCGACCAGGGTGTTGCCGGTGCCGAACTGGATCGACAGGGCTTTCTTGTTGACTGTCAGCAGCGCTTGCGAGGTCGCCGTCGGAACCGCCGCCAGCCGCGCCTCGATCCGGGTGGCATTCTTGCCGCCGTCGGCCGGGCCGGCCACGAACACCGCGCGCGCCACGCCGTCGCTGCCGGTCACCGTGTTGAACGGCGACTGCAGGTTGCCGCCGCTGGGATCGCTGACGATCGTGAACTGCACCAGCGCCCCCTTGACCAGGTTGTTGGCGGCGCTGCCGTCGCGCACCACGGCCACCAGTTCGCTGCTCTCGCCGCTGGCCAGCACCGCCTGCCCGACCTGCAGGTTGACGCGCGACGCCGGGCCCAGCGCGGCAAGGAACTCGAGGCGGGTGGAGGCGCTCGGGCCACCGGTCACGGTGGCGTCGATGGTGGCGACGCCGGCGTTTTCGGAGCGGATCCATGTGCGCTGGAAGGCGCCGCCGCTGATGCCGACCGCGCCCGCCAGCGGCGTGCTGCACGCCGCGTCGCTGTACAGCCGGCCGCGCGAGGCGGTCAGCGTCACGCTGCCGGCGCCGGCCGCGCCGCTCGGGTTGAAGCTGCCGTCGACCGGCGCGCAGGCATGCACCGCCACTTCCTTGAGCCCTTCGCTGCCGCCGCTTTCCACCGTGATCGACGGCGACAGCTGCACATCGCTGCCGCCGACCGTCACCGGCTTGGTGGCGGTGGCGCCAAGCGCGCTGACCACCACTTGCTCGTCGCCGCGCCTGGAGCCGGCCAGGCGCAGGCTGACCTGGCCGCGGCTGTCGCTGCTGGTGGCGGCGGCGGTCACGGTGTTGCCGTTGCGGGTGCCGATGGTGACGGCCTCGCCGCCGAGCGGACGCCCGGCCGAATCGACCAGGGTCGCCACCAGGTCGAGCGAGCCGCCCACCATCACGAAGCTGGGGCCGGCGACGGCGAGCCGGGTGCCGGTCACGTTGACGCTGCCTTCGCCGCTGGCGCGGCCGACGGTCGCGCTGACCTTGATCGTCCGGTTCAGGGCCGAGCCGCCGGTGCCGAGCGTGGCCACCGCCTTGCCGCTCTTGTCGGTGACCGCATTGGCCACCGCCAGGAAGCCGGAGTCGGCGCGGAAGCTGATCGGGGCATCCGCCACCGCCGTGTTGTCGGCGGTCTTGACCAGCGCGGTGACCGTCACTTCGGCGCCCGGCAGGCCGGCCGAGGCCAGCTCGGCCTGGCTGAACACGAGGCTGACCGTGGCGGCCCTGGCCGCCGGGTCCGAGGCCGGCGGGGTGCCCGTGCCTGAGCCGGTGCCGGGATCGGTGGCGGGCGGCGGCACGCTGCCGCCGCAGCCGGACGGGTTGGTCAAGGTGCAGCTGCTGCTACTGCCGCTGCCGCCGCCGCAGCCTGCCAGCACCAGCCCGGCCAGCGCGATGCTGGCAAATATGCGTGTCGTGTTCACAATGTTCCCCTTGAAAGGTCGGCCTACCATTCCAAAGCGTAACTTTGAAGTTCAGGAAACTTTTTGATCGACAGCAACAGAAGACGGTTAGTTGCGCCTAAAACACAATCGGCGCGGGCCTCGGAATCTGGTAACATGTCGCCCCTTATCTGCGAGGGTCTATGGGCAATGCTTGCGGTGTCGATTTCGGCACCTCCAATTCCACGGTCGGCTGGGTGCGTCCCGGCCAGCCGGCCTTGCTGGCCCTGGAAGACGGCAAGGCGACCCTGCCGTCGGTCGTCTTTTTCAATGCCGACGACGAGGAAGTGAGTTATGGCCGCGCGGCGCTGGCGGCTTACCTGGCCGGCTACGAAGGCCGGCTGATGCGCTCGCTCAAGAGTCTGCTCGGCACCAGCCTGATCGATGGCCAGACCGAGGTGGCGGGGCGCGCCTTGCCGTTCCGTATGCTGCTGGCCCACTACATCGGCGAGGTCAAGCGCCGCGCCGAACTGGCCGCCGGCCGCGAGTTCGGCAGCGCCGTGTTCGGCCGCCCGGTGTTCTTTATCGACGACAATGCCGAGGCCGACCAGTTGGCCGAGGACACGCTGGCCGAGGTGGCGCGCGCGGTCGGCTTCCAGCATGTCGCCTTCCAGTACGAGCCGATTGCGGCCGCGTTCGACTACGAATCCCAGATCCGCTGCGAAGAACTGGTGCTGATCGCCGACATCGGCGGCGGCACCTCGGATTTTTCGCTGGTGCGCCTGTCGCCCGAGCGGGCCCTGCGCAGCGAGCGGCGCGACGATATCCTGGCCACCGGCGGCGTGCACATCGGCGGCACCGATTTCGACAAGTACCTGAGCCTGGCGTCGGTGATGCCGTTGCTGGGCTACCGTTCGCTGATGACCAACAACAGCGAGATTCCCTCGAGTTACTACTTCAACCTGGCGACCTGGCACACGATCAACCTGGCCTACACCAAGAAGATGTGGGCCCAGCTGGCCGACGTGGCGCGCGACGCGCGCGAGCCGGCCAAGCTGGCGCGCCTGCAAAAGCTGATCGACGAGCGCGCCGGCCACTGGCTGGCGATGAAGGTGGAAGAGGGCAAGATCGCCCTGTCCGATGCCAGCGACGTCACTCTCGAGCTCGACCGCCTGGCGCCGCCGCAGCCGCTGGCCTTGCAGCGCAGCCAGTTCGAAGGCGCGATCGGGCACCTGGTCGACAGCGTCGACCAGACCGTGCTCAAGCTGCTGGCCGACGCCGGCGTCAAGCCCGATGCGGTCGACACCGTGTTCTTCACCGGCGGCTCGAGCGGGGTGCGCATGCTGCGCGAACGGATCGGCGCGCTGGTGCCGAAGGCGCGCAAGGTCGAGGGCGACCTGTTCGGCAGCATCGGCGCCGGCCTGGCGCTGGACGCGGTGCGCAAGTTCGGGCAGGGGGCCCGATGATCGATCGCCCGATCGTCATGCTCGACTTCGAGACCACCGGCCTGTCGCCGGCGATGGGCGAGCGCATCACCGAGGTGGCGGCGCTGCGCATCGTGGACGGTAAGGTCACCGAGCGCTTCGTGTCGCTGGTCAACTGCGGGGTGCGGATTCCATCCTTCATCACCCAGCTGACCGGCATCAGCCAGCAGATGGTCGATGGCGCGCCGCCGGCAACGCGGGTGGTGCCGCAGCTGCTCGAGTTTATCGGCGGCGATGCGCTGGCCGCCCATAACGCCAGCTTCGACGAAAAGTTCCTGCTGGCCGAAGCCGGCCGCCTCGGGCTGGCGCCGGCCCACAGCGCGCTGGTGTGCTCGCTGAAACTGTCGCGCCGCGTGTTTCCCGGATTGCCCAGCTACAAGCTCGGCACCTTGTCGAGCCAGCTCGGCATCCGCTTCCGCAGCGCCGCCCACCGCGCCGAGTCCGATGCCGAGGTCGCCGCCGAGGTGCTGCTCCATATCGGCAGCCACCTGGGCCGCCGCTATGCCTTGCCCGGCGTGGCGCCGCAGCTGCTGGTATCGCTCAACAAGGTGAGCGCCGCCAAGGCGTCCGTATTTATGCAGAAATATGCAGATCAAAATAATACTGCCGCGAAAAGCTGATCGCATTACAATGTGGCCACCATGAACCGCCAGATCTTCGTCCGTGTATTGCTTTCGCTGTTGCTGCTGCTGTCGCAGCAGATGGCGTCGGCGCACGCCCTGTCGCACCTGGCGGGACAGATGGGTGGCGTCCAGCAGCTGCACCAGGATGCTGGCGAAGACGACCTGTCGAGCGCCTTCGCGCTCGACCAGAGCTGCAAGCAGTGCCTCGGTTTTGCCCAGCTGGTTACGCCCCTTGGCAGCACCGGTCTCACCTTTGCCGTTCCCGATACCCGCGAAGTCCTGGCCGCCGCGCGCGCCGTGCAGGCGAACTGCGCACGCACCGTGTGCGTGTTCCAGTCGCGCGCCCCTCCTCAAGCCTGACAGCAAAGCCCTAATTCCGCATGCCTGCGCAGCGCGGCCGTCCAGCGGCCGCTGCGCCGCTTGCCTTGCCTGTCATTGAATTTGCTTGAGGTTGATGCATGAAAATCGAACGTACGCTGCTAGCCAGCGCGGTCCTGTCCGCGCTGTCGTCCCTGTCCCACGCCCAGACCGCAACGGCGCCAGCCGAACCGGACATCCCGAAGGTCATCGTGACCGCCACCCCGTTCCGCAGCGCCGAAGGCGATCAGATCCTGGCGCCCGCCAAGATCCTGGCGGGCGATGAATTGCGCGACAAGGTCGGCAGCTCGCTGGGCGAAACCCTGTCGCAGGAGCTGGGCGTGTCGGCCTCCGGCTTCGGCCCCGGCGCATCGCGACCGATCATCCGCGGCCTGGAAGGTTCGCGCGTCAAGATGCTGGAAAACGGCATGGCGGTGACCGACGTGTCCGGCCTGTCGAACGACCATGCGGTGGCGGCCGAAGGCGCCATCGCGCGCCAGATCGAGATCCTGCGCGGCCCGGCCGCCTTGCTGTACGGTTCCGGTGCGATCGGCGGCCTGGTCAACGTGGTCAATGAACGCATTCCCACCCACCTCGAACCGAAGCCGACCGGCCAGGCCGAGCTGCGCTACAGCACCGTCGACAGCGGTCGCAACGGATCCGGTTCGCTGGACGCCGCGGCCGGCAGCATCGGCCTGCACATCGACGGCAACATCCGCCGCACAGATGACTACAAGTTCCCCGGCTACCGTGTCGAAGGCGATGCCGGCTCCGGCAGCGGCCGCCTGCCGCGCTCCTTCACCAAACAGGAGACGGCCGGCGCCGGCTTCTCGTGGATCGGCGGGCGCGGCTACATCGGCGCCTCGATCGGCGTGCTCGACAACCTGTATGGCGTCCCGAGTGCGGAGGGTTCGCAGATCGACCAGCACCAGCTGCGCTACGATGTCGACAGCTTGCTCCACGCGCCGTTGCCCGGCTTTGAGACGCTCAAGTTCAAGCTCGGCTATACCGACTACGAGCACGCCGAGCTCGACCTGACCGGCGCGCCGGAAGTCGAATTCAAGAACCGCGCCCTCGAATCGCGCATCGAGCTGGCGCACAAGACGGTGGCCGGCTGGCATGGCACGGTCGGCGTGCAGGCCGAGAATTCGCATTTCTCGGCCCTGAGCGCCGAAGACGGCTCGCCCGACACGGTGCCGGTCACCCATTCGCTCTCAAGGGCCGGTTTCCTCGTCGAGGAACGCGATTTCGGCCCGGTCAAGGTCAACGCCGGCTTGCGGCTGGAGAACGTCGAGCGCACCCCGGTCAGCGGACCGAAGCGCAGCTTCGACCTGCATTCGTACTCGGTCGGCGGCCTGTGGCCATTCACGCCCGGCTACGGCGCCGGCCTGACGCTGTCGGTGGCGCAGCGCGCGCCAGCCACCGAGGAACTGTATTCGGGCGGTCCGCATGACGCCACCGCCACCTTTGATGTCGGCAATGTCGATTTCACGCGCGAAACCTCGCGCAACGTTGAACTGACCTTGCAGAAAACCAGCGGCAAGCTGCGCTGGAAGGCGAATGTGTTCCAGAACAAGGTGAAGGATTTCATCTACGGCCACATCACCGGCCTGATGCTTGACGAAGAAGGCAATGAAGGCGGCGAACTGCGCGAGCGCATCTTCGAGCAGGCCGACGCCCGCATCCGCGGCGCCGAAGGCGAGATCGGCTACAACCAGCATGGCCAGGGCCTGTCGCTGCGTGCCTTCGCCGACACCACGCGCGGCAAGCTCGTGCGCGGCGGCAGCCTGCCGCTGCAGCCGGCCTCGCGCATCGGCTTCGATGCCGGCTACCGCGCAGGCGCGCTGCGCACCGGCGTCTCGATCGTGCAGGCGCAGCGCCAGGATCGCCTGGCCAGCTTCGAAACGACGCCGACCCCGTCCTATACGATGCTCAACGCCAACCTGTCGTGGACCCAGAAACTGGGTGGCCAGGACCTGACCTGGTTCATGCTGGCGAAGAACCTGCTGAACGAGGAAGTGCGGCTGTCGACCTCGGTGTTGAAGGACGTTTCGCCGCTGCCTGGCCGCAACTTCGTGTTTGGCGTGCGCACCAAGTTCTAAGCAGCAATTTCCGCGAGTTACTAAACCCCGCCCGGAGCGATCCCGGCGGGGTTTTTTACGCCTTTCCGTGATGGTGGAGCCCCGGTTCGCTTGCGCGCAGTCAAACGCCCTGACCTGTGCTGCATTAAGCTTTTAGCAAGACTTATCAGTTCGCCACGTGTGTCGCGGAAGCGAATGAGGAAATGCATGGACCGCCCAAACTTATCTCGCGAGAACTATCAGACCTATGTATGGTTCCGCCAGGCGGCCGAGCGCGGCGACGCATATGCACAATTCAACCTTGGGCTGATGTACAAGAAGGGCGACGGCGTCGACCGCGACTACGCGCATGCCTTCAAATGGCTGCGCCAGGCGGCGCTGCAGGGGCTGGCCTTCGCCCAGAACCATCTGGGCGCGCTGTACTACAACGGGCGCGGGGTCGACCGGAGCGATGCCGAGGCCGCCTACTGGTTCCGCCACGCGGCCGAACAGGGCGACGCCTCCGCCCAGCAAAACCTGGGTCAAATGTACAAGAAGGGCCGCGGCGTCGAGCAAAGCCACGAGCAGGCGCTCGCCTGGTTCTACCGCGCCGCCGAGCAGGGCACGGCCAGCGCCCAGACGCTGCTGGCCGAATGCTACCTGTACGGCCAGGGCGCGCCGCTGAACCACCCGCTGGCGATGGCCTGGTTCCGCAAGTCGGCGGTGCAGGGCGACGCGACGGCCCAGCTGAACCTGGGCTTCATGTACAAGCGCGGCCAGGGCGTGGAGGCGAGCGAACCGCAGGCCCTGTGCTGGTTCCGCCAGTCCGCCGCCCAGGGCAATGCCACGGCCCAGCGCCAGCTGGGCATGGCCTATGCCGAGGGGCTCGGCGTGCGCGCCGATCCGTTGCGCGCGTTCGCCTGGCTGCAGCGCGCCGCGGAACAGGGCGACAAGGATGCCCAGTTCAACCTTGGGGTGATGCTGGCCAACGGCCAGGGCGCCGCGCAGGACGAAGTGCGCGCGCTGCAGTGGTACCTGCGCTCGGCCGAACAGGGCCACGTGCTGGCCCAGTACAACCTGGCCAGCATGTATGCCAACGGCCGCGGCGCCGCGCGCGACGACCGGCTGGCAATCGAGTGGTACCGGCGCGCCGCCGAACAAGGCGCCACCAATGCCCAGTTCAACCTGGGCGTGATCTTCGCCAATGGACAGGGCGTGGCGCGCGACGATGTGCAGGCCGCCCAGTGGTACCGGATCGCGGCCGAACAGGGCGACGCCAGCGCCCAGAACAACCTGGGCGTCATGTACGCGAACGGGCAGGGCGTCCAGCACGACGACCACATGGCCGTGTTCTGGTACGGCCAGGCGGCCGAGCAGGGCCACGCGCTGGCCCAGTTCAACCTGTCCGGCATGTACAGCAGCGGGCGCGGCGTCGCGCGCGACACGGTGCGTTCCTATATGTGGATGCTGCTGGCGGCCGAGGCGGGCGACGAAACGGCCAGCACCAACAAGAGCATCGTCGCGCGGCGCCTCACGCCGTCCGAGCTGGGCCTGGCGCTCGACCTGTCGCGCCAGTGGCAAATGGCGCACGGCCAGCCGCCGCGCTGAACGGTAACCACAGCTGATGTCGTTCTGGCATCTGGGCTAAAAGTTCTTTTCGGAATTTTTACAGAGACGCTACAATAGGATGGCCAGCGTCCACCCTTTGAGCCTATGAAAATGCATGCCCGAACCCTCGCCCTTGCCTGTTGCTCCCTGTTGCCGGCGCTGGCCTGCGCGACCGGGGTCGTGGTCCAGGTGAGCGACGCGGCAGGCAAGCCGCTGGCCGATACCGTGGTGTTCATCGACCTCGAGTCGGGCACGGCGCCGAGGCTGGCCCAGCCGGCCGAGATCGAGCAGCGCGGCCTGAAGTTCCTGCCGATCGTCTCGGTCGTGCAAGTGGGCAGCCGGATCTCGTTCCCGAACAACGACAAGGTGCGCCACCATATCTATTCCTTCTCGCCGGCCAAGAAATTCGACCAGAAACTGTACTCCGGCGTGGCAGCCACGCCGCAGGTGTTCGACAAGGCCGGCACCGTGGTCCTCGGCTGCAATATCCACGACCGCATGATCGCCTACGTCAAGGTGGTCGACTCGCCCTGGTTCGCCAAGACCGACGCCAACGGCATGGCCAAGATCGACTTGCCGGGCGCGGGCAAATACAAGGTCTCGGCCTGGCACTACAACATGGCGGGCGCCGCCGCCGAGCAGGACGTCGCCGTCAAGGTCGGCGCCGCGCCGGCCACGCTGTCGTACAAGCTGGCCCTCAAGCCGCCCGTGGCGGACGCCGAACCGGCGAGTTCGGGTTACTGATGAAGTTGGGTTTTCGCAGCCTTGAAGGGCGTATCGTCACGCTGTTCCTGGTGTTGATCATCGTGGTGCAGGTGCTGGTCCTGGTGGTGATCGAGCAGGGCATCGACGCCAACGCGCGTTCCTCGATTGGCGTGGAACTGGGCCACGGCGAGAAGGTGCTGCTCAAGCTGATGGAGCAGCATGCCCAGGCGCAGCGCTTTTCGGCGCAGGTGCTGGCGCGCGATACCGCCTTCGTCGAGGCAATCGGCAATAACGAGGCCGGCGACCGCGCCACCATCGAATCGGCGCTGGCCAACAGCGCGCGCCGCGCCAAGGCGGGGCTGGCCCTGCTGGTCGACGGCGAGCGCAAGGTGACCGTATCGACCGGCATCGCGCGCAGCGGCGCCATCGAAAAAGTCGTGCTCGGCCTGCTCGACGCGGCCGAACAGAACGGCGGCGCGAACGCCGTCACCCTGGTCGACGGCGTGCCGGTGCAGCTGGTCGTGATGCCGGTCAGGGCGCCAATCACCATCGCCTGGGTCGTGATGGGTTTTGCCATCGACGCCAGGCTGGTCGAGGGCATGAAGGAACTGTCCGAACTCGATACCACCGTCTTCACGCACGCGGCCAACGGCGACTGGCAGGCGATTCATTCCACCATGCCGCGCAAGGCGATGGAGCAGGTCGAGCGCGACCTCAAGGCCTTGCCGCAGTCCCAGGCGCGCCCGTTCGACCTGAATATCGATGGCATCCGTTTCAGCGCCCGCATGGTGCCGATCGGCAGTGACGGCCAGCGCAGCGCCAGCGTGTTGCTGGCGCGCTCGATCGACGAAGCCACCGCGCAGTACGCGAGCCTGGAGCGTACCTTGCTGTTGCTGAGCGTGGTCGGCATCGCGGTCGCCGCCGCCGCCAGCGTGCTGACCGCCAAGCGCATCGCCCAGCCTTTGCACGAGCTGGCCGGCACCGCGCGCCGGCTCGAAAAAGGCGATTACCGTGGCAGCCTCGATTTCAAGCGCGACGACGAGATCGGCGCGCTGGCCAAGGCCTTCGACAGCATGCGCGACGGTATCGCCAAGCGCGAACAGGAGATCCGCCGCCTCGCGTACTGGGATCCGCTGACCAACCTGCCGAACCGCGCCCAGTTTGTCCTGCTGCTCAACGACACCCTGGCGGAGGCGCGCAGGCGCGAAGAACCGGTGTGCGTGCTGATGATGGACCTGGACCGCTTCAAGCACGTCAACGACGTGATGGGTCACAGCTTCGGCGATGCGCTGCTGCGCCAGGTGGCAGAGCGCCTGCAGCTGCAGCTGGTCGAGGCGCATGCCTCGGCCCAGGTGGCGCGCCTTGGCGGCGACGAGTTCGCGGTGCTGCTGCCCGGCTCCGGCCTCGAGGCCGCCCAGATGGTCGCGGCCAGGCTGCTGCATGCGCTGGAAGTGCCGCTGTCGCTGGAGGACCAGACCGTCGACATCGGCGCCGGCCTCGGCATCGCCTGTTTCCCGAACCACGCTGCCAGCGCCGAATCGCTGCTGTCGATGGCCGAAGTGGCGATGTACGCCGCCAAGCAGCGCAACGATGGCGCCGTGATCTACGATGCCCTGATCGACAAGTCGAGCGAAACCTCGCTCGGCCTGCTGACCGAATTGCGCAACGCGATCGAACGCAACGAGTTCCGCCTCCACGTGCAGCCGAAGACCAGGCTCGATACCGGCGAAGTGGTCGGGGTCGAAGCGCTGGTGCGCTGGATGCATCCGGAGCGCGGACAGGTGTTCCCGGACGAATTCATCCCCTTCGCCGAGCAGACCGGGTTTATCCGCGTACTGACGCGCTGGGTGCTGGACCAGTCGGCCGCGCTGTGCCGCGAACTGATCGAGAAGGGCATCCACCTGAAAGTGTCGGTCAACCTGTCCACGCGCGACCTGCTGGACCAGGACTTGCCGAACAAGTTTTGCGAGATACTCGAACGCCACGGCTTGTCGCCGTCGTCGTTCTGCCTCGAGATTACTGAGAGCGCGATCATGGACGACCCGGTGCGCGCCCAGACCACGCTCGAAGGCCTGCACGCGATGGGCGTGGACCTGTCGATCGACGACTTCGGCACCGGCTACTCTTCGCTGGCCTACCTGAAGCGGCTGCCGGTCGACGAGCTGAAGATCGACAAGTCCTTCGTGCTGAACATGGAAAACGACATCGGCGACACCAAGATCGTGCGCTCGACCATCGACCTGGGACACAACATGGGCCTGCGCGTGGTGGCCGAAGGCATCGAGAGCGAGGCCGTGTGGCGCCTGCTGTCGGCGCTGGGCTGCGACCAGGGCCAGGGCTACTTCATGAGCCGCCCGATCCCGGGCGACAAGCTGGCCGAATGGATCGCCGGCTGGACCCCGCCGGTGCGCTCGGCGCTGCCGTACTCCGATACGATTTCCCCCCACGACATCAACGAAAGCCTATAACAGAAAGGGATTCATGCAAGCGAGACAAGCAACCCTCGTCGCCGCCCTGGTCGCCGCCTTTGGCGCCAGCGCAATGGTCCAGGCCCAAAATGCCTGCACCGGCACCGGCGCGAACCTGGCCTACCCGGTCAGCAAACAAGTCAACCAGGTCGACAACTACCACGGCACCAGCATCGCCGACCCCTACCGCTGGCTGGAAGACGCGAATGCGGCCGACACCAAGGAGTGGGTCGACGCGCAGAACAAGGTCACTGGCGCCTGGCTCGGCCAGATTCCGGAGCGCGCCGCCATCAAGGAGCGGCTGACCAGACTGTGGAACTACGAGCGCTACGGCGTGCCGCAGAAAGAGGGCGGGCGCTACTTCTACAGCCGCAACGACGGCCTGCAGCCGCAGTCGGTCATCTACACCATGAAAACGCTGGCCGACGCGCCGCGCGTGCTGCTCGACCCGAACACCCTGTCCGCGGACGGCACCGTGTCGCTGTCCGGCACCGTGGTCAGCCCGGACGGCAAATTGCTCGCCTATGGCATCTCGACCTCGGGTTCGGACTGGAACGAATGGAAGGTGCGCGATATCGCCACCGGCAAGGACCTGGAGGACCACGTCAAATGGGTCAAGTTTTCGAGCACCGCATGGACCGCGGACGGCAAGGGCTTCTTCTACAGCCGCTACGACGAGCCGAATGAAGCGACCAGGCTGGCCGCCGCCAACCAGTTCCAGAAACTGTATTACCACAAGATCGGCACGCCGCAATCGGCCGATACCCTGGTCTACGAGCGTCCGGACGAGAAGCAATGGCGCTTCAACGCCAAGGTGACCGACGACGGGCGCTACCTGATCATCAACATCAGCCAGACCTTCAAGAACCGCGTCTACTTCAAGGACCTGAAGCAGCCGGGCGCCAAAGTGCTGCCGCTGATCGACAACTTCGACTCGACCCACAGCTTCGTCGATAATGACGGTCCGGTGTTCTTCTTCAAGACCGACAAGGATGCATCGCGCTATCGCGTGGTAGCGATCGACACCCGCAAGCCGTCGGTTGAAAACTGGAAGACCGTCATTCCGGAAGGCGCCAACACGCTGACCGGCGTGTCGACGCTGAACAAGCAGATCCTCGCGACGTATATGGTCGATGCGCAGAACCAGGTGAAGGTATTCGACCGCAGCGGCAAGCTGGTACGCGACGTTGCGCTGCCGGGCATCGGCTCGGTCACCGGATTCAACGGCAAGCGCAATGACGGCGAGACCTTCTACTCGTTCGCCAGCTTCGTCAAGCCGACGACGATCTACCGCCTCGACATGAAGACCGGCAAGAGCAGCGTGTTCCGCGCGCCCAAGGTCGACTTCGACCCTTCGCAATACGAATCGCGCCAGCAGTTCTACACCAGCAAGGATGGCACCAAAGTCCCGATGTTCATCGTATCGAAGAAGGGACTGAAGCTCGATGGCAGCAACCCGACCTACCTGTACGGCTACGGCGGCTTCAACATCTCGCTGACGCCGTCGTTCTCGCCGGCCAACCTGGCGTGGATGGAGATGGGCGGCGTGTACGTGGTGGCCAACCTGCGCGGCGGCGGCGAGTACGGCGAAGCCTGGCACGCGGCGGGCACCAAGCTGCGGAAGCAGAACGTGTTCGACGACTTCATCGGCGCTGCCGAATGGCTGATCGCGAACAAGGTGACCTCGCCGGCCAGGCTGGCCATCGGCGGCGGCAGCAACGGCGGCCTGCTGGTCGGCGCGGCGATGACGCAACGCCCGGAGCTGTTCGGCGCAGCGATTCCGCAAGTGGGCGTGATGGACATGCTGCGCTTCCACAAGTTCACGATCGGCTGGGCATGGACGTCGGACTACGGTTCGGCCGACAATCCGGAGGAGTTCAAGGCGCTGGTGAAGTACTCGCCGCTGCACAACCTGAAGGCGGGCAGCTGCTACCCGGCGACGATGGTGACCACCGCCGACCATGACGACCGCGTGGTGCCGGCGCACAGCTTCAAGTTCGCCGCGGCGGCGCAGGCGGCGCAAGCCGGCGCGGCGCCGATCCTGATTCGCATCGAGACCAAGGCTGGGCATGGCGCCGGCAAGCCGACCGCGAAGCTGATCGAGGAAGCGGCCGACCGCTGGGGCTTCCTGAGCCGGGCGCTGGGCATGAAGGAACCGCAGAAGGTCGCGGCGCAATAGTCGTTTTTGTTACGGGACGTAAAAAGAGGGTAGGGTGGGTAAGCGAGAGCGCGACCCACCATGAGTCGCAGGCGGCTCGTGGTGGGTCGCGCTAGCGCTCACCCACCCTATTTTTGAAACAAGTAGTCCATCGTTGGAGCCGGAATGAGAACATCGTTCGCCGCCGCACCCCTGCTGCTATCCCTGCTGATCGGCGCAGCCTTTGCCCAAACGCCACCGGCCGCCCCCAAAACCCTCGCCGAACACACTCTCGGCCTGCAATCCCAGCCAGGCTTCATCGACCTCTGGCGCGATGCCGGCAAGGGCCGCGTGCTGTTGTCCATCGCCGCCTTCGACCAGCCCTTCCTGCTGGTGTCCTCGCTGCCGTACGGCCTCGGCTCGAACGACGTGGGCCTGGACCGCGGCCAGGCCGGCGAGGTCAAGGTGGTCCGCTTCGAAAAGCGCGGCAGCCGCGTGTTCCTGGTCCAGGACAACACCAGCTTCATCGCCGCCTCGCAAAACCGCGACGAGCGCCGCGCGGTCACCGAATCGTTCTCCTCCTCGGTGCTGTGGGCGGGCGACATCCTGGCAGGCGAGGGCGGCCGCCAGCTGGTCGACTTCAGCAGCTACCTGCTGTCGGACCGGCACGGCATCGCCAGCCGCCTCGCGCAGGCCAAGCAAGGCGCCTACAAGATCGATGAAAAACGCAGCGCCGTGCTGGCGGAACAGGCCAAGGCCTTCCCCGATAACATCGAGCTCGAGACCCTGCTGACCTTTGCCGGTCCCGGCGAAGCCGACTACGTGCGCCAGGTCGGGCCCGACCCGGCCAGCCTGTCGATGCGGCAGCACATCAGCATGGTGCGCCTGCCCGACGCCGGCTACGTGCCGCGCGCCTACCATCCCGGTTCCGGCGGTTTCGACACCGGCTACTATGACTTCGCCACACCGCTCGCCGCCAATATCGACGTGCGCTGGCAGGTGCGCCACCGGCTCGAGAAAACCGATCCCAACGCCGCCGTCAGCACCGTCAAGAAGCCGATCGTGTTCTACCTCGACCGCGGCGCGCCCGAGCCGGTGCGTTCGGCGCTGATGGACGGCGCACGCTGGTGGGCCAGCGCCTTCGAGAAGGCAGGATTCAAGGATGCCTACCGCGTCGAGATGCTGCCCGAAGGCGTGGATCCGATGGACGTGCGCTATAACGTGATCCACTGGGTGCACCGCGCCACCCGCGGCTGGTCTTACGGGAACGCCCAGTCCGATCCGCGCACCGGCGAAATCATCCGCGGCACGGTCAGCCTCGGCTCGCAACGGGTGCGCCAGGACATCCTGATCGCCGAAGCCTTGCTGGCGCCGTATGCCAAAGGCGGCGGCCCGGACAAGGCGAAACTGGCCGAGCAGATGGCCCTGGCCCGCCTGCGCCAGTTGTCCGCACATGAAGTGGGCCACACGCTCGGCCTGGCCCACAATTTCGCCACCAGCCGCCAGGGCAACGCCTCGGTGATGGACTATCCGCATCCGATCCTCAAGCTCGACGCCAAAGGCGAGATCGATCTGAACAACGCCTACGGCGTCGGCGTCGGCGCCTGGGACGACTTCGCGATCAAGCACGTGTACGGCCAGTTCCCGGCGGGCCAGGAAGCATCGGCGCTTGCGAAGCTGCGTGCCGACGCCAGGGCCGCCGGCCTGCAGTATGCGAGCGACAGCGACGCCCGCTCGTCCGGCTCGGTGCACCCGAACGGCCTGCTGTGGGACTTCGGCCCGGACACGCTCCAGACCTGGGACCAGATCATCGCCGTGCGCAAGCGCGCGCTGCAGAACTTCTCGTTCGACGTGCTGCCCGATGCGCGCCAGGTGGGCGAGCTCGAAGCGCGGCTGGTACCGGTGTACCTGCTGCACCGCTACCAGGCGGAAGCGGTCGCGCGCCTGGTTGGCGGCGGCGAGTTCGAGTACGGCAGCAGCGCGGACCTGCGCGCCGGCGCCATCCGCGGCGGCATGAAGGCCACGCCCGCGGCGGTCCAGCGCCAGGCCATGGCGCGCCTTGCCGACAGCCTGCGCAGCGAACAGCTGGCATTGCCGGCGAATGTGCTCGACATCCTGACTCCGCCTTCGATGGGCCACGAGCGCGGCCGCGAGTATTTCGGCACGCGCATGAACAGCGTGTTCGACGCCTTCAGCGCGGTCGAGGCGAACGCCGGCAATACCACCGGCTTCCTGTTCGACGCCACGCGTCTGAACCGGCTCGCATGGCAGAATGCGCGCGACAACGGCCAGCCCGGCGTGAGCGAACTGCTCGAACTGGTGCTCGCGAAAACCTGGAAGCGCGAGTCGGTGCCGAAGTCCCTGGTGGCCGGTGAAGCGGTGCAGGTCGCGGCCAACTGGGTCGTGCTGGACAGTTTGCTGAATGTGCTGGACGGCGGCCGCCTGCATCCCGGTGTCGACGCCGAAGTGCGCGCGCAGCTGCGCGGCTTCTCCGGCTGGCTGCGCAAGCAGGCAGGCAGCGGCGTCGGTGCCGCCAGCCGCAGGCAAGCGGCCGAACTGGTGGACGCCTACCTGCGCGACCCGGGCAGCGTAAAACTGCGCGCCGCGCCGCCGGTGCCACCGGGTGCGCCGATCTAGGTCGATACCCCGGCGCGAAGGCGAAGTTAAGCAATATCGCTCCCGAATTCGTGTACGCGAAACCCAAGACACGCAAACCAACGTCGTCCCTGCGAAGGCAGCGGTGCGGCGATCCGAGACCCATGCTGAATTTGCTCAGCATGGGCCCCTGCCTTCGCAGGGGCGACGTTGGTAGAAGTTGTTGGCTCTCTCAATGCCGCGGCTTCTGTGCAGCCGCGTATTAAAATATGCTACCGGGCGTCGCACTCCAAGCGACGCCGGACGAATCGGTTTCCGCTGTGCCTGCACGCAGGCATAGTGGATCCCTCACATTCGCCCAGGAACCGCCATGCGCCGCACATTGCAACACCCCATCCTGTTTCCGCTTGCCGCAGTCTTGCTGATACTCGCACTCGGCGCCGCCGGCCCGATCCCCCAGCCGCCGGATTACCATGGCTTCGCCGACCAGCGCACGCTGTTCGGCATCGAGCGCGCGGTGGACGTCCTGTCCAACCTCGGCTTCCTGCTGGTCGGGGCATGGGGACTGCTGCGCCTGCGGCGCGCCCGGCCCGAGGCCGCGCGCAGCGCCTGGGCGGCATTCTTCGCGGCCCTGGTGTTGACCGCATTCGGCTCCGCCTTCTATCACCTGGCCCCGGACGACTTCCGCCTGGTCTGGGACCGCATTCCCATCGCGCTTGCCTGCGCCGCCCTGCTTGCGGTGGCGGCTGTGGAAGCGGCGCCTGGACGAAAGTGGTCATCGGCGCTGCTGCCGCTGCTGTCGGCTGCGGGCGTGCTCAGCGTGCTCTGGTGGTTCCAGTCAGGCGATCTGCGCTACTACCTGCTGATCCAGGCCGCGTCCCTGGTGCTGGTGCCGCTGCTGCAATGGCAGGCGGGCGCCGAAGCGGCCACCCGGCGCGCCTTCGGCGCGGCCATCGGGCTCTACATCCTGGCCAAGCTGTGCGAGCTGAACGACGCGGCAATCCTGGAGGCGATCGGCGTCCTCAGCGGCCACACGCTCAAGCACCTGCTGGCTACCGCGGCGGCGTTCCTGCTGGCAAGCGATTTTGCGCGGCGTACACCCTGAATGCGACATTTCGTGTACGCTAGGAAATATGAAACTACTCATCGTCGACTACGGCTGCGCCCTGTGCGGCCGCGAATTCAGTGCGCCGGACGTACCGCATGCCTTGTACGGCGAATTCCTGCTGCGCAGCCACGGGGCAGGGCGCATGGCCTTCCTTGACGGCCTGGGCGACGAACCCTTCCACGAAGTGGCGGCGCTGGTCGAAGCGCACGTGGGCGGGGAGTGCTCGTCCGGCGTGCTGGGCGGCTTGCTGCACGGCGTGTATGGCGCCGTGGCCTGCGACCCGGACCAGGACGGCAACGCCTACCACCTGAACCTGAACGCGCCGTGTCCGCACTGCGGCTCCCAGCAGCTCAAGTCGCGCAAGGTGCGCGAGCCGATCGACATCGTGGAAGTCGAAGTCGCTTCCGTCACACACGCCGCGTGGGACGCGATGGGGCCGGAGCAACGCGCCCGCCGCGTCGGCGACCAGCTCAAGGCGCTGTCCCTGCTGGCCTGAAATGGGCCGACGATGCTATCGTTCGCCTCCAGGATTCACCAACGAGGGATAGCAATATGCGAAGCAGTACGATCAGCAAGTTTGGCGTAGTAATAATGCTGTTTGCATCGGGCGGTGGAGTTCCTTCCGAAGATCGAGCGCGCCTGCGGCTGCGCATTCAAACCGCTGTTCAGGTCGGTCGATGCGGCGAAGTCGGTGGCGGCGGTAGACAAGGCGGTCGCCGATTTCAACGCGACCATCGCGGACCAGGCCAAATTCGGGAAAATGATCGCGACCTGCAGCGCCGAGGAAGCAAAGCGCGCCGCGCCGGCGTCGAAGTAATAATCCGCAGGGCGGAGGTGAGCATTGCCCACATGCCCGCATATATGCCCTAACTCCAATTACGAAATTGATCAAAATGCAAAATTTATTTGCATTAACAATATCCCGCCCGTAACATTACCGGATTGATTTTCGGCGGGGCAGGTCAATGATTTCATTATCGGGGATTACCAAGACGTACCGGCAGGGCGGCGCCGAGATCAGGGCGCTCGACGGCATCGACCTGACGATCGAGCCAGGCGAGTTCGTGGCCATCATGGGACCGTCGGGCTCAGGAAAATCCACGCTGCTCAATGTTCTCGGTGCACTTGACCGGCCCGACACGGGCCGTTACCGCCTCGGAACGGATGAGGTCGGCGAGCTCGACGACGACGACGCGTCCGACCTGCGCAACCGCCGCATCGGTTTTGTGTTCCAGTCCTTCCACCTGCTGCCGCGCCTGACCGTGCTGGAAAACGTGCTGCTGCCACAACGCTATGCGCAAGCGCCTGACCCGCAAGCGCCGGAGCGCGCCCGGGACTTGTTGGAGCGCATCGGCCTCGGCAGCAGGATCGGTCACCGGCCGGGTGAGTTGTCCGGTGGCCAGCTGCAACGTGCGGCGATAGCCCGCGCGCTCCTCAACCAGCCGGCACTGTTGCTCGCGGACGAGCCCACCGGCAACCTCGACTCCAAAAGCGCCGTCGACGTGATGGAACTGCTGGCAGAGCTCAACGCAGGTGGCCAAACCCTGGTGCTGGTCACCCATGACCCGGATATCGCCGCACGCGCCGGCCGCACCATCCACCTGCATGACGGCCGCATTGCGCGCGAAACATCTTGAAAAAAGCAGCCCTCGTCCTCGCCCTTGTCCTGGTGCCGGCCGCGTATGCCGGCTTCACCGCTTTCGTCAAGGCGCCGCCGGCGCCGCATGCCCAGGCGGCAGCAGCATCGCAAGCGCCGGCCAGGCGTCCACTCATGCTCACCGGTGTCGTCGACGCAGTCGATTCGCAAGCGATCCAGGTGCCGCCGTCGAACTCGGCGCCGGTCGTGCTGCGTAATTTTGTCGAGGAAGGGGCGCTGGTCAAGGAGGGGGACGTCGTGCTGCGCATCGACAGCCAGGAATCGGCTAGCACGCGCCAGATGCAAATCGACTCCGAACAAGCGGCCGCGACTGCCGCCAAGGAAGTCGCTGATCTCGAAGTGGCTGCAGTGGCTGCCGAACGCGGGCTGGCAGAGGCCAACGCGGCGTGGGAAAAAGCCAAGGTGGATGCGGCACTGCCGCGCGCACAGCTGTCCGGCCTGGATTTTGACCGCTACCAGGGCGAACGGGAACGCGCCGAACGCGAGCTCGACGTCAAGAAAAAGGCCAGCGCCAACGCCGCCGAGGCGGTAAAGCGACGCATCAACGACGCCGCGCTACAGGCAAAACAGCGCCAGCTCGCGATCGACTTCAACATCGCCCGCCAAGAGCAGGTCCAGGTGCGCGCCAAGCGCGACGGCGTTGTCGTGCACGGTTATAGCGAGTGGCGCGGCGAGCGCTATGAAGAAGGCTCGAGCGGATTCCCGGGCAATGCGGTCGGCTCGGTGATGGGCACGGGCGCGATGCGGGTGCTGGCATGGGCCGCCGAGGCGGACCGGCCATTCATTTCCGAGGGACAGGCCATGCGCGTCAGCTTCGACGCGCTTCCCGGCAATGCCCTTGTGGCGAAGATCGCGAGTATCGCGAGTTCTCCGAGCGCCAGGGCAGCGTGGGGCAACGCGCGCTACTTCAAGGTCGAGATCACCTTGCCGGAACATGCGCTGCCATTGGTGGCCGGAATGAGCGTGCTGGTGCAGTCCGCCGAGTCGCCAAGCGCTGATGCGGCGCTTGCCGCCGCGGCTGCGGAACTGCAGGTCGAAGGCGAGATCGGCTCGCGCGGCGCGGTGTCGGTTGCTCCGCCCACCATCAAGGGCGTCTGGCAGTACACGCTGGCGAGCATGGCGCCGGACGGCTCGCTGGTCAAGCAAGGCGATGCCATCGCGACCTTCGACGCCATTACCGTCACGACGCAGCTGCAAACACTGGGGGCGACCCTGAACGAGAGAAAGAGTTCGCTGGCCAAGATCCGCCTAGACCATACGGAGTCCGAGCGCGCTGCCGATCTTGCCGTTGCCGAAGCAGCTTCCAACCTCGACCGCGCCAGGCGCAAGGCGATGCAGCCCAAGGAACTGATTCGCCGGATCGACTACGACAAGCTCGTGATCGATCGCGCTTTGGGCGAACAGCTCGCTGTACTGGCCGTGACGCAGCGCGATGCCCAGGCGCGCGCCCGGCGGGCGGAAATCGCCGCGCTGACGAGCGGGATCTCGCGGCAGGAGGAGGCGATTGCGTTACTACTCAAGGGCAAGGAGCAAATGACGGTCAAGGCGCCGCGCGACGGCATGATGGTGTATCGCACCTCGTTCACCGGCGAAAAGTTCACGGTCGGCGCCCAGGTCTGGATGGGCCTGTCCGTGGCGACCCTGGCCGACCAGAACCGCCTGATGGTCCAGGCCAAGGTGCCGGAAGTGCAATCGGGCGGGGTGCACGTCGGCCAGCTTGCGCGCGTGACGGTGCAGGGGGCCAATTCCGCGCTCGGCGGCAAGGTGGTCGCACTGGGCCGTACCTTCCATGGCAAGTCGAAGAGCCAGCCGGTGATTGTGCGCGATCTCGAAATCGAGTTCGATACGCCGCCCAAGGGATTGAAGCCAGGCGCTGCGGTCCAGGTCAGCTTGCAGCCCTCCAAAGGAAAAGCAACGTGAAAAATGTGCTCTGCCTGGGTTTGACCCTGGCGCTGTGCGCCTGTGGCGCCGACCATGCCGGCAAGGTGCCGACCGAGACGCTGGCGGCGCGCACCTGGGTGGAGTCGATCGATGTCGACGGTGAAGTCAAGTCCGCAGCCAACACGCCATTGAGGGTGCCGGGTATCGGTTTCGAAAACCGCGAACTGCTGTCGATGGTGGACGATGGCGCCAGCGTGAAGAAGGGCGACGTGATCGCCACTTTCGATGCGCCGCGTACGCGCATGGAGCTGTCGCAGGCGGAAATGGAACTGTTGCGCAAGTCGCTGACGGAACAGGAGCTGGGCGCCAAGGCCGCCATGCAAGGCGCGGAACTCGGCGCCGCAACGGCCAAGGTCAATACGGATTTAAGCCTGAGCGAACGCTACAAGGATATCCAGGCCGAAGCGGGCGTGCTGACCCGCAATCAGATACTCGATGCCTTGCAAGACACACACTTCCTCAAGGACAAGCGTAGCTACCTGGGCTGGAAGGCTGGCCAGGTGGGGCTGCGCGCGAGCGCGGACCAGGCCGTCGTGGCCACCCAAAAGAACAGTATCGGCATGCAGTTGGGGCAAAAGCGAGGCAACCTGGCGGCGCTCCAGCTGCTGGCGCCGCATGACGGCGTGTTTGTCCAGTCCTCCGACTGGGACGGCAACAAGGCGAAGATTGGCGCCAACCTGTGGTCCGGCAGCGATTTCGGCAAATTGCCGGATGCGTCACGCCTGGTGGCCAAGTTCAGCGTCGAGGAAGGCAGGGCGTACGGGCTCAAGCCCGGCCAGGCGGTCCGCGCGCGGCTGTCGGGCACCGGCGAGGAGTTCGCGCTCAAGGTCAGCCAGGTCAGCAGCAATGCCAGCGTCAAGTCGCGCGAGTCGCCGGTCAAGTACAGCGAGTTCGAGGCAGTGATCGAACCGGCCGTCGCGGCGCGCCTGAAGCTCAGTCCCGGCCAGGCGGTGCGCGCGACTGTCCTGCTGGTCGAACGCCCCGCGGCACTCACCTTGCCCAACCTGGCCCTGGTGCAGGAGGGCGATAAATATGCGGTATTCGTGGGCGAATCGGCGCCAGGCGTGAAGAAGATCGTCGAACTCGGCCAGCGCGGCAATGTGCGCAGCGAGATCAAGGCGGGCCTCAAGGCGGGCGAACGGATTATCCTGCTGCCGCCCGTTGCCGACGCCAGCAAAGACAAGAAGAAAGAATCGAAACCAACATGATGCATGCACTGATCATCGAAGCCATCGCCGAACTGCGGCGCCGCAAGCTGCGCACCGGCCTGACCCTGCTCGGCATGGTGTTCGGCGTGGGCGCGATTGTCGCCATGCTGGCCGTCGGCGAAGGCAGCAAGCGCGAGGCGCTGCGGCTGGTGTCCGAACTTGGCCTGAACAATGTGCTGGTGGAGGCGAAGAGCATCACGCCGGACCGCCTGAAGGAACTGCGCACACGGTCGCTCGGCTTGTCCGCGGCCGATGGCGCGGCCGCGCTGTCGGTGGTGCCGGGGGCGGAATCGGTCTCGTACCGCAAGGAGATCAAGGTCGACCAGCTGGCGCGCGGTACCGCCCTGGCCACCGCCAGCGCGTTTGCGGTTTCGATGGAGTACGCGCACCACAGCGGCGTGCGGCTTGCCAGCGGGCGCTGGTTCAGCGCCGCCGACGGCGCCACCATCGCGCCGGTGTGCGTGCTGGGACCGCGCCTGGCGCGCGCACTGTTCGGCGCCGGCCAGGCCGTTGGCGGCAAGGTCAAATTGAACCACCAGTGGCTTGAGGTGGTGGGCGTGCTGGCCGACCGGGCCAATGCGAAGGCCGAGTTCGAGGGCGTCAAACTGGGCCTGGACGACGAGCGCCTGTTCGTGCCTTGGGAGACCGGGCGCGCGCGCTTCCGGTTCTCGGCGATCGAGGACGAGGTCGACAGCATCAGCCTGCGGCTTAGTGCGAACAGCGCACCGGATGTGGCGGCGCGGGTCCTGCAAACGCTGATCGAACAGCGGCATGGCGGCGCCGACGATACCAATCTGGTCGTGCCTCTCGGCCTGTATCGCCAGAACCAGCAAACGCAGCGCATCTTCACCATAGTGATGAGTTCAATTGCGGCAGTGTCGCTGCTGGTCGGCGGCATCGGGATCATGAACATCATGCTGGCCAACGTGCTCGAACGGCGCCGCGAGATTGGCCTGAAGCGTGCGTTGGGAGCCCGCAAGCAAGCTGTCGTTCAGCAGTTTCTAGCGGAGGCGCTGGTGATCGCGGTGATTGGCGCGCTGCTGGGTGTGGTGCTTGGTGCGATTGCCGCATATTCCATCGCGGCGCTGGCCGGCTGGTCGGTGGCGTGGTCGCCACTCACCTTGGCAGGTGCCGTGACCGTGTGCGTGGGCGTTGGTGTGGCGTTTGGCGTATTCCCGGCGCGCCAGGCTGCCGCGCTCGATCCGATTGCGGCATTGCGCAGTGATGGTTAAAGGTATGAGCTCAAGTCAAGTAATTGAATTTTTTTTTAGCTTTTCACACTCGAAAATTGGGTACCCGATGAAAATACTTAAGCTGTCAGCAGCGTATCTGCTCGTCGTCGCATTATCCGGATGCGCGAGCACCCAAGTACGTTCAACAGCAACCGCAACGGCGAGCAATTCGTGCTCAACGACGCCTGGCGGCGCGTGCTATGCGGGGCCTGGCGGTCCGGCTTACGCAGGTCCTGGCGGTCCGATGTATGCAGGTCCTGGTGGTCCGGCATCAGCCGCACCTGGTGGCCCGTTGTACGCAGGGCCAGGCGGCCCACTGTATGCCGGGCCGGGTGGTCCAAGATATGCAGGGCCGGGTGGTCCTGCGTACAACGGGCCAGGCGGCGCTTGTTACGCTGGTCCGGGCGGAGCTTGCGATGCGGTGACGAACGAAAGCAAACACTGCCCGGCAATTTGTAAGCCCGGAGTATCTGAAGCGTCGGTAGCTAATTAGCTCGACCGCGCCGGTGCCAGTTCTGACTTTCGCGCCGGTGCCCGCCGGTGCCCCGCCGGTGCCCCCGCCGGTGCCTGCCCCCGCCGGTGCCAGTTCTGACTTTCGGACACGATCGCGACTGTAGTAGCGCGCCGGTGCCAGTTCTGACTTTCGGACACGATCGCGACTGTAGTAGAGGCGCCGGTGCCAGTTCTGACTTTCGGACACGATCGCGACTGTAGTAGAGTGGATCGCAGAAGCTATGGATTTGCAATGCCGAGATCGTGTCCGGATGTCAGAACTGGCACCAGGTGGGCACCAGGTGAGGGGCAACAACCGGCCAGATGCGGTCGGTCACGCATTGTCCCGAAAGCAGCCCTCGATGTGTGGCACCGCTGTCTTTTGCGAAAATTCGATATCACATCCAAACAGTGAGACCCGCAAACTTACTGTGCAAATTCTTCGTGGCGAATTCAAGTCTCGGGGTTTGTACGTACGCCGACAACAAATTTAGACATTTCGAGGAACAACAATGACTCAGCCCACCGAACAATTCGTCATCAGAACAACGGCGCAACTTGACCTGCTGTTCGAAAAAGTTGGCGATGCCTCTTTGAAAAAGGAGGTTTCGAATATCCACCCGCGTTATCGTCAACTCATTGAAGCCTCGCCTTTTTTCGTATTAGCTACAAGTGGTCCAGATGGGCTAGATGCTTCGCCTCGAGGGGATCCTCCGGGGTTCGTGCATGTTCAAGATGAGCATACACTTTTGGTTCCTGAACGTCGTGGCAACAACCGGGTAGACAGCTTACGCAACATTCTCACTGATCCTAGAGTTGCCCTGTTATTCCTAATACCAGGTGTAGGCGAGACCCTGCGGGTCAACGGTCGCGCTTGCATCACCACGGATCCAGAATTGCTTCAGCGTTTCTCAATGGAAGGTAAGTTGCCGAAATGCGTCCTCATCGTCAAGGTCGAGGCAGTGTTCTTTCAATGCGCACGAGCCATTCGCCGCTCGAACCTATGGCAGCCAGTTGCTGCAGAAGTCGCCGCCAAGGTTCCCAGCGCCGGCGCAATGCTCGAGGCTATTACAAACGCCCAAATCGACGGTGAACTATATGATCGTGACCTTCAGGCGCGCCAACAGGCAAGCCTCTACTAGGAGGGAAATGAGTTCCAGGGTCAGGTCGGGCAAAGTGCCAGAGTACCCGACATTGGCGCGTTGCCCGACCTGATAATCATCTAGCCAACCCCCCTCCGGCCGAGGTCGGGGGTACAGTAAGCATTCAATGTCGAGTTGAACTTACGTACAGGGAGGCTGGTATGAATAAGTATAGCGGTATTGATCTGCACGGGAATAACTGCGTCGTGGTGGTCAGTGACGAGAACGACCGAATTTGTTGCGAGAAGCGGGTGCCCAACGATCTTCCCCAGGTCCTTGCGCTACTGGAGCCGTACCGCGGCGACTTGGTGAGCGTCGCAGTCGAATCGACGTTCAACTGGTACTGGCTGGTCGATGGTTTGCGTGCCGCAGGGTTCGACGTGAAGCTTGTGAATACCGCAGCGATAGCACAGTACGACGGGTTGAAGTACAGCGGCGATGAACATGACGCGCGCCACCTGGCTCACTTGCTGAGGTTGAAGCTGCTGCGCTTCGGCCATGCGTTCGAGCCAGAATGGCGCGCAGTGCGCGACCTGGCCCGCAAGCGCGCCCAGCTAGTGCGGACGAGAACATTGCATGTGTTGGCGTTGGAGACGATCTATGCACGCCAGACTGGCGGCCGCATCGGTGGTAGCGCGGTGAAGTTGCTCAGCATTGAAGACGTTGCGCGTTGGGGGTGGTCCGACGATGTGACCTTGGCCGCCCAAGTGAATGTCCTGGCGGTGCAGGCAATGGAACGCGGCATTGAAATCATCGAACGTCGGCTGCATGATCGAGTAAAGTTGGCCCCCGAATACGCCGTGCTAAAAACTGTACCTGGCATTGGCGAAATTCTGTCGACCGTCATCATGCTCGAGACAGGGCCGATTGAACGCTTCACTTCCGCCGGCAACTATGCCTCGTATGCGCGTTGTGTCGGTAGCGGCCGCTTCTCCAACAGCAAGAAGAAGGGCGAGGGAAACCGGAAGAATGGAAATGCGTACTTGGCATGGGCATTTGTGGAAGCGGCTCACTTTGCATTGCGATTCAACGAGGCGGCCAAACGATTCTATGAACGTAAACGCGCGCGCAGCAATACTGCCTTGGCAACCAAGGCGTTGGCGCACAAGCTGGCACGCGCTTGCTATCACATGCTGAAAGGGCAGACCGTATTCGACGAAAAACGCTGCTTCGCATGACGATCATGGCGGCACAGGAGAGCCACAGTTAGGGTTGGCAACAAACCATACGATCTGATTGGACTCCCGCTGCCGCCGCCACTGCACGACAAGCTATCGCCTGGAACGTGAGCCAGCAAGGGGTGGAGCCGCAAGCGGCAACCACAAGAACTGTTTAAGAATTGGGACACGCGACGGAACCAATGTTTTTCTGGGGCGGCACATGCCGCCAGGGCAGTCGGTGGAATCGCGCCGACCTGCTTGATCCTGATGGGTGACTGGTGCGATAGCTTCGCAACCAAAAAACCGAAAAAACGGGCGCGACAAGCAGCATCGCAGGGCAACAACAGGCATTGCGCCTCGATAAAATCGAGGCGCCTGGGTTTGTATTACCAACTTGACGCGGGTTGGCTAATGGGTGACCCTTCAGTCTTGTTGCCCGACCTGACCCTTCAGTCTCGACATTGGCGCGTTGCCCGACCTGACCCTTCAGTCCTGGCACGATCTGTCAGTTCGAGAAATTTATCAACGCAAACGCTCCCGGAGTAGCTCTTGATACTTTTCCGGCTCATCCTTCTTCAAGCGGTCCAGCGCGTCGATTGCCGCCTGCAGTGATGACGGTTCTTTTCCTTCCTTGATCGCCTCGATGGCCTTGACAGCTTCCTTCATGCGCGAAAGCGTCTTGGCCGACGGCTTCTGGCCGCTTGCCAGGGCGAGCACGATCTCATTGAGCCACCCAAGCTGCTTGCCATAACTAGCCACTTCCGTTACGACACGCTCTTCGATCTCGGCATTGCCGGCGATATTCACGGTCAGCGCGGGCGAAAACCACGGCGCGCTGATGCGCTGATTGACATCCCCGGACAGCGGCGATTGGAAAATCCAGAATGGGTCGTATGCCATGATTTCCCCAGTGAGTAGCAAATGTGGTCGAATAAATTGCAATTATTTTGGAATTGGACTCTACGTGAGGCTAAGTACTCCCCGGATAGATGTCCAATAGTTAATTGCAATGCACACATTTGCGAGTGGAGCTCTAGCGGTGAACGACCACCAGCAAGGCCTTCGCTTCGGTCTTGCCGGTATTACGGATCACATGATTGATATCCGCCGGGTAACGGGCAGTGCCGCCCAGCTTGACCTTTTTTTTGTCGGTTCCCACTTCCACTTCGACTGAGCCGTGCAGCACCGTCAGGTGCTCGTTGGTGCCCGGATCATGGGCCTGCGACGTCAGTTCGCCGCCGGCGGCGAGCGTCAGCTCGTACCACTCGTATTTGCCCGCCATTTCCATCGGCCCCAGGATGCGCAGCACATAGCCGGCGTGGTTGCCGGGCAGGGTAGGGGTCTCGTGCGCGTCCAGCACCCGGATCGTCTCGACCGCCCGGGTCTCGGACGCCAGCAACTCGCTAATCTGCACCCCCAGCGCATTGGCCAGGCGCCACGTGATGGCGATTGTCGGGTTCGCCTTCTCGCGTTCGATTTGGGATAACATGGACTTGGAGACTCCCGCGATCCTGGACAAATCCTCCAGCGTCAGGCCCCGGGCCAGGCGGAGTCGTTGCAGCGTAGCGCCCACCTCCGGTGGGGAATTGGTCGAAACAGGTGTTTTCATCAGTTTTTGGCAACGTTAGTAAATCAGCATACTTCCAATAACAAGCCCAACAAGCGCTTGCCAAGTTCACTGGGCTTGGGTAATATCCATTATATTGAATTTTAGTTCGACATAACGGAATGTGTCGATTCCAGTGGATCTGTAGCAAGATCTGCAACCACGGTACCCCAAATGCCAGCTGCCGGTCAAGGCGGCAGCCACACAGACGAGGATAAAGATGAGCAACCAAGCGAAGAATGCGTTTTTCAGCGGCCTGCAAACCACCCTGGACGGCCTGCGCGAGCAGGGCCTGTACAAGCCGGAACGCGTGCTGGCATCGCGCCAGGGCGCGCAAGTGGTCGCCGAAGACGGCCGCACGCTCATCAATATGTGTGCCAATAACTACCTCGGCCTGTCCGGTGACCTGCAAACCCAGCAAGCCTCGATCGCGGCGACCGAAAAGTACGGCTACGGCCTGTCCTCGGTACGCTTCATCTGCGGCACCCAGACCGTGCACAAGGAACTGGAAAAGGCTATCTCCACCTTCCTCGGCACCGAGGACACCATCCTCTATGCAGCCGCCTTCGACGCCAACGGCGGCGTGTTCGAGCCGCTGTTCGACGAGAACGACGCGATCATCTCCGATGCGCTGAACCACGCGTCGATCATCGACGGCATCCGCCTGTGCAAGGCCGGCCGCTATCGCTACCTGCACAACGACATGGCCGACCTCGAAGTGCAGCTGCAGGCAGCGGCCGCAGCCGGCAAGCGCCACAAGGTCATCGTCACCGACGGCGTGTTCTCGATGGACGGCACGATCGCCCAGTTGGACAAGATCTGCGACCTGGCAGACAAGTATGGCGCGCTGGTGATGATCGACGAATGCCACGCGTCGGGCTTCATGGGCAAGACCGGCCGCGGCACCCACGAGCACCATAACGTCATGGGCCGCATCGACATCATCACCGGCACCCTGGGCAAGGCCCTGGGCGGCGCGATGGGCGGCTTTACCTCGGCGCGCAAGGAAGTGATCGACATGCTGCGTCAGAAGTCGCGGCCTTACCTGTTCTCGAACACACTGGCGCCGTCGATCGCAGGCGCCTCGCTGTCGGTGCTCGATCGCTTGTCGAAATCGACCGAACTGCGCGACCGCCTGCATGAGAACACCGCGTTTTTCCGCAAGGAGATCGAGCGCATTGGTTTCACCATCAAGCCGGGCACCCACCCAGTGGTACCGGTGATGCTGTTCGAAGCGCCGCTGGCGCAGAAGTTCGCCGCACGAATGTATGAGCTGGGCGTCCTGCTCAGCGGCTTCTTCTACCCGGTCGTCCCGATGGGGCAGGCCAGGGTCCGGGTCCAGCTGTCCGCCGCGCACACGCGCGAGCAGCTCGAAACCGTACTCAAAGCATTCGAACAGGCCGGGCGCGAGCTCGGCATCCTCAAAAATTAAGAATATTGGATCATCAAATGGAACGTATCCTCATCATCGGCGCCAACGGCCAGATCGGCAGTGAGCTGGTCGGCGCACTGGCAGAGCAGCACGGCGCGAACAACGTCATCGCATCGGACATCGGCGCGGCCAATGTCTACCAGGCGGCCCGCTACACCCAGCTCGATGTGCTCGACAAGGAACGCCTCGGCAAACTGGTTGCCGACGAAGGCATCACCCAGGTCTACCAGCTGGCGGCGCTGCTGTCGGCCACCGGCGAACAGGCCCCGCTCAAGGCATGGACCCTGAATATGGACGGCCTGCTCAACATCCTCGAAGTGGCGCGCGAGCGTGGCGAGGCCGGCAAGCCGCTGCGCGTGTTCTGGCCATCGTCGATCGCCGCCTTCGGCCCCAACACGCCGGCCGTGAACACGCCGCAGTACACGGTGATGGACCCGACCACGATCTACGGCATCAGCAAGCTGGCCGGCGAGCGCCTGTGCGAGTACTACTTCACCAAGTACGGCGTCGATGTGCGCAGCATCCGCTACCCCGGCATCATCAGCTTCAAGTCGCCCCCTGGCGGCGGCACCACCGACTACGCGATCGCGATTTTCCATGCGGCGCTGCGCGGCGAGCGCTATGAATGCTTCCTCGGCCCGGATACCACGCTGCCGATGATCTACATGCCCGATGCGATCCGCGCGACGATTGAACTGATGGATGCGCCCGCAAGCCAGATCGCCATCCGTTCGGCCTATAATGTGGCCGGGTTGTCGTTCAATCCAAAGGAGCTGGCCGCTGCGATCCAGAAGGCGGTTCCCGAGTTTAAAGTCAGCTACGTCCCCGATAGCCGCCAGGCCATCGCCGACACCTGGCCGCGAAGCCTGGACGACAGCAAAGCCACGACCGATTGGGGCTGGAAAGCCAAGATCGGCCTCGAACAGCTGGTGACCGACATGCTCGCAAACATCGACGTGGGTCTGGTCCAAGCTGCTTAAACCCTTCCACGAGACCTGGGGCAAGCGATGGACATGAGTGTTTTTGATCTATTCAAGATTGGCATCGGGCCCTCCAGCTCACACACAGTCGGCCCCATGGTCGCAGCGCGCCGCTTCCTCGTCGAGTGCGGGCCGCTCGACCAGGCGGCCGGCGTCGAAGCCGCGCTCTATGGTTCGCTCGCGCTGACCGGCATCGGCCACGCCACCGACAAGGCGGTCATCCTCGGCCTGATGGGCGAAACGCCGCAAAGCATCGATCCCGACGCGGTCGACGACATCCTGGCCGAAGTCGAACTCGATGGCACGCTCAAGCTGCTCGGCACCCATCCAGTGCCATTCTCGGCGAAGACAAACCTCGTCTATCACAAGACCGAAAGCCTGCCGGAGCATCCGAACGGAATGCGCTTTACGCTCAAGCTGGCCGATGGCGGCGTCATTGAACGGATCTATTATTCGGTCGGCGGCGGCTTTATCCATGCGGCAGGGGAGTCGCAGGCGCGCCAGGGCGCCGATACCGGCGCCGCCCCGATTCCCTTCCCCTTCGATACGATGGACCAGCTGCTGGCACACGGCAAGCGCACCGGCTTCTCCATCCCCCACATGCTGCGCGCGAATGAGCTGGCCCATACCGACGCAGCGGCACTGGACGAGGGCATCGACCGCATCTGGCAAGTGATGCGCGACTGTATCGCCAAGGGCCTGGTCACCGACGGCCAGCTCCCGGGCGGCCTGAACGTCAAGCGCCGCGCCGCCAAGCTGTGGAAGCAGGCGCGCGATGCGGCCAACAGCGACAACCGCAGCAACGACCTGCCGCACGACGCGCTGCATCAGGTTAGCCTGTATGCGATGGCGGTCAACGAGGAAAACGCGGCGGGCGGGCGCGTGGTCACGGCGCCGACCAACGGCGCGGCCGGCATCATTCCCGCCGTGCTGCGCTACTACGCCGAGGATTGCAAGCCGAGCGATCCGCTCAAGGGCGTGCGCGAATTCATGCTCACCGCTGCCGGCATCGGCATGCTGTGCAAGAAGAATGCATCGATCTCGGGGGCCGAAGTGGGCTGCCAGGGCGAAGTCGGCGTGGCCTGCGCGATGGCGGCAGCGGGCCTGGTGGCGGCGCTCGGCGGCAGCAACGAGCAGATCGAAAACGCCGCCGAGATCGGCATCGAGCACCACCTCGGCATGACCTGCGATCCGATCGGCGGCCTGGTGCAGATCCCGTGCATCGAGCGCAATGGCATGGGGGCGATCAAGGCCATTACAGCGGCTTCGCTCGCGCTGAAGGGCGACGGCACCCATTTCGTCAGCCTGGACGACGTCATCGAAACGATGCGCCAGACCGGCGCCGACATGCAGGACAAGTACAAGGAAACCTCGCTCGGCGGCCTGGCCATTCACGTGGTGACGGTCAACCACGCGGCCTGCTGAGAAACCAGCGCGGCAAAAAACGTTTGGCAGAAACCCACTCTTCGATTATGCTTCGCCCAACGGTCCAGCAACGGGCCGGGTGATATCGGGAGAGACTGCCAGCGACAGCATGGCAGCGCCGAAGGAGCAACCGCCCCGGAAACTCTCAGGCAAAAGGACCGATATCGCATTTGAACTCTGAAGAGCTGCCGGATCCAGTCGCCCGGCGCACCGAAGGAGCAAGCATCATCCTGCCCAGGCAGGTGCATGCGAAATCTCTCAGGTCCAGAACAGAGGGGGTGTCTATTGCGCATGTGCGCATGGACCCCTCTTTGACATGCGGAGCCTGAGTACCAATGCAAACCATTGCTGTAATCGGTGGCGGCGCCACCGGGATCACGACCCCTATGCGCCGCTGCTGGTGAACCCCAAACCCCGCTGGCACAAGCTGTCCTGGTTCGGCGAGTTCATGGCGGCCATTCCCCACTATCGCGACAACACCATCGCCACCGCGCGTCGGGCCGTTCATTCGTTCGCATCCGAAGTCGTGCTCGCGAAACTTAAAGAACAGTAACCAACGTCGTCCCTGCGGAGGCAGGGACCCATGCTGAATTCGCACAGTGGTGGTGGCTAGGAACTCGTTAGCTTTGATCAAGCTCAGCATGGGTCCCTGCCTTCGCAGGGACGACGTTGACACTGCGATCTCACGTTTCTGATCTACGACTTCGGCGAAGCTAATTTACTTAAGAACCTGAAAGAACAGCAAAAATGGACATGAGCGTATTTGATCTTTTCAAGATCGGCATCGGGCCTTCGAGCTCGCACACGGTGGGGCCCATGGTCGCGGCTCGCCGCTTCCTGCTCGAATGCGGCAGCCTCGATTCCGCGGTGGGCATCGAAGCAGCCTTGTTTGGCTCGCTGGCCCTGACCGGCATCGGCCACGCGACCGACAAGGCGGTGATCCTCGGCCTGATGGGTGAAACGCCGCAGGACATCGATCCCGATGCCGTCGACGACAAGCTGGCCGAGGCCGAACTTGAGGGCACGCTCAAGCTGCTGGGCACCCACCCGGTGCCATTCTCGGCAACGAGGAATCTCGTCTATCACAAGGCCGAAAGCCTGCCGGAACATCCGAACGGCATGCGCTTCACGCTCACCATGGACGACGGCAGTTTCATCGAGCGCACTTTTTTCTCGGTGGGTGGTGGCTTCATTCACGCCGCCGGTGAATCGCAGGCAAGGCAGGGCAGGGACCATGGCGGCGCGGCTATTCCGTTCGCTTTCGATACGATGCAACAGCTGCTCGCCCACGGAACACGGTCTGGCCTGTCGCTGGCGCAGATGCTGCGTCAAAACGAACTGGCCCACACGGGCGAAGCGGCTCTGGACGCCGGCATCGACAGGATCTGGCATGTGATGCGCGACTGTATCGCCAAGGGCCTGGTCACCGATGGCCAGCTTCCCGGCGGCCTGAAAGTCAAGCGACGTGCCGCAAGACTGTGGAAACAGGCGCAGGAAGGCGGCAGCCAGGCCAATGAACTGCCGCACGATGCGCTGCACCAGGTCAGCCTGTATGCGATGGCGGTCAACGAGGAGAACGCGGCCGGCGGGCGCGTCGTCACGGCGCCGACCAATGGCGCGGCCGGCATCATTCCCGCCGTGCTGCGCTACTACGCAGAGGATTGCAAGCCGGCCGACCCCGCAAAGGGCGTGCGCGACTTCCTGCTGGTCGCCGCCGGCATCGGCATGCTGTGCAAGCGCAATGCCTCGATCTCGGGGGCCGAAGTGGGCTGCCAGGGCGAGGTCGGCGTCGCCTGCGCGATGGCGGCGGCGGGCCTGGTGGCGGCGCTCGGCGGCAGCAACGAGCAGGTCGAGAATGCCGCCGAAATCGGCATCGAACACCATCTCGGCATGACCTGCGATCCGATCGGCGGCCTGGTGCAGATCCCTTGCATCGAGCGCAATGGCATGGGGGCGATCAAGGCCATTACAGCGGCTTCGCTCGCGCTGAAGGGCGACGGCACCCATTTCGTCAGCCTGGACGACGTTATCGAAACGATGCGTCAGACCGGCGCCGACATGCAGGACAAGTACAAGGAGACATCACTGGGCGGCCTGGCCATCCATGTGGTAACGGTCAACCACGCCGCCTGTTGAGATAGAATTGATGCGAAAAAACTGAATGCCGGGCTGCCCGCCCTGGCACCGTGGGAGGGAGCATGCTGGGAACCGGAGTTCGGCTGTGTCTCGGCGCCTGGTGCGCGTTCGTCCTCGCAGCCCCCTGCCTGGCCGCACCCTTCACGACCGTCGTTTTCCCGCGCTCCGAGGCGGATGGCGACAAGCGCAGCCACTACCCGACCAAACTGCTGGAAACAGCCCTCAGGCGCGCACCCGGCAACTACCGCCTGAAACTGTCCGACGTCCGCATGCAGCAGGCGCGCGGCATCCTGATGCTGCAGCGGGGCGAGGGCGTCGACATCGTGTGCTACATGACCTCCGCCGAGCGCGAGGCCAGCATGTTGGCCATTCCGATACCGATCGACCGGGGGCTGATCGGCTGGCGCCTGATGCTGGTCAGTAAAAGCAGGCCGCTGGAGGACGCCTTCCACAGTCTCGGCCAGATCAAGGAAATGCATGCCGGGCAGGGCGCCGACTGGCCCGATACGGAGATCCTGCGCGCCAACGGCTTCCAGGTCCGCACCACCACCAGCTACGATTCGCTGTTCCTGATGCTCGGCACGCACCGGTTCGACTACTTCCCGCGCGGGATTGCCGAAATCTGGGTCGAGGCGGATCGCTACAAGGATAAGCTCGAAGTCGAGCCATCCACGCTGCTGCGCTACCCGAGCGCCATCTACTACTTTGTCCGCAAGGGGGACATCAAGCTCGCCGCCGCCATCACCGCGGGGCTGGAGAAAATGATCGCCGACGGCAGCTTCCACAAGATGTTCATGGATTATTACGGTCCGGGCCTGAAACGCGCCGATGTAAAGCACCGCCGCATCTACGACCTTGTCAATCCCTTGTTGCCGGATGGCATTCCGGCGGCGCACCAGCATCTGATGTACAAGGAATAATGCGCTTTTGGGGGTAAATACCCAAGAAAAGCCGGTCCGCACTATAATATTCCTTCGTTCGACCTGCCTCCGGAATCCATTCGCCTATGCATTACGTGTCCACCCGTGCCGATTCGGCCGCCGCTTCCCAGAATCCCCAGCAATTTTCAGACATCCTCCTGGGCGGCCTGGCCCCCGATGGCGGCCTGTACCTCCCGAGCGAATACCCGCAGGTGAGCGGCGCCGAACTCGATGCCTGGCGCAAGCTGTCCTACGCCGACCTGGCCTATGAAATCCTGCGCAAGTTCGCCACCGATATTCCGGACGCGGACCTGAAGGCGCTGTGCACCAAGACCTACACCGCCGATGTGTACCGCAATGCCCGCGCCGGCGAAAAAGCGGCCGACATCACCCCGCTGCGCGTGCTCGAGAAAGATGGCGACAAGACCCTGATCCTGCAAGCGCTGTCGAACGGGCCGACGCTGGCCTTCAAGGACATGGCGATGCAGTTGCTGGGCAATCTGTTCGAATACACGCTGGCCAAGAACGGTGCGGCGCTGAATATTTTTGGCGCCACCTCCGGCGACACCGGCAGCGCGGCCGAATATGCCATGCGCGGCAAGAAGGGCATCCGTGTCTTCATGCTGTCGCCGCACAAGAAGATGAGCGCGTTCCAGACCGCGCAGATGTTCAGCCTGCAGGACCCGAATATCTTCAACATCGCCGTCGAAGGCGTGTTCGACGATTGCCAGGACATGGTCAAGGCCGTGTCCAACGACCTGCCGTTCAAGACGGCGCAAAAGATCGGCACCGTCAATTCGATCAACTGGGCACGCGTGGTCGCGCAGGTCGTGTACTACTTCCGCGGCTACCTGGCCGCCACCACCGACAATAGCCAGAAGGTGTCGTTCACGGTCCCTTCTGGTAACTTCGGCAATATCTGCGCCGGCCACATCGCGCGCATGATGGGCCTGCCGATCGACCGCCTGGTGGCCGCCACCAACGAGAACGACGTGCTCGACGAATTCTTCCGCACTGGCGTCTACCGCGTGCGCAAGTCGGCCGAAACCTTCCATACCAGCAGCCCGTCGATGGACATCTCGAAGGCCTCGAACTTCGAGCGTTTTGTCTACGACCTGGTCGGTCGCGACGGCGCCCGCGTGCGCGCCCTGTTCGCCAAGGTCGAAACGCACGGCGGCTTCGACCTGTCGGGCAAGCCGGGCAGCGATGGCGACGAGTTCAAGCTGGTGTCCGAATACGGTTTCGTGTCCGGCAAGTCGACCCACAAGGACCGTCTCGACACGATCCGCGACGTGCAGGACGACTTCGACATCACCATCGACACCCACACCGCGGACGGCGTCAAGGTGGCGCGCCAGTACATGGCGCCCGGCGTGCCGATGATCGTGCTGGAAACCGCACTGGCGGCCAAGTTCAACGAAACCATCCTCGAAGCGCTGGGGATGGATGCGGAGCGCCCTGCCGGTTTCGAAGACATCGAATCGCTGCCGCAGCGCTTCGCCGTCATGCAGGCCGACGTAGACGCCATGAAGCGCTACATCGCCGGCCATACCGGCATCTGAGGCCATGAGCGCGACGCCCGGCAAGAGCGCCGCCCGGCCAATGCTGGCCGTGCAGGAGGCGCTCGACTTCCTGCTGAAGGCGGCCCGCCCTGTCGGCGAGACCGAAGTCGTGCCGACCCTGGCCGCGAACGGCCGCGTGCTGGCAGTGGCCCAGGTCTCGACGATCAACGTGCCGTCGGCCGACAATACCCAGATGGACGGCTACGCCGTGCGCGCGGCCGATTGCGCCAGCGGAGATGCCACCCTGACCGTGACACAGCGCATTCCGGCGGGGCAGGTGGGCCAGTTCCTCGCGCCCGGCAATGCCGCGCGCATCTTCACCGGGGCGATGATTCCCGAAGGCGCGGATGCGGTCGTCATGCAGGAGCAATGCGACAGCGCCATGCCCGGCGTGGTGACCGTGCGCCACGCGCCGAAGGCGGGCGAGTGGATTCGCCGCACCGGCGAGGACATCGTCGCTGGCGCCGTGATCCTGGCCGCCGGCACGCGCCTGCGCAGCCAGGAGCTTGGCCTGGCGGCCTCGGTCGGCCTGGCCCAGCTGCCGGTGCGGCGCCGCCTGCGGGTGGCCGTGTTCTTCACCGGCGACGAGTTGACCATGCCGGGCGAAGCGCCGGGCGGCCAACTGGCGCCGGGAGCGATCTACAACTCCAATCGTTTCACGCTGCGTGCGCTGCTGGAAGACCTCGGCTGCGTCATCAGCGACTTCGGCATCGTGCCCGATACGCTGGAAGCGACGCGCGCCACGCTGCGCAATGCCGCGCGGGAGAATGACCTGATCATCACGTCGGGCGGCGTGTCGGTCGGCGACGAAGACCATATCAAGCCCGCCGTCGAAGCCGAAGGCCGGCTCGACATGTGGCAGATCGCCGTCAAGCCGGGCAAGCCGCTGGCCTTCGGCGAGGTGCGGCGCGAAGGCGGCAATGCAGGCAACGCCTTCTTCCTTGGCTTGCCTGGCAATCCGGTGTCGAGCTTCATTACCTTCCTGCTGTTCGTCAGGCCGTTCATCCTGCGCCTGCAGGGAGTGAACGGACCGGTGGCGCCGCGTTCGTATGCGATGCGCGCCGATTTCGAGTGGATCAAGCCGGACCGGCGCAACGAGTTCCTGCGTGCGCGGATCAACGCCAATGGCGGCCTGGACCTGTTCCCGAACCAGGGTTCCGGCGTGCTGACGTCGACCGTCTGGGGCGATGGCCTGGTCGACAATCCTCCGGCACGCGCGATCGCGCGCGGCGACACGGTGCGCTTCATCCCCTTTAGCGAATTGATGCAATGACGACGATTACCCTAAAATTCTTTGCCAGCGTGCGCGAGGCCCTGGGCACGGCGCAGGAAACCCTGGCGCTGCCGGCCGGCGTGGCCACGGTCGGAGCCGTGCGCGAGCTGCTGGTGCAGCGCGGCGGCGTGTGGGAAGAGGGCCTGGGCGGCGGCCGCTTGCTGCGCATGGCCTTCAACCAAGTGATGTGCGGGCCGGAGACGGTGATCGCCGACGGCGGCGAAGTGGCGTTTTTCCCGCCGGTGACGGGCGGGTAGAAAGCCTCAGTCTTCAACAGTATTCTTGCACACCGCACAGGGCACACCTTTGCTGGCATAGTAATACCGCGTCCCGATAAACACCGCCGTCGACACCAGCGCCCAGAACGCCGCCTCCGGCACCGCCTCTTCGAACGCGCCGCCCTTGAACATGCCGTTCCCAATCAGCACGATCCACACCGCGCCGAATACCATCAGCGCACGCTTGACCCAAAACGCCTTGCTTTTCATCGCCATCTCCTCAAAGTGACTTCAAATATTTGTCCAGCACGGCCGCGAGCGCGTCCGGCTGGTCGAACATCACAAAATGGCGCGCCGACGGCACGGCCACCACATCCAGCTTGGGCGTGCCGCCCATCAGGTCCTTGTACTGCGCAACCTTGTCCTCCATCGGCTGCCCGGACTGCGCGGCGTCGGCGTCGAACCACGGCGCGACCACCAGCACCGGGGCCTTGATCTTCGGCAGGCCCGGACGCAGGTCCAGCGAGAGCACTTCGGCCAGGTAGGCTGTCACCGCCTGCGGATCGCTGCGCGCGCTCAGCTTGGCCAGCTCGTCGGCACGGCTGATGTCGGTCACGCCGGTGCCGCGCATGTATTGCTGCTGCTGCGCGGCGAACATGGCCGGCGTCAAACCCGCCATCCGCTTGCGGATGCTGTCCACCATTTGCGTGCGCGCCATCGGCGGCATGTCTTCGGTGCCGGGGAATACGGGGAGGCCATCGATGGCGACAACGCCGCCCGGCATGTCCGGGTAGATCGACGCCATCGCCATCGCCAGGATTCCACCCAGGCTGTGGCCGATGAAGACCGGCTTGACCAGTTTGCGCGAGGCGACCAGCTCGGCCAGCGCCTTTTGCGCCCCCAACAAAGCATCGCCCTTCGGCGCCGGGCGGCCATCGAAGCCGGGCAGGGTGGCCACATAGATCACGTGCCGGTCCTTGAGGCGGCGCACCGTGTCCTGCCACACCCAGCTGCCGCTGGCCAGGCCGGGCACCAGCACCAGCGGCGTGCCGCGCTCGCCGTGGCGTTCGACCAGCATACCGTCGATCTCGAAGCGTTCCGCCGGCACGATGGTGGCGGCGTAGCGGTTGGCCGGCGCCGGGGTATCGGCGGGGTAGGCCGGGGCGAAGACTGCCAGCAGCAGGGAAAGCAGGACTGCGTGTTTCATCGGGGTTCCTTTAAGCGCTGAAGATCGATTCAATCGGTTGTTCGAACAGCTTGGCCAATGCGAAGGCCAGCGGCAGGCTGGGGTCATAGCGCCCTGTCTCGATGGCATTGACCGTCTGGCGCGACACTTCCAGCAGGTCGGCCAGGTGGGCCTGGCTCCATCCGCGCTCGGCGCGCAGTTCGCGGACGATGTTGTTCACTTGCGGTCCCGGTAGTAGCGCACCACGCACACGATGCCCCAGACGGCGCCCATCACCGGCCACACCGTGAACATCGACAGCTTCGGGTAGCCGGCGCCCTCGAGGAAGCCGTAGGTGAAGGTCAGGCCGGCCGTGACCGCGGCGGCAATGGCAAGACCCTCGAGCACCAGCATGCGCATGTATTCGTCGATGCGGCGGATGTGGCGGGCGATGGCCCACACCGCCAGCATGAAGCCGATCATCGGGCTGACCAGGACCAGCGTGCGCAGCACGCCTTCGTCCATCCGCTTGCCCACAAAGTTGGCTGAAAACAGGAGCGCCATGTAGGCGATCATCGCGCCCAAGAATTCACGCGTGTACAGTTTTGCCGCTTCCCGTTCCCGCATTTGACGCCTCCGTATGTAAAGTATGCTTGACATCCTAATCGTGAAAAAAGGCTATGTCAAGCTTCCTTTACATCCTGTTTTGTAACGGCGATCTGCCTTACAATGCGCTCGCCCGCCACGAACCAGGATGTACCCGCATGTCCACCCCAACTCTCCGCAGCAAACGCGTCGCCGTCATTGGCGGCGGCCCTGCCGGCCTGATGGCCGCGGAGGTGCTTGGCCAGGGCGGGGTGGCGGTCGATCTGTACGATGCGATGCCCTCCGTGGGCCGCAAGTTCCTGTTGGCGGGCAAGGGCGGCATGAACATTACCCATGCCGAGGACAAGGCGCTGTTCGTGCAGCGCTACCGCGAGCGGCGGCATGAAGTGTCGGCCTGGCTGGATGGTTTCGACGCCCAGGCGGTGCGGGACTGGATCCATGGCCTGGGCGTCGACACTTTCGTCGGCAGTTCGGGCCGGGTTTTCCCGACCGATATGAAGGCGGCCCCGCTGCTGCGCGCCTGGCTGCACCGCCTGCGCGGCGACGGCGTGCAATTCCACATGCGCCACCGCTGGCTCGGTTGGCGCGACGGCGCCTTGTTGTTCGCCACGCCCGAGGGCGAAGCATTGGTGCAGGCGGATGCGGTGGTGCTCGCCCTCGGCGGAGGCAGCTGGGCGCGCCTGGGCTCGGACGGCGCCTGGGCGCCCTTGCTGGCGCGCGCCGGGGTTGATGTGGCGCCGCTCAAGCCGGCCAACTGCGGTTTCGATGTCGGCTGGAGCGAGCATTTCAGCAGCCGCCATGCGGGCGAACCGCTGATCACGGTGGCGATTGCCGCCAGCGACGCGCACGGCGTGGAGCACAAGCGCCAGGGCCAGTTCGTGGTCACCGCGAGCGGCGTCGAGGGGAGCCTGGTGTATGCCCTGTCGGCCGACCTGCGCGCCCAGATCGAGGCTGCCGGAACGGCGACCATTTACCTCGACCTGCTGCCCGACTTCAGCGAGCAAAAGGTGCGCAACGAAGTGCTGCGCCCGCGCGGCGCGCGGTCGATGGCGAGCCACCTGCAAAGCCGGCTGGGGATCAAAGGCGTCAAGTCGGGACTGCTGCGGGAATGCCTGTCGAAGGACGAGTTTGGCGATGGTGAGCGGCTGGCGGCGGCGATCAAGCGCCTGCCGCTGGTGCTGCGCGCGCCGCGCCCGATCGACGAGGCGATCAGCAGCGCGGGCGGGGTGCGCTTCGACGCGATCGACCCGGCCAGCGCCATGTTGCGCGCGCTGCCGGGGGTATTCGTGGCGGGGGAGATGGTGGACTGGGAGGCGCCGACCGGCGGCTACCTATTAACCGCATGTTTCGCCAGCGGCCGTGCCGCAGCACGCGGGGTGCTGGACTGGCTTTCCCGTAGTCGCGAATCGGCGAGCTAATAAACGATAACCAAGGTCATTCCTGCGAAGGCAGCGGTCCGACGATTCGGAATCCATGCTGAGGTTGATCCGAGCCGACGCATCCTTCAACCACACCACAGAGCATAGTCAGTATGGATCCCTGCCTTCGCAGGGATGACGTTGGCTAGTGTGTACTAAGTTTTGTATCCGCGACTTCGGAGATTCCGCTTAGCGTTATTGCTTGAAGTTGACCTCACCCGTCCCCGTGCGGGTGATCGTGCGGATATCGGGGCTGCCGTAGACGCTCACTTCGCCCGTGCCGCGCAGGTTCACTTCCGCCACCTTGTGCGCTTGGATCACCGATGTCCCGGAACCGCGCAAGCTGACCTTGGCCTCGTCCGCGCTCAGATGCTCCGCATCCAGGTCGCCCGAGCCGTTCTGTTCGGCCTTGAATTCCTTGCAGCTGCCAACCACCGTCATCTGTCCCGAACCATCGAGCTCGACGACCACCTTCTCGCTGCTGCCGCCGTTCAGTTCCATCTCGCCGCTGCCATACACGCCGGCGTGGACGTCGCGGAAGCGGCCATTGAACTTGACGTTCCCCGAACCCATCAACTGCACATGCAGCTTGTCGCCCGAGAAGCCGTTGATCGTGCTCTCGCCGGTGCCGTGGATGCGCACGGTCGATACCGAAGGCAGCACCAGCGTCACTTGCAGCGGCTGGCGATGGTGCAGCAGCATGCCCTTGGTGCCGATGAACAGGATCGATCCTTCCTGGGTCGTTTCAACCTTGCCCAGCAGGCGCTGTTCGCCGCGCACCACCATCGAGGCCACCGCGCCCTGGCGCAAGGTCAGGTCGATCGGGCCGCGCAGTTCCACCGTGTCGATGCCGGTGCCGACCTTGCGCGTGTCCGTCTCCACCATCCGCTCGCGCGGGTCGAGCGGACCGCTGTTGCCGTGGGCGCGCAGCACGCTGTAACCCATGCCGATCAGCAGCAGGGCAAGGCCGAACAGCGCGAACGCGACTTTTATTAAGGTACGCATAGATTTCCTGGTCCCTGTTCAATGACCCTTGAGCAGGGAAATGTTCATGTCGATATAGCGCCGGATGCCGATGAAGGTATATTTCGTGATCACCAGGCTGAGCAGGAACAGGGCGATGCCGCCCAGTACCATGCCGAAGCCGAACAGGACCTGGCTGCTGCGCGAGGCGGCATCGAGGTCGTTCGAGATGACGATGCCGCGTTCGGCGACCGCTTCGGCGCGCCGGATCACGCGTTCCGAACGGGTATTGTCGGGGTCGCCCTGTTCCTCGGCAGCGGCCGCCGCGGCGGCGCGGTCGGCTTCCGTTTCCTGGCCCTTGTCCTGGTAGACGTTGATGCCCTGTTCGCTGATCGAGATCCGGGTCTGCCGCTGGCCGATGCGTTCGCCGGCGTCGTGTTCGATCGCCCATTTCTCGACCGGGCTCTTGATGGTGACCGTGTTGGTGCCGGACAGGGAGACCGCGGCGACCGCCACGCCGAACAGGTAGAACGCCAGCGCGCAGGCATACACCGTCGCCAGCAGCGAGGCATACACCATCGCCGGCACCACCATGAACAGGTTGAAAATCGCCAGGCCGAGCGCGGACACCAGCATGCGCACCGCGTTGGCCGGGTTCTTCTTTTGCGTGAAGGCGTCCATGTGGGTGTTGGCGCGCAGCGTCATGGCGATCTTCTTCGGATCGTCCAGGTCTTTCGCGACCTCTTCCTCGCTCATGCCCGCGGCTGCGCCGTCGATGAAACGCTGTTCGTAGTAGGCCAGGGTCTTGGCCTGGGCTTCGGCCGAAATGCCGGCCATGGCCCGTTTCAAGGCGTCGAGGTAGTCGTTTTTGCCCATCATGCTGCTCCGTTGCTGCGTCGTTGCCCGAATCAGCCGCGGCTCAGCGCCACGACCGACTGCAGGGTCGCCGATCCGGACGCCGGGGCGCCGCTGATAACTTCCGGTTTCAGGATCGCGATTGTGCTTAAAGCAACAAATGCCAGTACCGCCAATGCGCGAAATCCGAGGGTAATGTCCATTTTTCCTGCCTTTGCCATGCTTTTTACGATGGTGCTACTGTACCCAAACGCTTCCCTGGGAACCATCGGTGTGCGACAGGCTGCATTTTCGAAGGGGCAGGCGGCCATAGGCAGGGATAACCGTCAGTCGCCGCTGCGCAAGACCAGCTGCGCGGCGCCGATGCCGCTGCGCACGGCCGTCTCCAGCGTGGCGGGGTAGTCGCTGGCGGTGTAGTCGCCGGCCAGCACCAGGCCCGGCACGCCGCTGCGGTTCCCCGGGCGCTTCAGTCCGGGCGTGCAGGCGAAGGTCGCGCGCTTCTCGGTGATCACCTGCGTCCATTCGGGATGGCCCAGCTCCGGACGGCCGAACACGCGCGCCAGCTGCACCGCCACCTGCTGCGCCAGCGCCGCCTGGCCCAGGGCCGCGGCCTCGCCGGACGCGCTGATGACGACCGCCAGCAGCCCGGCCTGGGCCGGGTCGAGCTGGCCGCGGTCGAACACGAACTGGCCCCATTGCCCCGCCGCCGGATCGTCGATCAGCGCGTGGAAGGGCTGGCCGAGGCGCACTTCCGGTTCATACTGCAGGTAGCAGGTGCTGATCGCTTCGTATTCGAAGCCGTCCAGCTGGGCCGCCACCGCCGCCGCCGCCGGCACGCCTTGGAGCAGGTGCGCGGCGGCCTGGGCGCCGCCGGCGATGACGACCGCATCGGCCGCCAGGGTCCAACTGCCGCCGACCGCATTGCCGGTGGCGCCGACCTGCCAGCGCCCGCCGATGCGGCTGATCGATTCGACCTTGGCGCCGATGCGCACGCTGCCGCCGTGGTGGCCGACGTAGCCGGCGGCGGCCGCCGGGAACAGGCTGCCCAGGTCGCACCGCGGCAGCAGCATGTCGGAGGCGTGGCGCCGCTTCGCGCCCAGGCTGTCGCGCATCACGTTCAGGAATACCTGGGCCGAGGCACGTTCCGGCGGCGTATTCAGCGCGGCCAGGCACAGCGGGCGCCACATCAGCTGCACCAGCCGTTCGGTCTGGTCGAAACGGTCGAGCAGTTCGAGGACGCTGCAGTCCTTGTACAGCGTCCAGTCCATCCAGCGCGCGCTGGTCGAGAAACGGGCCAGGGCCATCTTGTCGGCGCGCTGCAGGCCGCGCGCGCGCAGCAGGGCCAGCGCCAGGTGCAGCGGGGCGGGCAGGCGCGGGGCCACGAAGTCCATGCCGCTGCCGGCCGGATAGCGCATCTGCAGCGGCAGGTTGAGGAAGGCGGAGGCGGGATCGACGCCGACCTTCTTCATCAGGGCCAGCGTGTCGCGGTAGGCGCCGAGCAGGATGTGCTGGCCGTTGTCGAGCATGCGGCCATGCAGTTCGACGCCGCGCGCGCGCCCGCCGAGGCTGCGCGCCGCTTCGAACAGCGTTACCTTGCAGCCGGCCTGCGCCAGTTCGACGGCGGCGGCGCAACCGGCCCAGCCGCTGCCGATGACGGCGACCGAGGGACCTTTTGGTGGCATAGAAATCGTCATGGGATGATCACAACAACACTTACCAACGTCGTCCCTGCGTAGGCAGGGACCCATGCTGAATATGCTCAGTATGGGTCCCTGCCTTCGCAGGGACGACGTTGAGGAGGGCGCGGTTTTGCCTACATCGCCGAATTCGTTCAGCCGCGAACATACGTCTTCCACGCCAGCCACAGCTTGCGCAGCGGCGTCAGCGAGATGCGCTGGTTCAGCACGTGGTAGCCATCGCGTTCGATCTCGTCGAGCACGGTGCGGTAGATGGCGGCCATCATCAGGCCCGGGCGCTGGGCGCGCCGGTCTTCCTTCGGCAGCAGGGCGAACGCTTCGTCGTAGACCTTGTGCGCGCGCGCCACCTGGAATCGCATCAGGTTCTCGAACTTGTCGCTGTGGCGCGCATTGAGCAAGTCCGCCGCGGTCACGTTGAACTGCTGCAGCTCATTGACCGGCAGGTAGATGCGGCCCTTGCGCGCATCTTCGCCGACGTCGCGGATGATATTGGTCAGCTGGAAGGCCAGGCCCAGTTTCTCGGCATACTCGAGCGTTTTCGGATTGCCGGCGCCGAAGATGCTGGCCGACAGGATGCCAACCACGCTCGCCACATGCCAGCAGTAGCGCTGCATGGCCGGGTAATCGAGGTAGCGGGTCTGGTCGAGGTCCATTTCCATGCCGTCGATGATCGCCTGCATGTGCTTCTGTTCAAGCTGGTACACCGCCAGGTGCGGCTGCAGCGCCTGCATCACCGGGTGGGTCGGGGCGCCGTTGTAGGTGGCGGCCACTTCGTTGCGCCACCAGGCCAGCTTGATGCGCGCGATCGACTGGTCGGTGCATTCGTCGACGGTGTCGTCGACTTCGCGGCAAAAGGCGTACAGCGCGGTGATCGCGCGGCGCCGCTCGGGCGGCAGGAACAGGAAGCTGTAATAGAAACTCGAGCCGCTCTGGACAGTTTTTTGTTGGCAGTATTCGTCTGGAGACATAGTCAAAAAAGCAATGGGTGGCGCATCGAAGCCGCTATTCTATAGCCGATGCCATCGGTGGAGGGGCCGGTTCAGCAATTTTTGGCTGCCTTCGCCGGGACGACGCCGGTTCAAGTCCGGGATTTGCCTGCGCCATCACATCCGGACCGCCCGGACGGCGATCGCGATCCAGTCGCGCCAGCCGAGCACCGGCCGGCGCCGGAACACGTCATACTCGTTGCGTTCGATCGCCTCGAGGATGCGCAGCCCGCCTTGCACCACCAGCCGCAGCTCCCAGCCGATGCGCCCAGGCAGGCGCCTGGCCAGCGGCGCCCCGCCCAGCATCAGCGCGCGCGCGCGCTTGACTTCGAACGCCATCAGGGCGCGCCAGCGGTGGTCGGCCTCGGCGGCGTCGAGCTGGGCCGGCGCCACCTGGAAGCGCGCCAGGTCTTCGAGCGGAATATAGATCCGGTCCTTCTGGCGGTCGATCGCCACGTCCTGCAGGAAGTTGATGACTTGCAGGGCCGAGCAGATCGCGTCCGAATCCGCGATGTTGCGCTCGTCAGCCGCGCCATACAGGCACAGCATCAGGGTGCCGACCGGATTGGCCGAACGGCGGCAGTAGTCGAGCAGCAGGGCGTAGCTGTCGTAGCGGGTGGTGCCGATGTCCTGGCTGAAAGCCGACAGCAGGTCGCGGAAGGGCCGCAGCGGCAGCCGGTACTGGGCGATGACGGCGGCCAGGCGCGCGAACATCGGCTCGGCCTGCGCTTCGCCGCGCTCGATCGAGTCCAGCGCCGCCGCATACGCCGCCAGCGCGGCCAGCCGTTCGGCCGGCGCCGCGTCGCCTTCGTCGGCCAGGTCGTCCGCGCTGCGGGCGAAGGCGTAAATGGCTTCGACGGCGGGGACCAGCCGCTTCGGTAACAGGAAAGATGCTACAGGAAAATTTTCGTAATGATCGACTGGCATGAGCGGTGAAAATAAATGACGTGAAAGTCATTTGCAAAGTGTATTTGCGCGTTTATAATTACTAACCAGAAAGTCAGTTATCCGTTTATTGCCAAAAGTAGTAGCATCACGGCCATGGCCGAAAACGCCATGGTGATGCCCACCGCATAGTAAAGGAAAACCCCGTGTTCGCCCCGAAAATCCTGCGCCGTACCGTTCCCGTTTCGTTCACCGGACTATTTGCCTTGTCCTTGCTGCTGGCGGGATGCTCCGACCCGGCGCCGAAGGCGGAGGATATCCGGCCGGTGCGCGCGATCGTGCTCAGTGCCGACGACATTGCGATCAATGCCGAGTTCCCAGGCGAAGTGCGGGCCCGCGTCGAATCGCGCCTTGGCTTCCGCGTGGCGGGCAAGATCACGGCACGCAAGGTCGATACCGGCACCGTCGTCAAACGCGGCCAGGTGCTGATGCAGCTCGACCCGCAGGACTTGCGCCTGTCGCAGGCGGCTTCGAAAGCGGGCCTGCGCGCCGCCGAGACGACGCGCGACCTGGCCAAGGCGGAGCTGAAGCGCTACCAGGAGCTGCGCGTCAAGAATTTCGTCAGCCAGGCCGTGCTCGACGCCAAGCTGTCCGCCTTCACCGCGGCCCAGGCGAATGTCGATGCGGCCCAGGCTGCCTACTTCGGCCAGTCCAACCAGGCCGACTATGCGACCCTGGTGGCCGATATCGACGGCGTGGTCACGGCGGTCGACGCCGAGGTCGGCCAGGTGGTCGCCCCCGGCACGCCGGTGGTGCGGGTGGCCAAGACCAATGAAAAGGAAATCGTCATCGGCCTGCCGGAAGACAAGGTTGAAACCTTGCGCCAGGTCGCCGATGTGACGGTGCGCCTGTGGGCCGCGCCGGACGTGGCGATCGCCGGCAAGATCCGCGAGATCTCGCCGGTGGCCGACCCGCAGACCCGCACCTATCCGGTGCGCGTGTCGATTCCCGACGCCGGCAGCGACGTCAAGCTGGGCATGACGGCGCTGGTGCAGTTCGCGTCGAAGGCGCCGGTGCCGCAGATCAAGGTGCCGCTGACGGCGCTGTTCTATGAAAAAGCCGCGACCTCGGTGTGGGTCGTCGAAAACGGCGCGGTGCGCCTGGCGCCGGTCCAGGTGGGCGGCACCAGCGGCAACGAGGTGGTGCTGGTGGGCGGCGTCAAGACCGGCCAGACCATCGTCACGGCGGGCGTCAACCTGCTCAAGAACGGCCAGAAGGTCAGCATCCTCCAAGAAACGCCTGCAGTGGCGGCGCCCGCCGCGCCGCGCGCCGCAACGGCGGCAGCCACCCCGGCCGGGGCCGCCAAATGAAGGGATTCAATCTCTCCCGCTGGGCGCTCGAACACATTCCACTGACCCGCTACCTGATGGCGGCGCTGCTCATCGGCGGCATCCTCAGCTACAGCAATCTGGGCCAGGATGAAGATCCGCCGTTCACCTTCCGCGCGATGGTCGTGCGCGTGATCTGGCCGGGCGCGACGGCGGTGCAGGTGGCCGAACAGGTGACCGACAAGCTCGAACGCAAGCTGCAGGAAACGCCGTACATCGACAAGATCCGCAGCTATTCCAAGCCGGGCGAAGCGCTGATCATCCTGCAGCTGCGCGAATCGACGCCGCCGCACGAGACAGCCGCCTCGTGGTACCAGGTGCGCAAGAAGATCGGCGACATCCGCGGCACCCTGCCGCAGGGCGTCATCGGGCCCTTCTTCAACGACGAATTCGGCGACACCTACGGCTCCATCTTCGCCCTCAGCGGCGACGGCTTCACCTACGCCGAGATGAAAGACTACGCCGACTTCGTGCGCCAGCAGCTGCTGCGGGTGCCGCTGGTGGCCAAGGTCGAACTGTTCGGCGTGCAGGACGAAAAGCTCAACATCGAGTTCTCGCACAAGAAGTTCGCCCAGCTCGGCGTGCCGTTCGAGGCCATCGTCAACCAGATCACGACCCAGAACTCGGTCGAATCGACCGGCGTGATCGTCACGCCGACCGACAACCTGCAGGTGCGCGTAACCGGCGCCCTGATGACCGTCAAGGACCTCGAGGAACTCGAGCTGCGCGCCGGCGGCACCACCTTCCGCCTCGGCGACTTCGCCACCATCAAGCGCGAATACAAGGACCCGCCGAACGACAAGATGCGCTTTAACGGCAAGGAAGTGATCGGCCTGGGCGTGTCGATGGAGAAGGGCGGCAACATCATCGTGATGGGCAAGGGCCTGGAGTCGACCGTGGCCGGCATCAAGGCCAAGCTGCCGGTCGGGATCGAGCTGCATCGCGTGTCGGATCAGCCGCGCGCCGTCACCGCCTCGGTGGGCGAATTCATCAACACCCTGATCGAGGCGGTGCTGATCGTGCTGGCGGTGAGCTTCGTCGCGCTCGGCCTGCACACCAAGCCGCTGCGCCTGGACATGCGCCCCGGCCTGGTGGTCGCGCTGACGATCCCGCTGGTGCTGGCGATTACCTTCCTGTTCATGAGCATGCTCAGCATCGACCTGCACAAGATTTCGCTGGGCGCGCTGATCATCGCGCTCGGCCTGCTGGTCGACGACGCCATCATCGCCGTCGAAATGATGGTGCGCAAAATGGAGGAGGGCTTGTCGCGCTTCGAGGCGGCCACCTTCGCCTACACCTCGACGGCGATGCCGATGCTGACCGGTACCCTGATCACGGCGGCCGGCTTCCTGCCGATCGGCCTGGCCAAGTCGGCCGCCGGCGAGTACACCTTCTCGATGTTCTCGGTCAATGCCCTGGCCCTGCTCATTTCCTGGCTGGTGGCGGTGATGTTTACCCCCTACATCGGTTTCCTGATGCTCAAGGTGAAGCCGCACGCGCCGGGCCAGAACGAGCATGACATGTTCGACACGCCGGGCTTCCAGCGCTTCCGCCGCATCGTCACCTGGTGCGTGGACTGGCGCAAGACCACTATCGTACTGAGCATGGCCGCTTTCGGTTTGGGCGTGTTCGGCTTTAATTTCATCGAGAAGCAGTTCTTCCCCGATTCGAGCCGGCCGGAGCTGATGGTCGAGATGTGGATGCCGGAGGGGACCGCGTTCTCCGCCAACGAAGCCCAGGTCAAGAAGTTCGAAGCCTTGATCCGCAAGCAGCCGAACGTCGAAAGCGTGACCAGCTATGTCGGCACCGGCAGCCCGCGCTTCTACCTGCCGCTCGACCAGATCTTCCCGCAGACGAACGTGTCGCAGATCGTCGTGCTGCCCAAGGACCTGGCCAGCCGCGAGGCGCTGCGCCTGAAAATTATCGCCATGTTCAAGACCGATTTCCCGGAAGTGCGCGGGCGCGTCAAGCTGCTGCCGAACGGGCCGCCAGTGCCGTACCCGGTGCAGTTCCGCGTCAGCGGGCCTGAAATTGCGACCGTGCGCGGCCTGGCCGACCAGGTCAAGGACATCATGCGCGCCAACCCGAATGCGATGGGCGTGAACGACAACTGGAACGAATCGATCAAGGTGCTGCGCCTGGACCTCGACCAGGACAAGCTGCGCGCGCTCGGCGTCACTTCGCAAACGGTGATGCGGGCCGCGAACACGATCCTGTCGGGGACGACGATCGGCCAGTTCCGCGAAGAGAACCGGCTGATCGACATCGTGGTGCGCCAGCCGGTCGATGAGCGCTCGACGATCGCTGTGCTCAACGACACCAACATCCCGACGCCGTCCGGCCGCTCGGTGACCATTTCGCAGATCGCGCGCCCGCACTTCGTGTGGGAGCCGGGCGTGGTGTGGCGCGAGGGGCGCGAATGGGCGATCACCGTGCAGTCCGACGTGATCGACGGCATCCAGGGGCCGACCGTGTCGACCCAGATCAATGAGAAGCTGGCGCCGCTGCAGGCCAAGCTGCCGGCCGGCTACAAGATCTCGATCGCCGGCGCGGCCGCCGATTCGAAAGCGGCGGAGCAGTCGATCGCGGCCAATGTGCCGCTGGTGATCTTCATCGTGTTCACCTTGCTGATGCTGCAGCTGCACAGCTTCTCGCGCTCGCTGATGGTGTTCCTGACCGGGCCGCTGGGCGTGGCCGGCGCGGCGATGGCGCTGCTGATCCTCGACCGGCCGTTCGGCTTCGTCGCGCAACTGGGCGTGATCGCGCTGTTCGGCATGATCATCCGTAACTCGGTGATCCTGGTGGACCAGATCGAGCAGGACATCGGGAACGGGGTCGAGCCGTGGAACGCGGTGATCGAGGCCGCGGTGCGGCGCTGCCGGCCGATCATCCTGACCGCGGCGGCGGCGGCGCTGGCGATGATCCCGCTGTCGCGCTCCGTGTTCTGGGGGCCGATGGCGGTGGCCATCATGGGCGGGCTGGTGGTGGCGACGGCGCTGACCTTGCTGTTCCTGCCGGCGCTGTATGCGGCGTGGTTCAAGGTGACCAAGCCGGCCGAGGCTTATGACATGAATCCGATGCTCAATCCGACGACGCGGATGATGTAGCGGCGGAGCAGGCGGATATCACGTTGGCTCCACCGCCACATGCGCGCGCACCGCGCGCGCATGCTTCTCCCACACCCGGCTTTTCCAGCGCCGGTACATGGCGATCCCGCGCACCCATTCGTCGCAGGTGAACGCGACCCACACCCCCATCAATCCCCAGCCCCAGTGCAGCCCGAGCAGCCACGCGAGCGGCACCGCCACGCCCCACATCGAGCACATCCCCATCAGCACCGGGAAGCGCGCGTCGCCGGTCGCGCGCAGCGAATTGATGACGACCAGGTTGAAGGTGCGCCCCGGCTCCAGCGCAAGGCTCAGCATCAGCAGGGCCGCGCCGCCGGCCACGATCTCCTGATTGGCGGTAAACATCGCGAACAGCGGACGCGCCGCCAGCACCACCGCGCAGGTCATGCCGACCGTGACCGCGAGCCCGACCCGCAGGCTGCGCAACAGCTGGCGGTAAGCCGCGTCGAAATCGCCGGCGCCGACCATGTGGCCGATCATGATCTCGGTCGCGATGCCGATCGAGATCCCCAGCATCATCATGATCATCGACAGCTGCATCGCGTACGAGAAGGTGGCCAGCGCGGTCACGCCCATCTGGCCGACGAAATAGGTGATCACCATGTAGCTGAGCCACCAGCACAGGTTTTCCCCGGCCGCCGGCACGCCGATATTGAGGATGCGCTTCAGGGTGTCGCCCGACACCGCCAGCACCGAGCGGATCCGCAGGTGCAGCTTGAGCTGGCGCCGCAGCAGCCAGCCGAGCGCGATGCTGGCCAGGAAGCGGCTGATGACGGTCGACAGCGCCGCGCCGACCACGCCCAGCTGCGGAAAGCCGAACATGCCGAAGATCAGCACGAAGTTCAGGCCGATGTTGAGCACATTCATGCCGACCGCGATGAACATCACTTCGCGCATGTGGCCGTGGGCGCGCAGGGTGGCGCCGAAGGCGATGTTGAGCGCCTCGAGGAACAGGGTGCCGCCCATCAGCGCCAGGAAGGGCTGGGCGAAGGGCATCAGGGCCGGCGGCAGGTGCAGCAGTTGCAGCATCTGGGGCGCGAACGCCCATACCAGCAGGCTGACGATCACGCCGAGCCAGAAGTTGACGCCGATCGCGGTGGCCGCCACCCGTTCGGCGCCGTCGCGGTCGCCCGCACCCAGGAAGTGTGTCAAAACAACCGCGGCGCCCACGCCGACGAAGGAGAACAGGATCACGAAGAAGGTGACGATCTGGCTGGCCACCGCCAGCCCGGCCACGGCATTGTCGCCAAGATGGCTGACCATGAAGGTGTCGATGATGCCGGGCAGGATGTGGGACAGCTGTTCGACGAAGATCGGCCAGGTGATCGCCATCAGGCCGAGCTTGCGGATGTTTTTCGTGGGCATGGGAAGATGTTGTGAAAACGTTTTCAAATGATAGCACAAGCAAATTTCGCCCTATGGTGTCAGAAAATCCATTAGAATGTCGGGTTGAAGTTGTAGCCCCTAACAAAGGCAGGTGAGGGCGGCCGGTTTCACTGTCGGGCGCCCTTTGTTTTTTGTTGGCGATGAAAGTGGGCTGCACAAGGCACTGCGGGTTGAGTGCGATACCGCGAGGATGGCGAAATTGGTAGACGCACCAGGTTTAGGTCCTGACGCCAGCAATGGTGTGGGGGTTCGAGTCCCCCTCCTCGCACCACGAATTTAATTTCATTTTTTGGACGATTTTTACAATGGCAACTGCAGTCGAAACCCTGGGCAAACTCGAACGTCGCATGACGATCTCTTTTCCGCTGACTGACGTCCGTACGGAAGTTGAAAAGCGCTTGAAGCAACAGGCCAAAACGGCCAAGGCGCCGGGCTTCCGCCCAGGCAAGGTTCCTATGAAGATGGTCGCCCAGCAATACGGCTACCAGATCGAATCCGACGTGCTGAACGACAAAGTGGGCCGCGCGTTCAACAACGCCGCCAACGAGAACCAGCTGCGCGTTGCCGGCTACCCGAACATCACCCCAAAAGATGACGCGCCAGAAGGCGTGCTGAGCTTCGATGCGACCTTCGAGGTGTACCCTGAAGTCGTGATCGGCGACCTGTCGGCTGTCGAGATCGACACCACCGCCGCCGAAGTGTCGGATGCCGAGATCGACAAGACCATCGACATCCTGCGCAAGCAGCGCGTGCACTACCACACCAAGGGCGAAGCCGGCGAACACGGCGACGGCGGCGCGCCGGTTGCCGCCAACGGCGACCGCGTGACGGTCGACTTCGTCGGCGTCATCGACGGTGTCGAATTCGCCGGCGGCAAGGCCGACGACTATGCCTTCGTGCTCGGCGAAGGCCGCATGCTGCCTGAGTTCGAAGCGGCCACCATCGGCCTGAAGACCGGCGAAAGCAAGACCTTCCCGCTGGCTTTCCCTGAGGATTACCACGGCAAGGACGTGGCAGGCAAAACCGCCGAGTTCACGATCACCCTGAAACAGCTGGAATGGGCGCACCTGCCGGAAGTCGATGCTGAATTCGCCAAATCGCTGGGCATGGAAGACGGCGACCTGGACAAGATGCGCGCCGACATCAAGGTCAACCTCGAGCGCGAAGTCGCCGGCCGCGTCAAGGCCCGCAACAAGGAAGCCGTGATGGATGCCCTGGTCAAGGTCACCGAGATGGAAGTGCCGAAAGTCATGATCGCCCAGGACGCCGAGCGCCTGGCCGAAATGACCCGCCAGGACATGGCGCAGCGTGGCATGGATGTCAAGAACACGCCATTCCCGACCGAACTGTTCGCCACCAAGGCCGAGCGCCGCGTGCGCCTGGGCCTGATCCTGTCGCAGCTGGTCGCCGACAACAAGCTGCAGGCAACCGCCGAGCAGGTCAAGGCCCAGATCGAAGATTTCGCCCAAAGCTACGAAGATCCGAAGGAAGTGCTGAAGTACTACTACAGCGACCGTCGCCGCCTGTCGGAAGTCGAAGCCCTTGTATTGGAAGAAAACGTCGTCAACTATGTGCTCGGTAAAGCGAAAGTCACGGCCAAGCCGGTGGCCTTCGATGAATTGATGGGAAGCAACGCACAAGCTTGAGCAAGCGGTAAGCTCGCTTCAAGCTCCTTACAAAGGAAAAGACAGGTATGAACCATAATCCGGCATTGGACACACAAGCACTCGGCCTCGTGCCGATGGTTGTCGAGCAGAGCGGCCGCGGTGAGCGCGCCTATGATATTTACTCGCGCCTGCTGAAGGAACGCGTGATTTTCCTGGTCGGCCCTGTCAACGACCAGATGGCCAACCTGATCGTGGCCCAGCTGCTGTTCCTGGAGAGCGAAAATCCGGACAAGGACATTTCGCTCTACATCAACTCGCCTGGTGGCTCGGTCTCGGCCGGCCTGGCGATCTTCGACACGATGAATTTCATCAAGCCGGACGTTTCCACGCTGTGCACGGGCATGGCCGCCTCGATGGGCGCCTTCCTGCTGTCGGCGGGGGCGAAGGGCAAGCGTTTCTCGCTGCCGAACTCGCGCATCATGATTCACCAGCCCTCGGGCGGCTCGCAAGGCCAGGCCTCGGACATCGAAATCCAGGCCAAGGAAATCCTGTACCTGCGCGAGCGCCTGAACAAGATCCTGGCGGACAACACCGGCAAGACGATGGAACAGATCCACAAGGATACGGACCGCGATCGCTTCATGTCGGGCGACGAAGCTGCGGAATATGGACTGATCGACAAAGTCTTGATCAGCCGAGCCTGATGCGGGTTAATCATTTAGCATCCTGTTGCTGAAAAAAACGCCCGGGCGCTACAACGTTCGGGCGTTTCGTTTTTATTTCGGGTAGCATGGTAGGCGCGCGCTCGTTTGTTGCGCGTCCGCATTAGCGTTATATTTACAGCAATCCCTAAGTCATCGAATCGAAACCAGCCCATGTCAGACAAAAAATCCTCCAGCGGCGAAAAACTCCTCTATTGCTCGTTCTGCGGCAAGAGCCAGCATGAGGTGAAGAAGCTCATCGCGGGACCGTCGGTGTTCATCTGCGACGAGTGTATCGACCTGTGCAACGACATCATCCGCGACGAGACCTCGAACGTCGAAGCGGTCGCCGGCGGCGCCAAGTCCGACTTGCCGACCCCGAGCGAGATCTGCGACCTGCTGAACCAGTACGTGATCGGCCAGCAGACGGCCAAGCGCATCCTGTCGGTGGCCGTGTACAACCACTACAAGCGCCTCAAACACCTGGGCAAGAAAGACGACGTCGAACTTGCCAAGAGCAACATCCTGCTGGTCGGGCCAACCGGCTCCGGCAAGACCCTGCTGGCCCAGACCCTGGCGCGCATGCTCAATGTGCCCTTCGTGATCGCCGATGCGACCACCCTGACCGAAGCCGGCTATGTCGGCGAAGACGTCGAGAACATCATCCAGAAGCTGCTGCAAAGCTGCAATTACGAAGTCGAAAAGGCCCAGCGCGGCATCGTCTACATCGACGAGATCGACAAGATCTCGCGCAAGTCCGATAACCCGTCGATCACGCGCGACGTGTCGGGCGAGGGCGTGCAGCAGGCGCTGCTCAAGCTGATCGAGGGCACCATGGCCTCGGTGCCGCCGCAGGGCGGGCGCAAGCACCCGAACCAGGACTTCGTCCAGATCGACACGACCAACATCATGTTCATCTGCGGCGGCGCTTTCGACGGCCTGGTCAAGATCATCCAGAACCGCTCCGAAAAGAGCGGCATCGGCTTCTCGGCCAGCGTCAAGAGCCAGTCCCAGCGCGCCAGCGCCGACGTGCTGCTCGAAGCCGAACCGGAAGACCTGATCAAGTTCGGCCTGATCCCGGAACTGGTGGGCCGCCTGCCGGTCGTCGCCGCGCTGTCCGAACTGACGGAAGAGGCGCTGATCCAGATCCTGGTCGAGCCGAAGAACGCGCTGATCAAGCAGTACTCGAAGTTGCTCGAAATGGAAGGCGCGGAACTGGAAATCCGCCCGGCCGCGATGCACGCCATTGCCCGTAAAGCACTGGCGCGCAAAACCGGCGCGCGCGGCCTGCGTTCCATCCTCGAACACGCCTTGCTGGATGTGATGTACGAGTTGCCGAATCAGCAGAATGTCGTCAAAGTGGTCATCGATGAGAATACGATCACGAATGGGGCCAAACCTTTACTGATTTACAGCGAAACGGCGAAAGCTTCGGGCGAAAACTGAGATTGTGCCGCGCGCACACAACAAAAGGGGTAGGAGACGCTAGTTCTTGGCGGTACAATTTACCTCAATAAAAGAATCAGGCTTCAATCGAAAAGCCACTCGCAGCTCCCGGCTGTGCGGTGGCTTTTCTATTTAAAATTCATAATTCTTTTAGATTAATTCCGGTTGTATCTGTTTCAAGCAATGAATGATTCAACACTTGTAGAAAACATTTCTTTCTTTAGCCGGTCTTGTGTTTCGGCATTTAATGCCAACATCTGTAAAACACGCTTTCTATAAGGTATGCCATGACAACTTCCAAATTAACCGAGCAAACGACGCTGCCCTTACTGCCGTTGCGCGACGTGGTCGTCTTCCCGCATATGGTGATACCACTGTTCGTCG
>JAKFDH010000028.1:0-2781 GCA_036676245.1 Massilia sp. | reverse complement strand
CCGCGCCACCAACCTGGAGCTGGCGGCCGAATACCTGCTGATGGCCGCGATGCTGATCGAGATCAAGTCGCGCATGCTGCTGCCGCCCAAAAAGGTGGCCGAGGGCCAGGAAGCCGAAGACCCGCGCGCCGAGCTGGTACGCCGCCTGCTCGAGTACGAGCAGATCAAGCTGGCCGCCCACAAGCTCAACGAGGTGCCGCAATTTGGCCGCGACTTCCTGCGCGCCCAGGTCTATGTAGAGCAGTCGCTGCAGCCGCGCTTTCCCGACGTCAACGTGGTCGACCTGCAGGAGGCCTGGCGCGACATTGTCAAGCGCGCCCGCCTGGTGCAGCACCATGTCATCTCCCGGGAAGAGCTCTCGGTGCGCGAGCACATGAGCATCGTGCTGCGCAAGCTGCAGGGCCGCAAGTTCCTCGAGTTTGAAGACCTGTTTGATGCCACGCGCGGCATGCCGGTGCTGGTCGTGACCTTCATCGCGCTGCTCGAATTGTCCAAGGAAGGCCTGCTGGAAGTCACGCAGGCCGAAGCCTTTGCCCCGGTTTACGTGCGCCTGGCCTACACCCCCGCCTGATATCCATTCTTCATGACTGATTCAACTGCCCCCGTGCAACATGTGTTTGATGTGCTGGTCGTCGGCAGCGGCCTGGCCGGCCTGACAGCCGCGCTGCAGCTGGCCCCCACCCACCGCGTGGCCGTGCTGACCAAGCGCGCCATGAACGACGGCTCCAGCGGCTGGGCCCAGGGCGGCATTGCCGCCGTGATGGCCGAGGACGACAGCTTTGACTCGCACGTGGACGACACCCTGGTGGCGGGCGCGGGCCTGTCGGATCCGGCCGCCACCCGCTTTGTGGTGGAAAACGCGCCGAAAACCATTGCCTGGCTGCAGGAGATGGGCGTGCCGTTCTCGCAGGAGGACGGCCAGAACGGTCGCCTGCACCTGACGCGCGAGGGCGGCCACAGCGCCCGGCGCATCGTGCATGTGACCGACGCCACCGGCGCCGCCGTGCAGCGCACGCTGATCGGGCAGGTACGCCGCACGCCCAACATCACGCTGTTTGAGAACCACACGCTGGTCGACCTGATCACCGCCCGCAAGCTGGGCCACACCTCGGCGGCCGAACCCGATCGCTGCCTCGGCCTGTATGCGCTGGACGAAGCCACCGACAAGGTGCTCACCTTCAGCGCGCCGCACACCATCCTGGCCACCGGGGGCGCCGGCAAGGTCTACCTGTACACCACCAACCCCGACACCGCCACCGGCGACGGCGTGGCGGCAGCCTGGCGCGCCGGTTGCCGCGCGGCCAACATGGAATTCATCCAGTTCCATCCCACCTGCCTGTACCACCCGCATGCCAAATCGTTTTTGATCAGCGAGGCGGTGCGCGGCGAAGGCGGGCGCCTGCTGCTGCCCGAGTCGGCGGGCGGCACACGCTTCATGCCCCTGCACGATGAGCGCGCCGAACTCGCGCCGCGCGATGTGGTGGCGCGCGCCATCGACTTCGAGATGAAAAAGCACGGCCTCGATTGCGTGCACCTGGACATTTCACACGAGCCGCTGGCCTTCATCCTGGCGCACTTCCCCAATATCTACGCCCGCTGCCTGGAGTTCGGCATCGACATTTCGAAGCAGCCGATTCCCGTGGTGCCGGCAGCGCACTACACCTGCGGCGGCGTGCTGACCGACCTGGACGGCCGCACCGACCTGCCCGGCCTGTATGCGATTGGCGAGACGGCCTGCACCGGCCTGCACGGCGCCAACCGGCTGGCCAGCAACTCGCTGGTGGAATGCATGGTGTTTGCGCGCGCCGCGGCACAGGACATCGTTCGAACGCCGCTCCCCCGGGCGCCCGCCCTGCCCGAATGGGACGACAGCCGCGTCACCGACGCCGACGAGGCCGTGGTGATTTCACACAACTGGGATGAGCTGCGCCGCTTCATGTGGGACTACGTGGGCATCGTGCGGACCAACAAGCGCCTGGAGCGCGCCGCCCACCGCATCACACTGCTGCAGGGCGAAATCCAGGAGTACTACGCGCATTTCCATGTCACGCGCGATTTGCTGGAGCTGCGCAACCTGGTGCAGGCGGCCGAACTGATTGTTCGTTCGGCCCAGGCCCGGCATGAAAGCCGCGGCCTGCATTTCAGCCGGGATTACCCGGCCATGGCGGCCACGGCAACGCCCACCATTCTCGTGCCGCCGGCGGCCTGACGCCACGCGAACATCATGCGGTGCGCGGCTCCAGTTCCGCCGCCAGCCAGCCGCGCAGGCTGTTCACAAAAGCCAGCGCCTGCACCCGCGGCAGATCCTCCAGGCGAACCACGGCTTCGACCACACGGCCTTCGCGCAAGGCATTGGCACGCCCCACGCCCCCCAGCAATCCGCAGCGCAGCGCCGGCGTGACCCAGCGGCCGTCCAGCAGCAGCGCCACATTGCCGCGTGTGCACTCGGTGATCTCGCCGTCGGCATTCCACAGCAGGGTGTCGAACACGCCCGGCTGGGCCGGGGTAAAGGCGTCGTAGTGGGCACGCCGGGTGGTCTTGAAGCGCACGAATTCATCGTGCGCCTCCGGGATGGCGCGCTCGGCCAGGCGCAGGCGCACACGCGCCGGCCCGGGATCCAGCGCATGGGCCTCGGCCTGCGCCTGCCCCTGCGCATCCAGCAGCAGCCGCACGCGCCAGGCACCCTGGGCATGGGCCTGCACCAGCGCCTGCAGCGACTGCTCCACCTGAAGCACATCCCACGGGTAGCCAAAATGCCGGGCCGCCAGCGCCATGCGGGCC